>NZ_CP038436.1:917160-1222880 GCF_004683965.1 Nocardioides seonyuensis
GCAGCACGAGGCGCTCGGCGACGTCGGAGTCCGGGTCGGACTTGCGCAGGTCGGTGGTGGCAGGATCCGGTGTGGCAGCGACAGCAGCGACACGTCGGGCGTCACGCGCGCGGAGTGCCCTGACGTCGGCGATCTTGTTGCGGGCGATCCCGAGGAGCCATGCCGGCAGTGCGCTCGGGCTCGGCGTCAGCGTGTGACGACTCCGCCACGCGGCGACGAACACCTGCTGGGTGACCTCCTCGGCGTCGTGGACGTCGTTGAGGGCCCGGAGGGCGAACGAGTGGACCAACGCCGACCATCGGTCGAAGACCTCCGCCAGGACCGACTCGTCACCGGCGACCAGGCGCGCGGACAACGAGCGGACGGAGTCGTCCGTCTCCTCGTCGACCGTTGACGCCGCTCTGACCAC
This sequence comes from Nocardioides seonyuensis, assembly GCF_004683965.1. Classification (NCBI taxonomy): domain Bacteria; kingdom Bacillati; phylum Actinomycetota; class Actinomycetes; order Propionibacteriales; family Nocardioidaceae; genus Nocardioides; species Nocardioides seonyuensis. The sequence goes on from NZ_CP038436.1 coordinate 917,570, forward strand.
GGCGCCACCGTACCCGCGAGCACGCTGGGTGGGGAGCAGCAGGATGCCCATCTGCTCCCCACCCCGGTCTCGCCTCGGGTCCTCGGACCGTCAGAGGTTGATCGGCCGCAGGACGCGGTCGACGCCGTGGGCGACCTGCTTGTTGCCCTTGTTGACGTCGATGGCCTTGAGGACGACCCGCGCGTCGCGGTCGTCACGGTCGCGGTCCTTGAGCGTGATCGTCAGCGGGTGCTGGCGGATCTTGACCTTCACGGTGGCGCCCGCGGCGGTCTTCAGGCGCGCACCGTCGGCCTTGAGCACCTTGTTGCTGGTCAGCGTCTTGCCCGCGACGACGTGGTAGAGCAGGACGGTCTCGATGGTGTCGACGCCCGCGGCCTCGACCAGGGTGCTGAAGACCTTCTTCTCGCTCCTGATGGTCTTGCCGGTCAGGTCCTTGGCCAGCAGGCGGAAGGCCTGGTCGGTCGGGGCGAACGCCGTCAGGCGCGTCGAGCCGTCCGCGAGCAGGGCCACCGGGGTGTCCGGCTTGGCGCCGATCACCGCGAGCGCGGCCTCGGTCACGATGTCGAAGTCCTTGGCGTTCTTGTCGAACTTGTTGCCGTCGGAGGTGAGGACCTCGGCGAGGCTGGTCTCGCCCGGGGCCACCTGGGCCGAGGCGGTGGTCATGGTGGCCGGAACCGCTCCGACGGCGAGAGCCAGGGAGCCGATGACGATACGGGCACTGCGCTTCATGGGAGGAGCCTTTCGTCGGGGGCGCCGTGTCGCGCCCGTCGACTTCTTCTCGGCCACCAGCACCCCTGCGGATGCACCCGGCTGGAACTTTTTCTGCGGCACGCTCAGGGACGCGTAGATTTCGCTCCATGGACCTGATCCCCAAGCGAGACCAGCTGGTCACCGCTGCGAACAACGTGGCGCACAGCCTGCTGTACGGCGGGCTGGCCGACCTGCGCCCCATGCCGCGCGCCCTCATCGACGAGGGCGAGCTGCGCGAGGTCTACCACTACCGACCGGCCCCCGGGATGGTCGAGTCGGGCGATCCGGTCCTGCTCGTCACCCCCCTGGCGGCGCCCTCCCTGTGCTTCGACCTGCGTCGCGGCTGCTCACTCGTCGAGCACTTCGTCTCGCTGGGTCGCCGCACCTACCTCGTGGAGTACGGCCAGGTCTCCTTCCGCAACCGCTCGCTGGGGATGGAGCACTGGGTGGACGAGGTGCTGCCGGCGGCGATCACGGCGGCGTCCGAGCACTCCGGCGGTCGCCCGGTCCACCTGGTCGGGTGGAGCCTCGGTGGCATCTTCGCGATGCTCACGGCCGCGGACCGACCCGACCTCCCCCTCGCCTCGCTCACGGTCGTGGGCTCCCCGGTCGACACGAGCAAGGTGCCGTTGGTGGCACCGGTGCGGCCCCTCCTGAACCTCACCGAGGGCGGCGGCGTGGTCGCCGGCGCCTACCGCGCCCTGGGCGGTGCTCCCCAGCCGATCGTGAAGTGGGCCTTCCAGCTCGCGAGCGTGCAGAAGATCGTCACGAAGCCGCTGGCGGTCCTCACCCACCTCGACGACACCGACTTCCTCGCCCAGCTCGAGGCGGTCGACCGGTTCATGGCCAACATGATCGCCTACCCCGGTCGCTCGTTCGGGCAGGTCTACCACCGGATGGTGCGCAACAACGCCCTCTCGCACGGTTCCATGGACTTCGGCGATCGGGTCATCTCGCTGGCCGACATCGCCGTGCCCGTGCTGGCCTTCGGTGGCGCGACCGACGGGATCGCGCCGATCGCCGCCGTCCGGCCGTTCATCGACATGGTGACCGGGGCACCGGAGACCCGGTTCGAGATCGTGCCCGGCGGACACCTGGGCATGCTCACGGGCCGGGCCGCGCGCGACACCACCTGGCGCGTGATGGACGAGTGGATCGAGCAGTGGTCGAGCCCCGAGCCGAGGAAGCCGGTCGCCGGAAACGCCCCGGTCAAGAAGCCTGCTGCCAAGAAGCCTCCTGCCAAGAAGTCCGCCGCGAAGAAGGCTGCGGTGAAGAAGGCTGCGGTGAAGAAGCCCGCCAAGAAGACGGCCACGAGGAAGAAGGCGTCCGCCAAGAAGCCGGCAGGTCCCGAGGCGATCGGCGCCAACCCGCAGCGCCGGCACGGATCAGGGGGATCGCGCGCCCTGGCGCGATGACGTCGATCCCCGCGCCCGGGCCGCCCTAGAGTGCCCGCATGACGGCCGACCCGACGGACACGGCGCGCACGCTGCCGCGCAGCGTCAGGATCGGCTACGGCTCGGGGTCGGTGGCGACCGGCGCGTTCGGGACCGTGCCGGGCCTGATGCTGCTGCCCTACCTCACCGACGAGCTGGGCGTGGCCGCGCTGTGGGCCGGGCTCATCGTGTTCCTCCCGAAGGCGTGGGACGTGGTGCTCAACCCCATCGCCGGACGGTTGAGCGACCGCACGGTCGACCCCTCCGGCCCGCGACGACCCTGGCTGCTCCGAGCGGGCGTGATGCTCGCGGGCGCGTTCGCGCTGGTCTTCGCCGCACCCGACCTCGGATCGAGGGTGGCCGAGGCCGCGTGGGTGCTGGTCTTCTTCGTGCTGGCCGCCACCGCCTACGCGTTCTTCCAGGTGCCCTACGTCTCGATGCCCGCCGAGATTACGGCGTCGTACGACGAGCGCACCCGGCTGATGACGTGGCGCGTGGCGATCCTGGCGTTCACGATCATGCTCGCCGGTGCGACTGCTCCGATCATTCGCGACGCCGTGGGCGGGCGCGAGGGGTACCGGGTGATGGGAGTCGTGATGGCGTGCCTGATCGCCGTCGGCGCCGTGAGTGCGTGGCACGGCACCCGACGGGCTCCGATCGGCAGGGTCGCGCCCGGGGCGGGGTCGCTGCGCGAGCAGCTGCGGACCGTGGCGGCGGCGCGTGACTTCCGTGTGCTGCTCACCACGTTCGTTCTCCAGGCCCTGGCGACGGGGTGCATGCTGGCCGGTGTCGACTACCTCGCGGGCGACGTGCTGGGCCGTCAGGGCCTGTCCACGATCCTGTTCGTGTGCTTCGTGGGTCCCGCCCTGGTGCTGACGCCCCTCTGGGCGCGCTGGGGCGAGAAGGTCGGGAAGAAGCGAGGCTACGTGGTGGCCTCACTGGTTCTCGCCGCTGGAGCGTCCCTCACGCTGCTCGCCCTCGGGAGCAACGACGTCTGGACGATGGCCGGGACGGCACTGGTCGGCGTCGGCTATGCGGGATGCCAGGTGTTCCCGATGGCCATGCTCCCCGACGCCGCTGCCGTCGACGCCGCCAGGACCGGGGAGAACCGCATCGGCGTCTACACCGGTGTGTGGACCGCCGGGGAGACCCTCGGACTCGCCCTCGGCCCGGGTGTGTTCGCGCTCGTGCTCGCGCTGGGCGGCTACGTCTCCAGCACCGGCGGTGCCGTCGAGCAGCCTGAGTCCGCCCAGCTCGCGATCACCCTGGGGTTCTCCGTGCTGCCCGCCCTCCTCATCCTGCTGAGCCTGTGGTGGCTGCGCCGCTACACCCTCGACGCCGCCGCCGTGGCCCGCTCCGAAGGAGTCCTCGTTGACTGATCGCTCTGACCCGTTGACTCGCCTGCGTGCCTTGCAGGCGGGCGACCTGCCCGTCCACGGAGGGCGCACGCTGGCCTACGTGTTCGACTCCGGCCTGCCGGAGGTCGACAGGCTGGCCCGCGAGGCGGTGGCTGCCTACGCCGCCTCCAACGCGCTGGACCCGACCGCGTTCCCCTCGCTCCTCACCATGGAGAACGACCTCGTCGGCTTCGCCTGCAACCTGGTCGACGCCCCCGAGGGGGCTGTCGGCACGGTCACCTCCGGTGGCACCGAGTCGGTGCTGCTCGCCGTGCAGGCAGCTCGCGACAGCCGGCCCGACATCGACCGGCCGAGCATGGTGCTGCCCGCGACGGCACACGCCGCCTTCCACAAGGCTGCCCACTACTTCGGCGTACGGTCCGTGGTCGTGCCTGTCGGTCCCGACTTCCGTGCCGACGCCGCCGCCATGGAGCAGGCGCTCGACGAGACCACCGTGCTCGCGGTGGCCAGCGCTCCGTCGTACGCCCACGGGGTCGTGGACCCGGTGGGTGAGATCGCGGCCGCGGCACACGCGCGGGGGATCCGCTGCCACGTCGACGCGTGCATCGGCGGCTGGGTGCTGCCGTACGCCGCCCGGCTGGGACGCGCGATCCCACCGTGGAGCTTCGCGGTCGAGGGCGTCACCTCGATCTCCCTCGACACCCACAAGTACGCCTACGCCCCCAAGGGCACCTCGATCCTGCTCCACCGGACAGCAGAGCTGCGCCGCCCGCAGTTCTTCGCATCCGCCGACTGGCCCGGCTACACGATGCTCAACTCCACGATGCAGTCGACGCGGTCGGGCGGGCCGGTGGCCGGCACGTGGGCCGTGGTCCAGCACCTCGGTGACGAGGGCTACCTGCGGCTCGCGCGGGAGGTCTTCGAGGCTGTCGACGCCGTGGTGGCGACCGTTGCCGCCCAGCCGGGCATCTCGCTGGTCGTCGCTCCGGACTCGACGCTGGTCGCGCTGGAGACCGACGACACGTGCGACCCGTTCACCGTGACCGACGAGATGCTCGCGCGCGGGTGGTACGTCCAGCCGCAGCTCTCCTTCGCGGGTCGGGGGCCGAGCATCCACCTCTCCGTCAGTGCCGCGACCCTCGCCCACGCCGAAGAGCTCCGCACCACGCTCGGCGAGGCGGTCGCGGCCGCCCGGGCCGCAGGCCCGGTGCGCGTCGATCCCGAAGTCGTCGCCTTCATCGACGCCCTGGACCCCGCGGCGCTGTCCGGCGACGACTTCGACGGCCTGCTGGCGGCCTCCGGACTGGTGGGCACGTCCGAGGACGGTGCCCTCGCGCTCCCGGCGCGGATGGCCGAGGTCAACGCCATGCTCGACGTCGCGTCCCCGGCGATGCGCGAGGCGCTCCTCATCGCATTCCTGGACCGGCTGCAGCGGCCGGTCCGTCCCCACGCGCCGGGGAGGGAGGCGTGAGCGCCCTGGAGCGACTTGTCGAGCGGGGACTGGTCGCTCCCGACTGGGCCGAGGCACTGGCACCGGTGGACGAGCAGATCTCGTCCATGGGCCGGTTCCTGAGGGCGGAGCTTGCAGCCGGCCGTGAGTACCTGCCCGCGGGGGACCACATCCTGCGCGCGTTCCAGCGCCCGCTCACCGAGGTGCGGGTGCTGGTGCTCGGCCAGGACCCCTACCCCACTCCCGGCCATCCCATCGGGCTCTCCTTCGCGGTCGCACCCGACGTGCAACCCATTCCTCGGTCGCTGTCCAACATCTACCGCGAGCTCGCCGACGACCTCGGCGTCGCACCCGTGGCACATGGCGACCTCACCGCGTGGTCCGACCAGGGCGTCATGCTGCTGAACCGCGTGCTCACGGTGCGCCCGGGCGAGGCCGCCTCGCACCGTGGCAAGGGCTGGGAGGTGGTGACCGACTGCGCGATCCGGGCGTTGGCCGCGCGAGGCGGCCCATGCACGGCCATCCTGTGGGGGCGCGACGCCCAGACGGCCAAGCCCCTCCTCGGACCCCTCCCGTGGGTCGAGTCCGCGCATCCCTCGCCGCTCTCCGCCTCCCGCGGTTTCTTCGGGTCCCGCCCGTTCTCACGGATCAATGCCATGCTGGCCGAGCAGGGAGCTCCGCCGGTGGAGTGGCAGCTGCCGGGAATATAGTTGAGGATTGAACTATTATGCTGGACATGACTGACCTCGACACCACGGGGCGCATGCCGGCGCTCTACATCGGCCACGGAGCTCCCCCACTCCTCGACGACCCGGTGTGGTCCGGACAGCTCTCCAGCTGGGCGGCTGACCTCCCCCGGCCGAAGGCGATCCTGATCGTCAGCGCTCACTGGGAGTCCGCGCCGGTCAGCCTGACCGCCAGCGGCGCTCCGCTGGTCTACGACTTCGGCGGATTCGCGCCGAAGTACTACCAGATGACCTACGAGACGCCCGACGCCACGAGCCTGGCCAAGCGCATCGCCGCGATGATGCCCAGCACCGAGCCCGTCCACCAGCACCACAGCCGCGGGCTGGACCACGGTGCCTGGGTCCCCCTCAAGATCATGTATCCCGAGGCCGACGTCCCGGTCCTCCAGATGTCGCTGCCCACCGACGACCCCTACAAGCTCATGAAGCTCGGCGAGCGCCTGCGGCCCCTGCGCGACGAGGGCGTGCTGATCATCGGCTCGGGCTTCCTCACCCACGGCCTGCCGTTCCTCACCGACTGGAGCATCGAGGCCAAGGCCCCGGGCTGGTCCCGCGAGTTCGACGCGTGGGCGGGCGAGGCCCTGGCACGTGGCGACGTCGACGAGCTCGCGGCCTACCGTTCCAAGGCACCGGGCATGCCCTACGCCCACCCGACCGTCGAGCACTACACCCCGCTCTTCGTCACCCTCGGCGCCGCCTCCACGGCCGACGAGCCGGGCAACCAGGTCGTCGACGGCTTCTGGATGGGCCTGTCCAAGCGGTCGCTGCAGGTCGCCTGAGCCGGGAGGCCCCCGCCCGGCCCTAGTGTGGGCGGGTGCGCATCCTGTCGATCCAGTCCCACGTCGCCTACGGCCACGTCGGCAACTCCGCCGCGGTCTTCCCGCTCCAGCGGCTGGGCCACGAGGTGTGGCCCGTCCTGACGGTCAACTTCTCCAACCACACCGGGTACGGCGCCTGGCGCGGGCCGCTGATCCCGGCGGCCGACGTGCGTGACGTCGTGGCCGGCATCGAGGAGCGCGGGGTGCTGCCCACGTGTGACGCCGTGCTCTCGGGCTACCAGGGCTCGCCCGAGATCTCCGACGTCGTCGTCGAGGCGGTGGCGAAGGTGAAGGCCGCGAACCCGCGGGCGACCTACACCTGCGACCCGGTGATGGGCAACGCCACCTCCGGCTGCTTCGTGAACCCCGCGATCCCGCCGAAGTACATCGACACCGTCATCCCCGTGGCCGACATCCTCACCCCCAACCAGTTCGAGCTCGGCTTCATCACCGGGCGCGAGGAGCTGGGCGGCCCGTCCGCCCTCGCCGATGTGCTGGCGGCAGCGGACGTCGTACGCGACATGGGTCCGACGACCGTGCTCGTCACCTCCGTCGACCGTGAGGACGCCGCCGCGGACGTCATCGAGATGCTCGCCGTCACCGGCGAGGGAGCCTGGATCGTGCAGACGCCCCGCCTGCCGATGAAGGCCAACGGCTCGGGCGACATCACCGCCGCCCTGTTCACCGCCCACCTGCACGAGACGGGCTCTCCCGCCGACGCACTGGGGCGGACGGCATCGTCGGTCTTCGCGGTGCTGGACGAGACCCTCCGATCGGGCGAGCGCGAGCTGCGCCTCGTCGCCGCCCAGGACGCCATCGCCGCGCCGCGGTGCGAGTTCGACGTCGAGCAGGTGAGGTGATCGGTGTACTTCGACAGCGCCCCCTGCGAGGTCTGCGGCTCCGACGTCGAGCTGCGTGCTCACGAGTCGACCGACACGCGTCCTGACCACCCCGTCGGCCCCGCTGACGGGGTGGTGGGCGAGGCGGATGCCACCCCCGACGAGCGCGTGTGCACCAACCCGGAGTGCCCGACGAAGCGCTGAGCGGGTCAGCTCCGCTCGGTGGCCACCGTCACCCAGCGACAACGCCGCTTGCCGCGCACCTTCTCGCACTGCTTGTCCTGGCCCACGATCGACTTGGTCCGGTTCGGGTCGGCGGCATCGTAGACGCGGAACCAGTAGCGACCGCGGTCGCCGTAGAGGCTGAGCACGCTGGAGCTGGTCTGCTTCTTCAGGATGCGCTTCGAGCCGCCGGAGTACTTGATCTGCAGCCGCTCGACGTGGGGACGCGTGACCCAGGTGTCGACGTAGACCATGGTGTCGGCGCTCGAGGACGCGACGAAGACCAGGCCCTTCAGCTCGCGCTTGCCCGGGCGCATGTCGGTGTACTCCGAGCAGTAGGGGTTGGGATCGGCCGGGTAGTCGTCAGCCACGTTGTCGGTGACCACGTCCGAGCAGAACCCCTTGCCAACGCCGTGGTCGGGGGTCCCCTCGCCGAACTGCACCGCGTAGTTCCACGTGCCGAGGGTCCCCGTGGTCGCCGTCTGCATGAGCGTCGGAGCCGCGGACTGGGCGCCCGGGCCGGCAAGAGCCGTGCCGGCGAGCAGGGCGGAGACGAGAGCGATGCGGAGCTTCATACATTTCCTCACTGGAGTTCGACTCCACACGTCCTACCCGGGCGAGGAGCCGGGAAACCTCGGAGTCGGCGGCAGGCCGTAACGGTCGCTCTAGTAGGACTTCCCGTCGGCGTAGCGTTGGCGGCGCCATGCTCGTCCGCGGCCGCGGTTTCGCGCCTTGAAGGTCGGAAGCTGCGAGTCGCAGTTGGGGCATATCAGCCGAAGATTCGCACGACGGTTGTTGGTGGAGTCGCCGTCGACGTGGTCGAGGACCAGCCGCATGGGTTGACCGTTCCACGTCGTGGGGCCACCGCAGATCGCGCACACCTCCCCCTGCTCCTGGAGGATGTGGGTCCTGACGAAGTGGCCATGGCCGGAGACTGCCGATGCTTCGCCGGTGGCCAGCCACCTGGCGACGCTCCTTGGCACGCTGGCACCGATTGCTGCAGAAGACCTTCTGGTGCCTCTTGATGAGAACGACGCCACATCCCAGGCATGTCACACGTCGAACGTAGGGCCGACCACCGACAGTGGAGCCGCGTGAGAGATTCGAACTCTCGCAACCCAATTTACAAGATTGGTGCTCTACCCCTGAGCTAACGCGGCGTGCGCCCGGAGGCGCGGCGGCCATCCTAGGCGAGCGACTGGAACACTGGTGCCATGAGCCTGCTCGACCAGCCGCACCACGACGGTTCGCCTCTCTACGTCGACGACGAGGCGCCTGGGCTGGGCGAGACAGTCCGCGTGCGGATGCGCTCCGTCGCCGGCGACCCGATCGACGAGGTGTGGCTGCGGACCACCTACGACGCCGAGCCGGTCTACCACCCGACCGCGAGACTCGAGCGGGACCGGGTGGTGTGGTGGGAGGCCGGGCTGCCGGTCCGCAACCCGGTCACCCACTACCGCTTCCTGGTCGTGCGTGGCGAGGAGCAGGAGTGGCTCACCGGCGCCGGGGTGGTGTCGTACGACGTCCCGGACGCTGCCGACTTCCGCCTCGCCGCCTTCCCGCAGGCGCCCGACTGGGCGCGGGACGGCGTGGTCTACCAGGTGTTCCCCGACCGCTTCGCCCGCTCGGCCGCGGCCGACGACCGTCCCACGCCCGAGTGGGCCGTCCCCGCGGCGTGGGAGGACGAGGTGGTGTTCGAGGGCACCGACCCGCGCACGCCGCTGCAGCTCTTCGGCGGCGACCTCGACGGCATCGTCGAGCACCTCGACCACGTCGAGGCGACCGGCGCCGACATCCTCTACACGACCCCGGTCTTCCCCGGCGAGAGCAACCACCGCTACAACGCCACCACCTTCACGCAGGTCGACCCGCTGCTCGGCGGCAACGACGCCTACGAGCGCCTGAGCGGGGCGGTGCACGCGCGGGGCTGGCGGATCCTCGGTGACCTCACGACCAACCACACCGGCGACACCCACGAGTGGTTCCGGGCCGCGCACGCCGACCCCGACGACCCCCACCGCAGCTTCTACAGCTTCGACGCCGACGGCTCCTACGAGAGCTGGATGGGCCACCACACGCTCCCCAAGGTCAACCACGCCGATCGCAACCTGCGCGCGGCCATGGTGGAGGGACCCGACTCGATCGTCGGGCGCTGGTTGCAGCCGCCCTTCGACGTCGACGGCTGGCGGATCGATGTCGCCAACATGACCGGCCGGCTCGGGGCGGTCGACGTCACCCACGAGGTCGCGCGGGCCGTGCGCCGCACGGCCGAGGCACTGCGCGCCGACCCGCTGGTCATCGGTGAGCACAACCACGACGCGACCGGCGACGTCGACGGGGACGGCTGGCACGGCACCATGAACTACTCCGGCTTCTCGTGGCCGGTGTGGGCGTGGGTGCGCGACCCGGCTTCCCCTGCCCGGCCGTTCGGCCGGCCCGTGCCCGTGCCACGACGAACCGGCGGCGAGGTGGTCGACACCATCCGGGCCTGGCACGGCGCCCTCGGCTGGCGGGCCGTCTCGTCGAGCTGGAACATCCTCGGCTCCCACGACTCGGCCCGCATCCGCACCCTCGTCGGTGGGGACGCGGCCGTCCACCGCGTCGCTGCCGGCCTGCAGTTCACCCTGCCCGGCGTGCCCATGCTCTTCGCTGGCGACGAGATCGGGCTCGAGGGGGTCAACGGGGAGGACGCCCGACGGCCGATGCCGTGGGACGACGAGGACGCCTGGGACCTGGCCACCCTGGCGACCTACGGTGAGCTCGCGGCGCTGCGCCGCGGTCACGTCGCCCTCCGCCGCGGCGGCCTGCGCTGGGCGCACGTCGACGACGACGTCATCGCCTTCGTCCGCGAGCACCCTGTCGAGTCGGTGCTCGTCGTGGCGAGGCGGACGTCGGCCCCCGGGGTCGAGATCCCCGGCCTCACGCTCGGCGAGCACCTGCTCGGCACGGAGCCGGGTCATCCCGACGAAGTCGGGCCGCGGCTGGACGTGTGGACGCTGGGCTGAGCGGGAGTAGCGTCGCCCCATGGCCCTGCGGATCGTGGCGAACCGGCCGGACCCGGCGATCGTCGGCCTGCCGTGGTCACTCCCCCTGGAGGAGTGGCCCGACGACGTCGTCGTACCCCTCCCGCGCGGGCTCTCACGCCACGTCGTGCGGATCGTCCGGCTCGGCGAGCGGACCTATGCCATCAAGGAGACCCAGGAGGACATCGCCTTCCGGGAGTACCGCCTGCTGCGCGACCTGCAGCGGATGGGCCTGCCGTCGGTGGTCCCGCAGGGCGTCGTCGCCGGCAGGACCGACGACGCGGGTGAGGAGCTGCCCGCGGCCCTGATGACGGAGCACCTGCGCTTCTCGCTGCCCTACCGCAGCCTGTTCACCCACGGCCTCTCCCCCGACGACGTGCCGAGCCTCATCGACGCCATGGTGGTGCTGATCGTGCGGCTGCACCTCGCTGGGTTCTTCTGGGGTGACGTCTCGCTGTCGAACGTGCTGTTCCGCCGCAACGCCGGCGCCTTCTCGGCCTACCTCGTCGACGCCGAGACCGGTGAGCTCCACGACACCGTCGGCGATCGCATGCGCGAGCACGACATCACCGTCGGGTGCGAGAACATCTTCGCCGAGATCATGGACCTCTCCGCCAGCGGAGCGGTCCCGAGGCCCATCGACGGACTCGAGGTCATCGAGCACCTGCGCACCCAGTACGACGCCCTGTGGGGCGAGCTGACCGGCGTCGAGGAGTTCCGCGCCGACGAGATGTGGCGCATCGAGCAGCGCGTGGAGCGGCTCAACGACCTCGGCTTCGACGTCGACGAGCTCGACATCGTCACCGACTGGGGCGGCGACACCGTGCGCATCCAGCCCAAGGTCGTCGAGCTGGGCCACCACCGCCGGGAGCTGCAGGACCTCACCGGGATGAGTGTCGAGGACAACCAGGCGCGACGGCTGCTCAACGACCTGGCGGCCTACACCGCACACCACGACCTCGGACGCGAGGACCGCCAGGTCGTCGCCAACAGGTGGCACACGCAGGTCTACGAGCCGATCGTGGCGATGATCCCGCCGGAGGCACGCGGCAAGCTCGAGCCGGCCGAGGTGTTCCACGAGATCCTCGTGCACCGGTGGTACCTCTCCGAGCGGGCAGGACGCGAGGTCGACATCTTCGAGACCGCACGCGACTACATCGACACGGTGCTCACGTCGCGCCCCGATGAGGCCCTCGCGGCGGACGAGTGAGTCGACGACCCCCTAGCCGGACAGCCTGGCGACCGCCAGCTGCGACAGCGTCACCAGGCGGTCGGCGCTCCCCGTGCCGGAGTAGGGCTCGACCTCCTGCGCCGTGATGCTCCGTCCGACGCGGGCGACCAGGGTGCGGCGCCACGTGGTGGTGCCGTGCTGCGCGAAGGCCACCAGCAGCCCCACCGAGCCGTCGCCGACGCGGGGTGCCTGCCACGCGCGGACCACCATCCTGGCGCGGCCGCCCTCACCGTCGGTGGTCGCATGGCTCCCCTCGCACGCCGACACGTAGCGGCGGTAGTGCCGCAGCACGCCCTTGGCGTCAGCCACGCCGGACATGCGCACGACGTGCTGCCCCAAGGTCACCGACTTCTCGCTGATGGTCTCGAAGAAGAGGGTGTGCCGACGACTCGTGCCGCGGAAGGACCGGTAGCGGTCGCACCGCAGGCGCCCGTCCTGCATCACCGCGCGCGGAGCGGTGATCCCGCCGCTGCTCCGGATGCGCTCGGCGTCGGCGAGCTCCGGGTAGACCACGGCCACCTCGCTCACCGTGAGCATCTCGGGTCCCGTCACGGGTCCGGCCGACGCGGGTGCCGCGGCTGCCATGACCGACGCGGCGAGCGCTCCGCTCGTGAGAATCGCGGTGAGGGGTCTCTTCATGTCCGGTCCCTTTCGACGCATCATCCAAAGGCCGGGGAGCCACCGCTGTCAACGACCTGGCGGTGGCCGTTCCCGCGGATCACTCCAGCACGAGCGGCAGGTAGTCGCTGACGACGAACCGCCCGTCGGTGCGCAGGCGCACCCACTGGATACCGGCCGGTCGGTCGTCGCGGTAGGTGACCAACGAGATCGAGGCGTCGCGGCGGGGCTTGCTGCCGACGGCGATGGCGTACGCCGCACCGCCGGTGGTGCCGTTGATGAAGGTGTAACCCACCTCGCCGTCGGGGCCGACGACCGGGTCGGGCCCTGACTGCACGTGGGTGTGGCCGCCGACCACGAGGTCCACGCAACCACGGTCCAGCGCCTCGCTCGCGATGTTGGTGTCATGGACGAGCAGGGTCGAGATCCGGTCCTCGGCGTCACATGCCTGGTCCGCAAGCCGTTGCTCCACCTCGGCGAAGGTCAGGCCCGTCTGGTCGCGCCAGTCCCCCAGCCCGCTGCTGCGTGGGTCGTGGACGCCCAGCACCGGACCCAGTCCGTCGACGTCGGCGGTCTCTCCGTCCAGCATCGTCCAGCCGAGGTCGGCGAGGTAGTCGACGACGAACGGACCGTGGTCGTGGTTGCCCGCGACACCGATGCGTTCGTAGTCGTCGAAGCTGCGGTTCAGCGAGTCGAGGCTGAAGGCCTCCCAAGGCTCTCCGGTCGAGGTGTCGTCACCCGCGTCCAGGACGACGCTCGCGCCGCCGGCGTCGCCGATCGCGCGAGCGACCCGGTCCATGCCGATGTTGTCGTGCCGATCGCTCACGAGGAGCGCGACCGTCTCGTCCTCCTCCGGCTGGCGAAGGTCGAGGTCAGCTGCGTCCGCCTCGGCCTCGTCGTAGAAGTCCTTGCTCTTCTCGTAGGTGTCCAAGGCGCTCTGGAGCAGCCGCTTGGTACCGAGCGTGGTCGGGCTGTTGCGGATCTCGACCGCGTCGGCCCCGTCCGGAAGGGAGAAGCCCGACAGGAACGCGTCGAGCGGCACCCAGCCGCGTTGCTGCTCCTGGGTGTCCTCACCTCTCTCCCAGGGCTGCCACAGCAGCATCGGCAGGAGTGCGAGCATCGTGAAGCCGATCAGGCCGCGCCGGGTGCGCAGCCCGCGGAAGAGCTCGCCGCGACGGTGCGGCCCGAGCAGGAGCCACACCGCGACGGGTACGAGCGCGAGCGCAGTGGCGCGGATCCCGGCGGTGAGCGCCATGTCGCGCACCACGGCCTCGATCTTCGCGAGCTGGGCCGTCGGGTCGCTGGCGATGAAGGCGTACCGCTGGATGAGCTCCTCGGGAGAGTTGGCCTCGGTCTTCCCGAGCGTGATGTCGACCCCGACGGCGTTGCCGGTCGAGAGCCTGAAGTCCGGGAGGAGCGGTCCGGTGTGGACGACCGCCGCTCCCCCGAGGGTCGGGCGGACCTCGGCGTCGTGGCTGGCGAGGACCACGGTGCGGCTCCCACCCAGGAACAGCCACAGGAAAGCAGCCAGGAACACTGCGAGCGCGACGACGACCAGCGCGGTGCTGGTCAGCACGCGCCAGGAGCGGCTCGTGTCAGGCGCGGGCTTGCGCGATCGCATAGAGCGCCACCGACGCCGCCACACCGGCGTTGAGCGACTCGAGCTGGTTGCCCATGGGGATCGAGACGAGCTGGTCGCAGGTCTCGGACACGAGCCTGCCCAGCCCCTTGCCCTCGGACCCGACGACCACCACGAGCGGCCCGTCGGCCAGGTCGAGGTCGGGCAGGCTCACCTCGCCGTCGGCAGCCAGGCCGACCACCATGCAGCCCGCCTCCTGGTAGGCCTTGAGCTGGCGGGTGAGGTTGACCGCCTGCGCGATGGGGATCCGGGCCGCGGCGCCGGCGCTGGTCTTCCACGCGGCCGCCGTCATGCCGGCGGCACGACGCTCCGGGATGAGGACGCCGTGGGCGCCGAACCCGGACGCCGAGCGGATGACCGCACCGAGGTTGCGCGGGTCGGTCACCGAGTCGAGCGCGACGATCAGGGCCGGCTCGCCCAGCTCGGCAGCCCGGTCGAGCAGGTCGTCGGGGTGGGCGTAGTCGAAGGACGGCAGCCGGGCGGCGAGCCCCTGGTGCACCGCGCCCCCGGTCATCCGGTCGAGCTCGTTGCGGGTGACCTCGAGCAGGGAGTGCCCCTGCTCGGCGGCCAGCTTGAACGCCTCACGCAGCCGGCCGTCGCGCTCCGCGCCCTCCGCGACGTAGACGCCGGTGATGGGGATGCCGGCCCTCAGCGCCTCGACGACGGAGTTGCGGCCGGCGACCCACTCGGCCTCGGTCGACTTCGTGACCCGCCGCTTGGGCCGGGTCTCCGCAGAACGCTCGGCGCGCTTGGCGGCCTTGTGGGCCTGGTGGTAGGGCCGGTCCTTGGCCTTGGGTGTCGGGCCGCGGCCCTCGAGCCCTCGGCGTACGCGACCGCCGGACCCGGCGGTGGGGTTGCCCTTGCCGGACTTCTTGATCGCGCCCTTGCGCTGCGAATTACCAGCCATCACACACTCCCCTGCTCGATCGACCACCGCGGACCAGCCGGGGTGTCCTCGATCTCGATGCCGGCCGCCTTGATGCGGTCGCGGATGGCGTCTGCCCGTGCCCAGTCCTTGGTCTCGCGGGCCGCCTGGCGGTCCTCCAGGAGGCCGGCGACCAGGGCGTCGACGACGGCGGTGAGCTCGTCGCTGCCCGACCCGGCGTCGCCCCACGCGGGGTCGGCGGGGTTGAGCCCGAGGACGTCGAGCATGGCCACGACCTGTCCGAACTGGGCCGCCACGTCCGTCCCGTCGGCGAGGAGCCGGTTGCCCTCGCGGACGACGTCGTGGATCACCGCCACGGCGGCAGCCGTGCCGAGGTCGTCATCCATCGCCTGGACGAAGGCGTCCGGGAGGGAGGCGAACCACTCGGCGACGTGTCCGGCAGCGCGGTCGAGGAACGACTCGATGCGCTGGAAGGCCTTCGCCGCCTCGTCGAGCGCCTCGAAGGAGAACTCCACGTGGGACCGGTAGTGGGCGCTGACCATGTAGTAGCGCAGCTCGATGCCGCGGACGCGCTCCAGCACCGAGGGGACGAGGAGGGAGTTGCCGAGCGACTTGCTCATCTTCTCGCCGGCCGTGGTGATCCACGCGTTGTGGAGCCAGTAGGACGCGAAGGGCCGTCCGGCCGCGCGCGACTGGGCCTGCTCGTTCTCGTGGTGCGGGAAGCGCAGGTCGACGCCTCCGCCGTGGATGTCGAAGGCCGCGCCGAGGTACTTGCCGGCCATGGCGGAGCACTCGATGTGCCAGCCGGGACGACCACGACCCCATGGCGAGGGCCACGACGCGGTGGCCGGCTCGGTCGCCTTGTGCCCCTTCCACAGGGCGAAGTCTCGGGGATCGCGCTTGCCGCGCGGGTCAGCGTCGCCGGCGGGCTCCATGTCCTCGACGCGCTGCCTGGTCAGCTCGCCGTAGGACGACCACGAGCGGACGTCGAAGTAGACGTCGCCGCTGCCGTCCTCGGCGGCGTAGGCGTGGCCGCGCGAGATCAGCTCCTCGATGAGCTCGACGATCTCCGGGACGTGCCCGGTGGCGCCCGGCTCGTAGGTCGGGGGCAGGACGTTGATCGCCGCAAGGGACTTGTCGAGCTCGCGGTGCATGCGTTGGGCCAGGGCGTACCAGTGGACTCCCTGGTCTGCAGCCTTGGTCAGGATCTTGTCGTCGATGTCGGTGACGTTGCGGATGAGGTCGACGTCGTAGCCGCTGGCCTCGAGCCAGCGACGCAGCACGTCGAAGTTGACGGCCGAGCGCACGTGCCCGACGTGCGGCTCCGACTGGACCGTCAGCCCGCAGACGTAGATGCCGGCCTTCCCCTCCTCGAGGGGCACGAAGTCACGGACTTCGCGGGTCGCGGTGTCGTGGAGGCGCAGGGTCACCCGGCAAGTCTAGGGGCGCGGGGACGGCGCACCCGATTCCCCGCTGCACGGCACCGACCCCGATTGTGTGACTACTGTGACGGATGGGACTTTGCGGGTTATCGTCCTTCGGTGGTACGACGACTTCTCCCCGCCCTGGTCCTGGCCCTCACCGCCGCGCCCCTCGTGCAGGTCGCCCCGACGGCGGCGGCCACGCAGGCGACGGACGGACGCCGTGCCGCTTCGCAGGTGCAGCTGGCCTCGTGGTCGACCTACGGCGACTTCAAGGCAGGCAAGCGCCGAGGCGCCAAGGCCTCCCAGGGCGCGCTGTGGATCAAGACGCCTCGACCCGCCCAGGTCGCAGGACGCACGTGGGACTCGGCGCGCTGGACCTCGCCCTGGGCCGAGACCGGCTTCCCCGCCACCTCGGTGATCCCCAGCTGGGAGGCCACCACCCCCGGACGGAGCATGGTCCGGATCGAGGTGCGCGGACGCGCCGCCGACGGCGCGATCGGCAGCTGGGACACGGTCGCCGACTGGTCCACCCGCAACAGCCCGACGATGCGCACCACCCACTCCGGCCAGGCCGACGACCTCGGCCGCGTCAGCGTCGACACCTGGATGGCCACGACCCCGGTCACCGCCTGGCAGGTCCGGGCGACACTCCTGCGCAAGCCGGGCAAGGCCCACGCAGTCAGCATCCAGCGGATCGGTGGCGTGGCCAGCACGACCGGTCCCGCGGGCGCCACCTCGCTCCCGGGCCCGGGGGTCGGCACGGTCCTGGACGTGCCGTCGTACTCCCAGATGGCGCACGAGGGGCACTACCCGCAGTGGGGCGGCGGCGGTGAGGCGTGGTGCTCGGCGGCGTCGACCGCGATGGTCCTGGGCTACTACGGCCTGCTGCCCGAGCCCCGCGGGATCACCGCCGGGCACGTCGACGCCGTCGTCGACCACACCGCGAAGAAGGTCTTCGACCACGGCTACGACGGCACCGGCAACTGGGCCTTCAACACCGCCTACGCGGCCACGCTCGTCGCCGGCGACTCCTACGTCACCCGGCTGCGCGACCTGCGCGAGGCCGAGGACCACATCGCAGCCGGCGTCCCGCTGGTCGTGTCGGTCGCGTTCGGCCGCAACCAGCTCAGCGGCGCGCCCATCTCGGCCAGCAACGGCCACCTCCTCGTGGTCGTCGGCTTCGAGGCCGACGGCGACGTGGTCGTCAACGACCCGGCCGGTGCGACGAACGGCGAGGTCAGGCGGGTCTACGACCGCGCCCAGTTCGAGCGCCTGTGGCTCACCGCCTCCGGCGGCACTGCCTACGTGATCCGCAACAGCTGAGGTCTCCACACGGCCTGCCCGACTGATGGGCGGCACGAGAGCCCCCGGTCGCTTGACAGTAGCGTGCGATGTGTCAAACAGTTCGACACCTCACCGATGCCCGCACGTCACGACAGACCGATTCCCGGAGGTTCGGCCATGCCGCTCTCACAGCTCGTCCTCGACCGGAAGGGCGCCGGCGAGACCGTGGTCCTGATCCACGGGATCGGGCATCGCCGCCAGGCGTGGTACCCGATCTTCGACCGGCTCAGCGAGCGCTACGACGTCATCGCCGTCGACCTCGCAGGCTTCGGCGACTCCCCTCCCTACGCCCCCGGGATCCCCTATGACATGGAGAACGCCTGCCGCGACCTCACCGCGAACTTCGCCGAGTGGGGCATCGAGCGCCCGCACGTCGTGGGCAACTCGCTCGGCGGCGCGATCGCTCTCGAGCTTGCCTCACGCGGCCTGGTCTCCTCGGTCACTGCCCTGAGCCCGGCAGGCTTCTTCCGGCGCTTCGACTTCCTCCGCGCCCTCGCGATCCTGGGCTTCCTGCGGCTCACCAGCCAGGCTCCCGACGCCGTCCTCCGCGCGGTGGCGAGGTCGTCGTGGGGCCGCCGGCTCATCGGCTTCACGCTCTTCGCCCACCCCGAGCGTCACGACTTCGACGCGGTCTACGGCGACGCACAGGCCCTCAAGCACTGCCGCGCGTTCGCCGGTGTCGCGCGCGCCGGCGCCCGCTACGAGTTCGACCGGACGGTCGAGGTGCCCACCACGATCGCCTGGGGGACGGCCGACCGGATCCTGCCCTACGTCCAGTCCGGGATCGCGGCGTCACGCCTCCCCGGTGCCGTGCACGTGCCGCTCGTGGGCGCCGGGCACGTGCCGATGGTGGACGCCCCGGACCGCATCATCGAGCTGATCGACCAGACCGTCGCTCGGGCTCAGGAGGGCGAGCTGACGACCTCGGCCTGACTGCCGCGCCGCCGTCCGTCGCCGTCACGTGGCTGTGAACTCGACCGTGTGCCACCCGGTGGCGCCGTCGGGTACGACGTCCTGGCGCACGCCGGTCTGCGTCTCACCGTCCGCACCGATCGCCCGGACACGCACGCCGTGGTCCCCGGCCGGCACGTCCAGGGTGAGCGCCCACTGGACCCAGGTGTCGACCGACGGCACCTCCGCCAGCTCCGCGCGCTCCCAGGACCGACCGTCGAGGGAGACCTCCACGCCGTCGATCCCGGTGTGCTGGTGCCACGCCACACCGCCGAACGTCACCTGCCCCGCCGGCACGTCCGCTCCCGACCGGGGCACGTCGATGCGGGAGGCGATCTTGGCCGGTCCCTGCTCGGCCCACCCCTTGACGGTCCAGAAGGTGTCCACGTCGGCGAAGCGCGTCACCTCGAAGTCGACGACCCACTTGGTCGCGGAGACGTAGCCGTAGAGACCGGGCACGATCGAGCGCACCGGGAAGCCGTGCTCGATCGGCAGCGGTCGGCCGTTCATCGCCACCGCCAGCATCGCGTCGCGGTCGTCGGTCAGTGCGGCCAGCGGCGTCGCGCAGTCCCAGCCGTCGTGGGACGTCTGCCGGACGCAGTCCGCCCCTTCTCGCACACCCGCCTCGGCCAGCAGGTCGGCGATGCGGACCCCGCTCCAGCGGGCGTTGCCGACGAGGTCCCCACCCACCGGGTTGCTCACGCAGCTCAGCGTCACCCACGACTCGGTCAGCTTGCGTGAGACGAGCTCGTCGAAGCCGATGACGAGCTCCCGGTCGACGAGCCCGTGGATGCGCAGCGACCACTCGGCAGGCTCGATCGTGGGCACCGAGATCGCGGTGTCGATGCGGTAGAAGTCGTCGTTGGGGGTCTGCCACGGACTGACCCCGCGCACACCGATCGTCGCGGAAGCGGGGCTGGGACGACGCGTCACGCCGTCGATGCGGAGCAGTCGACGACTGGTCTCGACGTGCCGTCGGGCCGAGCCGACCACGCGGCCGCCGATGGCGATGCCGGTGCCGGCGACCGCGACCGCACCCGCCACCAGGAGGAACACGCGGCGCTCACGCGACTCCAGGTCGGGCCGCCGGACGGCACGTCGCAACGGGTCAGTCAGCGCCGACTGGAGCGTGATCCACGTGATGAGCCCGGCCGCCACGGGCAGCACCTCGGCGGGCCCGGCACCTCGCTGGAGCAGGACCGCGACGAGCCCCACGCCGGCCAGGACGAACCAGAGGATCACCGGCTTCCACCAGGAGCCGCGCGCGAGCAGTCCCGCCCACGCGAAGGCACCGAGCAGGAGGGCGAGCATCCCGATGACCAGCACCGGCTTGTCGGCGCTGCCCAGCAGGTCGATCGCCCGCTCGGTCACGGACCCGGGGGCGTGGCGGACCACCAGGTCGGCGACGGCGACGAAGGGCGACGCACGGATGGTGAGCACCATCGCCGCGGCGTAGCTGGTCGCCAGGCCCGCGAGGCCGGCCACGATGCCCGCGGCGACCCAGGGCATTCGGCTGGTGCTCACCACGCCATTGTGGCCGACCCGGCATGATGCCGGATGTGACCACCCCGCGCATCGGCATCGGCACCGACGTCCACCGGCTCGTGGCGGGCGTGCCGCTGCACCTCGCCGGCCTCGCCTGGCCCGACGCGCCTCGCGGCCTGGAGGGGCATTCCGACGCCGACGTCGCGGCGCACGCCGCCTGTGACGCCCTTCTCTCCGCTGCCGGGCTCGGCGACCTGGGCAGCAACTTCGGCACCTCCGAGCCGGAGTGGGCCGGGGCCTCGGGCGCCACCTTGCTGGCCGAGACCACGCGCAGGGTTCGCGAGGCTGGGTTCGACATCGGCAACGTCGCCATCCAGGTGATCGGGAACGAGCCCCGGCTCGGCCCACGGCGCGCGGAGGCCGAGGCCGCCCTGTCGCAGGCTGCGGGGGCGCCGGTCACGGTGTCGGCCACGACGACCGACGGTCTCGGTCTCACCGGTCGCGGCGAAGGGGTGGCCGCGGTCGCCACCGCCCTGCTGACAACCTCCTCCGCCGGCTGAGCCGTCTGCCTCCTACGCTCTCGCCCATGTCCACAGCCGTCGTCATCGTCGCCGCCGGGTCGGGCACGCGCGTGGGCGCAGGAGTCAACAAGGTGCTCCTCCCCCTGCTCGACCGGGCTGTCCTCGCCTGGTCGGTGCGTGACGCGCTCGCGGTCGCCGACCTGCACGCCGTCGTGGTCGTCGTACGCCCCCAGGACCGGCCCGCGGTCGCCGAGGCGCTGACTCCGCACCTCGGCGAGGCAGAGGTCCTGCTCGTCGACGGAGGAGCCACCCGTCACCAGTCGGAGTGGGCCGCCCTGCGGCTCCTGGCACCGGCGATCGAGGCAGGAGACGTCGACCTGGTGGCGATCCACGACGGCGCCAGGCCACTGGCTGGGGTGGCGCTCTTCGAGTCCGCGCTGGCTGCTGCCCGTGACCACGGTGGTGCCATCCCCGTCCTTCCGGTCCGCGACGTCGTCACGACCGGGTCGGCAGCCGTCGAGGGTGAGCTCGGCGCCGTGCAGACACCGCAGGCCTTCCGTGCCGCCGACGTCCTCGCCGCCCATCGCGAGGCGGCCGCGACCGGGTTCGAGGGCACCGACACCGCAGCGGTGCTCGAGCACTGGGCAGCGCGCACCGGCACCGACGTCTCCGTGGTGGCGGTGCATGGCAGCGCGACCAACCTGAAGATCACCTTCGCCGAGGACGTGGCCGTGGCCGAGCGACTGCTCAGCCAGCGGTGAGGGCAGCCAGCAGCGTGATGTCGTCGGCGGAACCGACACGGCGGGCAGTCGCGGGGGCCTCCACCTGGACCACGAGGTGCGAGCGCGCCAGGTCGATGACCGCTGCGACGAGATCGGGGCCCGGGGCGGTAGGCAGGGCTGCGACCACGGAGGGCGGCAGCACCACCGGTGAGGCGACCGAGCGCAGCCGGTCGCGGTCGACGGTCTCGCCGACCAGTCCGTGACTGACGACCTTGACGGTGTCGGTCACCGGCCGCGTCGCGACCACGACGGCGTCCTCGGCCAGCGACCGTTGCACGCACGCGACGATGAAGTCGGGCGGCGTCATGGGGCAGAGGGAGTCGTGGAGCACGACGGGGTCACCCGTTTCGGCGGCCGTCCCGGCCAGGGCTTCCCACTCGACGGAGGCGTCGAGCAGCGTCGCACCCGCCTCGCCCAGGGCCCAGGCAGCACACGCCACCAGCGCCTCCCCGTGGATGAGCGCGTAGGGCAAGGACCCGCGCCCGGCATCCAGAACGAGACCGAGGCCCCTGGGAGCTTCTTCCCAAGGGCCTCGGTCTGCGTGGTTCTCGGTCAAGCCGTCGCTCAGGACGCCAGGACCTCGTCGAGGATGGCCTCGGCCTTGTCCTCGTTGGTCTTCTCGGCCAGCGCGAGCTCGGAGACCAGGATCTGGCGCGCCTTGGCCAGCATCCGCTTCTCGCCCGCGGACAGGCCTCGGTCGCGCTCACGGCGCCACAGGTCGCGCACGACCTCGGCCACCTTGTTGACGTCGCCGGAGTGGAGCTTCTCGAGGTTGGCCTTGTAGCGACGCGACCAGTTGGTGGGCTCCTCCACCTGCGCGGCACGAAGGATGTCGAAGACCTTGTCGAGTCCGTCCTTGTCGACGACGTCGCGGACGCCGACCAGGTCGAGGTTGCAGGCCGGGACGCGCACGACCAGGTCCTGCTGGGCGACGATCCTCAGAACGAGGTACTGACGGTCCTCCCCCTTGATCTTCCGCATCTCGATGTCCTCGATGACTGCGGCCCCGTGATTGGGATAGACAACCGTTTCGCCGACGGTGAAAGTCATGTGTTCAGTTCCCTTTCCTAGGTGACCATTCTAACACGGGTTCGAAAGCACTCCATCCGCGTTTGTGCAGGTCAGGAGGCACATGCTGGCTTGACAGGAGGGTCGTCCATGTGGTGGCGAGGGGGACGACACCAGCGGCCGCACGTGTCGAAGAGCCGCTCGACGGGCGCCGGTGTGGCGATACTGCTCGCATGGCGAGGACCCTGGAGCACGGCGAGCGACCCCGGGTCCGCACGTGGACGCCACTCGCCTGGTTGGGTACGACGCACCCGCGACAGGCGGTGTCCACCGCGCTCGGCCTGGCGCTCGCCGCCGCCCTCTCCGGACGACCACTGCGCGAGGTGGGCCTGGTGGCCCTGACGGTGCTCGTCGGCCAGGTCATGCTGGGATGGGCCGACGACCTGGCGGACCGTTCGCGTGACGCGCGTAGGTCGCCCGACACCAAGCCGGTGGCCACGGGACGGATCGAGCCGGGATCGGTCTGGTTCGCCTTCACCGTGGCGCTGCTGGTCGTCGTACCCCTCTCCGTGGCGCACGGACCCCGGGCCGCAGGGGCCTACCTGGCCTCGCTCGTGCTGGCACTCGTGGGAGACCGGTTTCTCCACGCGACGGCGCTCTCGCCGCTGCCGTGGATGGCGAGCTTCGCGCTCTATCCCGCGTTCCTCGCCTACGGCGGGTGGGGCGGCGTGGGCGAGACCAGCGCACCGACCCTCGCGATGACCGTGCTGGCCGCCCTGCTCGGGCTGGGGGTGCACGTGCTTCGGGCGCTGCCGGGCCTGGTCGACGACCACGCGGAGGGCGAGCGCTCCCTGCCGCTGCGGCTGGCGCTGCGCTGGGGCACGCCACGCCTCCTCCTCGTGGCGGGCCTCTTCACCGCCCTCGTCGTGGCCGGAATGCTGATCGTGGGCCGCACGCTCGGGCTGACCTGAGCCGACGCTAGGCTGTGTGCCGCACGGGACCGGTGGAGTCGCGTGCGCCGACTCACCCGACCTGCGAAGGCCAGGAAACATGCAGCTCCGACGCACCCTTGCGACCATCACCGCGGTCCTCGCGCTGGCCGCACCCCTCACCTCGTGCGGCTTCGACTACGCCACGGCGCGTGAGTACACCCCCGCCGCAGGCGCCAACAACCGCGACGGCGACGTCGACGTCCTCTCCGCGGTCATCGTCTCGGGCCAGGAGGGATCGGGCACGTTCGTCGCCTCGCTGTCCAACAACCTGCTCGAGGACGACGAGACCAGGACCCTCACCTCGATCACCGGCGAGACCGATGACGTCACGGTCGCCGAGTTCGAGCCCGTCCGGATAGAGCCGGGCGCCCTCGTCAACCTGGCCGACCCCGCCGCCGGCATCACCGTCGAGGGCGACTTCGAGTCCGGTGACTTCGTCACGCTCACCCTGGCCTTCGACTCCGGCGAGCGTGCCGAGCTCAACGTGCCCACGGTTCCCAACGACACCGGGGTCTGGGAGGGCCTCGACGTCAGCGGAGGCTCCGCATGAGCCGCACCCTGGTCCTCCTGCGTCACGGCGAGAGCGAGTGGAACGCCAAGAACCTCTTCACCGGCTGGGTCGACGTGGCGCTGACCGAGAAGGGTCGCGCCGAGGCCGTGCGCGGTGGCGAGCTGCTCCGCGAGGCCGGGCTCCTGCCCGACGTCGTCCACACCTCCCTGCAGCGCAGGGCCATCAACACCGCCTGCCTCGCCCTCGACGCCGCTGACCGGCACTGGATCCCGGTGAAGCGCTCCTGGCGCCTCAACGAGCGCCACTACGGCGCACTCCAGGGCAAGGACAAGGCGCAGGTGCGCGACGAGTACGGCGAGGAGCAGTTCATGCTCTGGCGCCGCTCCTTCGACACCCCGCCCCCGCCGCTGGCCGACGACTCCGAGTGGTCGCAGACCGAGGACCCGCGCTACGCGGACCTGGGCGACGACCTGCCGCGCACCGAGTGCCTCAAGGACGTCATCGCCCGGTTCCTCCCCTACTGGGACAGCGAGATCGTGCCCGACCTGGAGGCCGGACACACCGTCCTCGTGGCCGCCCACGGCAACAGCCTGCGCGCCCTGGTCAAGCACCTCGACCAGATCAGCGACGACGACATCGCGGGGCTCAACATCCCCACCGGGATGCCGCTGCTCTACGAGCTCGACGAGTCGATGCGACCCACCGTCAAGGGCGGTCGCTACCTCGACCCCGAGGCTGCCGCAGCGGCCGCGGCAGCCGTCGCCAACCAGGGGCGCTGACGCACCTCACCCCCGCTGGGGCTGCTCCCCGGTGACGACGAACACGACCCGGTTGGCGACCGACACCGCGTGGTCGGCGATGCGCTCGTAGTAGCGACCCAGCAGGGCGATGTCCACGGCCGCCTCCACCCCGTGGTTCCAGTCGTCACTGAGGAGCTCGGCAAAGCTGCGGCGGCGCAGCTGGTCCATGACCTCGTCGTCACGGCCCAGCTCGATGGCAGCCTCGACGTCGCGCCGGGAGATGATCGACTTCACGCGGCGCACCATGTCCTCGGCCACCTCTGCCATCTTGACGATGGTGCCGAGGACGGAGTCGGGCACTGCGATGTTGGGCACCCGGAGGCGGGCGATCTTGGCGACGTGCACCGACAGGTCGCCCATCCGCTCCAGCTCGCTCACCATGCGCAGTGCGGAGACCACGGTCCGGAGGTCGCCCGCAACGGGCTGCTGGAGCGAGAGCAGCGCGAAGGCGTTGTCCTCGACACGCTCGCGGTTGGCGTCGATCACGGCGTCGGCACTGATCACCGCCTCGGCGATCGACGCGTCGCCGGTGAGCAGCGACTCCGTCGCCTGGTGGACGGCGACCTCCACCTGGCCGCAGATCTCGGCAAGGTCGGTGAAGATCGCATCGAGCTGGTCGTGGAATGCCTCGCGCATGCAGCGACCCTACGGTCGCCAGGTGACCAGATCGCCGTCCTGGGTGAACGCCACGTGAACAGTGGGCGAGGACGCTCCTCGCGGGGACGACCCGACGGTTCCGCTGCGTACGATTGCCGCGTGGACCTGATGACCCAGAGCGCTCTCGCCGCGCTCGTGGGGGCGGTCGTCGCCGGCGCCGCGTTGCTGGCCTGGTGGATCAGCGAGCGGCAGCGCAGCCGGATCCCCCAGTCGGTCGAGCCTCCGGTGCCCCCCGGTGTCGCCGCGGTCCTGAGCGTGCTGCGCTCGAGCGCGGTCGTGGTCGACGAGCACGAGCGCGTCCTCAAGGCCTCGGCTCCCGCCTACGCCCTCGGCCTGGTCCGCGGCCAGGAGCTGCTCGTCCAGGAGCTCCGCACGCTCGTGAGCGACGTACGCCGTGACGGCCAGATCCGCGAGTGCGAGCTCGAGCTGCGGGGCAACGACCCGGCGGCGGCACGAACGGTCAGCGCCCGGGTGGCGCCCCTCGGATCGCGCCTGGTCCTGTGCCTGGTCGAGGACCGGACCCGGGAGAAGCGCGTGGAGGCCGTGCGACGCGACTTCGTCGCCAACGTCAGCCACGAGCTCAAGACCCCCGTCGGCGCGATCCGCCTGCTGGCGGAGGCCGTCGACGACGCGTCCGACGATCCCGAGGCCGTCCAGCGGTTCGCCTCCAGGATGCTCACCGAGAGTGACCGGCTGACCCACCTGGTGCAGCAGATCATCGAGCTGTCGCGGCTCCAGGCCCACGACCCCCTCGAGACCCCGGTCATGGTCGAGCTCGATGCGGTCGTCGCCACTGCCGTCGACACGAGCGCCATGGAGGCAGCAGCGAAGTCGATCGAGGTCGTGACCAACGGCGAAGCCGGCCTGCAGGTCTTCGGCTCCTCCGAGCAGATCGGTGCCGCAGTGAGCAACCTGGTCGCCAACGCCGTGGCCTACTCCTCCGAGGGCTCCAGGGTCGTGGTCACGACCAAGGCTGTGGGCGAGCAGGTGCAGGTCTCGGTCCTCGACCAGGGCATCGGGATCCCGGCGGTCGAGATCGACCGGATCTTCGAGCGGTTCTACCGGGTCGATCCCGCTCGCCACCGCTCGACAGGAGGCACCGGGCTCGGGCTCTCCATCGTCAAGCACGTCGCCGCGACGCACGGCGGAGACGTCAGCGTCTGGTCCGTCGAGGGCCAGGGCTCCACGTTCACCCTCACCCTTCCCCGAGGCGGCCACGCCTCCTCCCGGATCGCAGGGCCGCAGCCGACCCACAAGCAGGAGGTAGACAAGTGACCCGGGTTCTCGTCGTCGAGGATGAGGAGAGCTACAGCGACGCCCTCGCCTACATGCTCCGCAAGGAGGGCTACGAGGTGGCCATCGCGGCCGACGGCCACGCCGCGCTCGCCGAGTTCGAGCGCCACGGCGCCGACATCGTGCTGCTCGACCTGATGCTGCCCGGGTTGCCCGGCACGGAGGTCTGCCGCGCCATCCGCCAGACCTCCAGCGTCCCGGTGATCATGGTCAGCGCCAAGGACGACGAGGTCGACAAGGTGGTCGGGCTCGAGCTCGGCGCCGACGACTACGTCACCAAGCCCTACTCGCCGCGAGAGCTCGTCGCCCGCATCCGTGCCGTGCTCCGTCGCGGCGCCGCGGAGGCATCCCTGGACGATGACGTCCTCGAGGCAGGGCCGGTCCGCATGGATGTCGAGCGCCACGTCGTGACGGTCTCGGGAGTCGAGCAGCGGCTGCCCCTGAAGGAGTTCGAGCTGCTCGAGATGTTCCTGCGCAACCCGGGGCGCGTGCTGACACGCGGCCAGCTGATCGACCGGGTGTGGGGGTCCGACTACGTGGGCGACACCAAGACCCTCGACGTGCACGTGAAGCGCCTGCGGGCCAAGCTCGAGCCCGAGCCGAGCACTCCGGTCCACCTGGTGACCGTGCGGGGCCTGGGCTACAAGCTCGACCTCTGAGTCCGGGGCTCAGGGCTCAGGCCGACCTCGGCAGCGTGACCCGGCACTCCTGGTCCTGGGTCTGCGCGTCGTAGCGCACCCGGCAGCTGCCGCAGTAGACCTCGAGGACCTTGATCTTCGTCGAGGCGGGCAGCACGTGCCGTCCTGTCCGCGCCGCGTGCTCCGCGCGCCGGGTCTGTCCGACGCCCATGCCGACCAGCGCGGCCCCCACCCACTGATGTCCTGACATGACCTTGCTCCCCACGCTCGAGATTATTTACACGGACTATCTTGTTGTTTATTGATGGTCGACGGCAATAGTCCTTTCGACCCATCCCGGGCCACCACTCGGCGGGATGTCGGCCTTGGGTGTCCGAAATCCGCTCGCCGTCTGTCATCGCCGTCCCTACGCTTGGGTCGTGACGACGACTGACACCCCCACCGGCGCCGGGCCCGCGCCCGAGCCGGCGGCCACGCCTTCAAGGACGATCGCCCCTCCGTCGCGCACCTGGCTCCCCCTCGCTGCGGTGGCCCTCACGCTGGTGCTGTGGGCGAGCGCGTTCGTCGGCATCAGGCACCTCGGCGAGACCGTCCCGCCCGGCACCCTCTCCCTGGCGCGCCTGCTGGTGATGGCCGCTGCCCTGCTCGCGCTGCTCAAGGGGCGACTCCCCCGCGTGCCGAGCCGCCGGGAGTGGCCCCTCGTGCTGGCCGGCGGGGCGAGCTGGTTCGGGGTCTACAACCTGGCGCTCAACGAGTCCGAGCGCCGGATCGACGCCGGCACCGCGGCACTGATCATCCAGATCGGACCGATCCTGGTCGGGCTCCTGGCCACCATCCTGCTGGGCGAGCGCATGACCCGCTGGCTGCTGATCGGCATGGCGGTCGGGTTCGCCGGCGTCGCCGTCATCGGGACCGGTTCGTCACAGGGCGAGAACGGCGACCTCGTCGGGGTGCTGCTCTCGGTCGTCGCGGCACTGACCTTCGCGATCGGGGTGCTCACCCAGAAGAAGCTGCTCGCCACGATGCGGCCGTTGGAGCTGACGTTCTGGTACGCCGTCGTGGGCACGGTCGTCTGCCTGCCCTGGGCCGGTGAGGCCTACGACGTCCTCGGCGAGGCGTCGTACGACACTCTCGGCTGGATCCTCTACCTCGGCGTGCTGCCGTCGGCCGTGGCGTTCGTGGCGTGGGCCTATGCCCTCTCCCACGCCGACGCGGGCAAGTTCGCGCAGTCGACGTTCCTCGTGCCATTCATCGCCTCGTTGATGGCGTGGCTGCTCCTGGACGAGGTGCCGCCGCCGCTGGCCTTCGTCGGCGGGGTCATGTGCATCGCAGGAGTGCTGCTGGCCCGCCGCACGCCGCGGCCGGTCAGCTAGGGGGATCGGGGTCCACGCCCGCCTCGAGCCAGCCCCGGAAGGCCTCGAGGTTGCGCGTGGACTCACCTCGGGAGACCCGCCACTCCCACTCCTTGCGGATGGAGGTGGCGAAGCCCAGCTCGAGGATGGCGTTGAAGGACTCGTCGGCGTTGGCGAGGACCGAGCCGAGGATCCGGTCGAGCTCATCGGGGGTGACCGAGGCGAGCGGCAGACGGGCCTCCAGGTAGATGTCGCCGGTGCGGTCGACGGCGAAGGAGACGGCGTACATCCGCAGGTTCCGCTCGAGCAGCCAGCGGTAGACCCGGTGGTGGTTCTCGTCGGGGTTGCGGCACACGAAGGCGTGCACGCCCAGGGCGTGCGCCCCCACGTCGAGCCGGACGGGGGTCTGCAGCTTCTTCTCGCCCGGCAGCGCCAGCGAGAAGCTCACGTCGCCGCCTGCTCCGGCCTGTGTCTCCTCGAACTCGATCTCGTTGTCGGTGAGGTAGCCGCGCACCGTCTCCACCGTCGTCATGAGGCCATCTCAGCACGCATCAGGTGGTGGGCCGCCTCGTAGGCCGCGAGGGTCCGGGTGGCGGTGCGCTCCCACGAGAACTCCGCCGCCTGCACCCGCGCCCCCCGCTGCAGGCGGGCGAGCAGGTCGGGCTCGTCGACGAGCCGTCGCAGCGCCGCCGCCCAGTCACGGGGGTCGTGGCCCTCGACGAGGAGCCCGCTCTCACCGTCGGACACGACCGTCGTCAGGCCGCCGACGGCCGCGGCGACCACCGGGGTGCCGGTGGCCTGCGCCTCGACGGCCACCAGGCCGAACGACTCGTTGTAGGACGGAACGGCGACCGCGGTGGCTGCGGCACACCACGTCGCCAGATCGGGCTGGGTGACCGGAGGGATGAAGCGCACGACGTCGCTGATGCCCAGCTCGGCGGCGAGCTCGGCCAGCGAGTCGGGGTGCTCCAGGCCGGTGCCCGAAGGTCCGCCCACCACGGGTACGACGATCCGCTGGCGCAACGACGGGTCGTCGTCGAGCAGCACCGCCACGGCCCGGAGCAGCACGTCAGGCGCCTTCAACGGCTGGATGCGGCCGGCGAAGAGGAGGACCACCGCGTCCTCGGGCAGGCCCAGCTCGCGCCGGGTCTCTGACCGGTCCCGCGGCCGGAACACCGACAGGTCGACCCCCGGGTGCACGACGGCCACGCGGGCCGGGTCGGCGTCGTAGAGGTCGACGAGCTGCTGGCGCTCGAGCGCGGTGTTGGCGACCAGGAGGTCGGCCGCCTCGACGACCTGCTCCTCGCCGATCAGCCGTGCGGCCGGCTCCGGGGTGTCACCCTCGGCGAGCGCGGCGTTCTTGACCTTGGCCATGGTGTGCATCGAGTGCACGAGCGGGACCTGCCAGCGGTCACGCGCCAGCGCGCCGACCTGGCCGGAGAGCCAGTAGTGCGAGTGGACGACGTCGTAGTGGCCCACCGGGTGGGACACCTCGGCACGCAGCACCTCCCGCGCGAACGTGCACAGCTGACCGGGGAGCTCGCCCTTGGTGAGTCCTTCGAAGGGGCCTGCGGCCACGTGACGCACGAGCACGCCCTCGGCGGCCTCGACCACTGGGGGCAGCCTCGACGAGGTCGCCCGGGTGAAGACGTCGACGCTGATGCCACGCTGGGCGAGCCTGCGTGAGAGCTCGACGACGTAGACGTTCATCCCGCCCGCATCACCGGTGCCGGGCTGGTCCAGTGGCGAGGTGTGCAGGCTGATCATGGCAACCCTGTCACCCACGTGGACTCCTCGCTGTCGACGGCACCGCAGGGCTCAACGTCCTGCAGCATCGAAGTCATTCCCGTCAGCGGCGCAGCACCAGGCGCTCGAGCCGCGTGGCCGCTCCGGAGAGCACCACGCCCACGAGGAGCGAGAGGGCCAGGGCCAGCCACGGCCACGAACCCTCCAGGTGGGGGTAGACCTGCCAGTGGGTGAGGTAGATCCACAGGGAGGCCGCAGCGAGGACCCCCGCGACTCCCGCGACCGCCCGCGGGACCCGCACGCGCGGCACCCACACCAGCGCCAGCATCCCCAGCGCCACGTAGGCGTCGCGCTCCCACTGGGGGAAGGCACCGACCATGGTGACGACGGTGACCACGCTGACCAGCAGGCGTTGGCGGGTGGAGCCCGCCCGCGCGGCCGCCCACCCGAGCGCGAAGAGCCAGAAGATCACGTGGGCGCGGTGCTCGGCGTCCCCGGGGACGTTGATCACGTCGTAGCGGGTCAGCATCGCCACCGCCACGAGTCCCATCGGGAAGGCGAACGGGCGGGCCCGTTCCAGCGCGTCCACCCGGGGGATCGAGAGGAACAGCGCGAGGAGCACGAGCGTGTGCACGAGCGCCTCGATGAACCAGAAGTACCAGCCGGGCTCGCTCCAGCTGGCCGACGTGAGGCCGTTGACCAGCAGCACCTGCCGCCAGGTCAGCCCCTCGGCCCAGAGGCCGACGAGCGAGAAGACGCCGATCACGAGGGCGGAGGGTACGGCGACCCGCGCGGCCGAGGTGAGGATCCGTCGCGTCCGCTGTGGGCGCGAGGCGCCGGTGAGCTGGAACCGGGCCAGGTTGAAGCCGGCGATGGCGATCAGGAGGTGGGCGCCACCGAGCAGGCCGAACGCGTTGGCGTGGGTCGCCACGATGGTGAGGATCGCCAGGGCCCGCATGACGACGTTGGTCTCGACGAGGGTCCCGCGCCGGCGCCGCGCGAGCGGCGCGTCGGCCAGCGCTGCGGCCGGCGTGTGGGGCCATCCTGCCGGCAGGTCGCCGAGGAGCGCCTCGAGGCGCAGCGACACCTCGACGTAGGACAACGAGTCGCCCCCGAGGGAGACGAACGAGTCGGTCGGCCGGGCGTCGGGGCGCCGCAGGAGCCGGGCGTAGAGCCCCACGATGTCGGCGGCGGTGGCGGGCGACATCCTCGGTTTCGAGGATCGCTGCGCGGGCACCGCGACGGCGGCCAGCACCCCGCGGTAGTCGACCTTGTCGTTGGCCAGTCGCGGCAGGTCCGGCACGGTGACGACGCAGACCCCGGTCGGCGCCAGACCGCACACGCGGGTCGCCGCAGCCTCGACGGCCGCTACGTCGACCGCGCGTGCTTCGCAGGCGACGCCCAGGACGACCCGGTCGCCCCCGTCGGCGGCGGCCGTCACGAAACCCTCCGCAGCGAGGCTCCGCTCGACGTGGTCGAGGTCGATCCGCAACCCGCACACCTTGGCGAAGCGGCTGCGACGTCCGACGATCTCCCACAGCCCGTCGTCACGACGGCGGGCGAGGTCGCCGGTGTGGAGGGCGTGCGTCGTCCGGCCCAGGGCCAGGTCGGCGGGGGACTCCGCGTAGCCGAGCATGACGCCCGGTCCGCGCGCCACGAGCTCGCCGACGTCGGCGTCGGGGTGGTCGGCCGGGGCGAGGGTGAAGGTCACCTCGTCGATGGGGAGCCCGATGCTGGTGGGGGCGTCGAGGACCCGGTCGGGAGGCAGGACGGAGAGGCGTGAGGTGGCCTCGGTCTGGCCGTACATCACCACGAAGTCCCACCCCCGCTCGCGTCCGAGTTCGGCCCACGCCCGCACGCGCTCCGGGGCGAGGCGGCCACCTGCCTGGGTGAGGTAGCGCAGTCGCGGGAGGTCCCGCTCCGCGAAGCCGCCACGCTCGAGGAGGTCGAAGGTGTGGGGCACGCCGGCCAGGGTGGTGACGTCGCGCGCCTGTTGCCAGAAGTCCTCGTCGGTCACCGACGCCTCGCTGAGCAGGAGCGCGGCGCCCCGGAGCAGGTGGCTGTGGAGCACCGACAGGCCGTAGCAGTAGTGGAGCGGCAGGTTGAGCGCCGCGAGGTCGTCCTCGCGCACGTGCAGGCTCGCGGCGATGGCACGCGCGTTGGCCACCAGCCCGTCACGGGAGAGCCGGACGAGCTTGGGCGATCCCGTGGAACCGCTCGTGGACAGCAGGAGAGCAAGGTCGGGGTGCAGGTCGTGGACACTGCCCTCGCGGCGCCACTCGCGCGCAACGCCACTGGCGACCACGTCGGGGTCGTACGCCGCCACGAGGGCGTCGCGGGACGCCGGGGCGCACATGAGGACGACCTGCCCCGCAGCCATCGCCCCGAGGTACTCCACGACCGAGGCGACGTCGTTGCGCGGGGTCAGGAGCACCAGTCGGCGCCCGCCGGCATAGGCCTCGGCCACGTCGGAGACACGGTCGGCCAGGTCGGCGTACGTCACCGACTCCTTCCCCTGGCGCAGGGCCGGGTGAGCACCTTGGCGCGTCAGGTGCTCGACCAGCGCATGGCCGCGCAGCAGGTCGGGGAGAGTGGTCACCGACCGATCTTAGAAGGTTAGCCTTACCTGAGCCAACGTGACGCGGAACTCAGGCCTCGTGCGTGCCCTGGTGGAAGAGCTGCTGCCACCCCCCGCGGCCGCGGGTCCACAGCGAGCTGCGCAGCGTGGTGCGCTCGTCGGTGGAGGCCCGCCACACGAGCAGCACAAGGTCCGGTGCGGGCTTGGAGACGGTGAGGACGTCGAGGGTGACCGGCGAGGGCAACGGCCCGATCCGCTCGAGGAGCGCCTCGCGCTCCCAGAGCACGCCGGAGGCCCCCACCTCCTGCCACTGGGGGTGCAGCAGTGCGGCCACGCTGGCCCGGTCCGAACGCACCTCGTCGGTGAGCAGCGCGCGTTCGAGCGCGATCACCTGCTCCTCGTCGCTCGGGACCTGTTCCTCGTCGAGGTCGCTGAAGAGGTCGGGCTCGGTGACGACCTGCCCGACCGCAGCCGCCGGGTGGGACGTCGTGCTGCCGGCGAAGCCGGGGCCGGCCTCGGGCTCTCGCCCCTCCTTGAACGCCAGCGCCGCGGCGTTGGCGAGCCGGTCGGCTGCCTCATTGAGCTCATGGCCGGCGTGGCCCTTGACCCACTCGAAGCGGACCCTGTCCCGCCGGCCCTGCATAGCCTCGTCGAGCGCCTTCATGAGCTCGACGTTGAGCACCGGCTTGCGGTCCTTCTTCACCCAGCCGTTGCGCTTCCAGCCCGGCATCCACTTGGTGATCGCGTCGATGACGTAGCGGCTGTCGCAGAACACGAGGAGGTCGTCGTCGAGGTGGGCGCTCTGCTGGAGCAGGTCGAGGACCGCCATCAGCTCGCCCATGTTGTTGGTGCCGTGGGCCCATCCGCCCGACGCCCAGCGGGCGTCGTCGACGTACCAGCCCCAACCGGCAGGGCCGGGGTTGCCCAGGGCGGATCCGTCCGCGGCGGCGATGATCGTCACGGTCGGGGATCCTGCCACGATGTCCCCATGACCACTCAGCAGCCTCGTCGTACTGCCGTCGTCACCGGCGCCTCGAGCGGCATCGGCGCCGCCACCGCCCGCGCCCTCGCCGGGCAGGGCTTCCACGTCGTGTGCGCGGCACGCCGCACCGACCGGATCGAGGCGCTCGCCGCCGAGATCGACGGCACCGCCGTCACCTGCGACGTCACCGACCCGCGTTCCCTGTCCGCCCTGGCCGCGGCGGTCGAGACGTGCCACGTGCTGGTCAACAACGCCGGCGGCGCGTTCGGGAGCGAGACGGTGGAGGAGTCGGACCCGCAGGCGTGGCGGCGCATGTACGACGTCAACGTCATCGGAGTCGTCCAGGTCACCCAGGCGCTGCTCCCCGCGCTGCGCGCCAGCGGCGATGGGCTGGTCGTCAACCTCGGCTCGACCGCCGGGCGCTGGGCCTACGAGGGCGGTGGCGGCTACACCGCCGCCAAGCACGCCCTGCGGGTCCTCACCGAGACCCTGCGCCTCGAGCTCAACGGCGAGCCCATCCGGGTCTCGGAGGTGGCGCCCGGGATGGTGCACACCGAGGAGTTCTCGCTGGTGCGCTTCGAGGGCGACCGGGAGAGGGCCGAAGCGGTCTACGCCGGGGTCGACCAGCCACTGCTCGCCGAGGACGTGGCCGACGCCATCGCCTGGATCGCCACCCGCCCCTCCCACGTCGACATCGACGAGCTGGTCATCAAGCCTCGCGCCCAGGCCGCGGCCCACAAGGTCCACCGCACCTGAGGCTGCCGCCTGCCGGGCTGTGCGAGGATTCCGACGTGAAGACGATCGGCCTCATCGGCGGCATGAGCTGGGAGAGCAGCGCGGTCTACTACCGCGACCTCAACATCGGCGTGCAGGAGCGGCTCGGGGGCCTCTCCTCCCCCAAGCTCGCTCTCACCACCGTCGACTTCGCCGAGCTGACCGACCTCGAGGACGACGAGAGGTGGGACCAGATCGGCGTGCTGCTGGCCGAGGCCGGCAGGAGCGTGGAGCGCGCGGGTGCCGACTTCCTGCTGCTGTGCACCACGACGTTCCACAAGGTCGCCGACCAGGTCGCGGCCGCGGTGGACATCCCGCTGCTGCACCTGGCCGACGTCGTCGCAGACGCGTGCCGCGAGCAGGGCATGAGCAAGGTCGGCCTCATCGGCACCAAGGTGGCGATGTCGGAGTCCTTCTTCATCGACCGGCTCGCCACCCACGAGCTCGAGGTCATCGTTCCCGACGAGCGACACCACGACTTCCTCAACGACGCGATCTACGAGGAGCTCGTCCACGGCCTGGTCCTCCCCCGCACCCGCAGCCGCGTCGTCTCGATCATCGAGGAGCTGTGGGACGCCGGCGCCGGCGGCGTGCTGCTGGGCTGCACCGAGCTGGAGCTGCTGGTCAAGCAGGCCGACGTGGAGCTGCCAGTCTTCCCGTGCACCACACTGCACGTGCAGGCTGCGCTCGACCGCGCCCTCGACTGAGCCTCAACCAGCGAGGGCTGGGACGGCGATCCGCACCACTCGCCACACCGCCCAGAAGGGGCTTCCCGCCACGTCGGCGGCCAGCGCTGCGGCGGGCAACGGCACCCGGAGGACGTCGGAGCGCAGGCCCTCGCTCGAGATCAGCAGGTCAGCGCCGTCGACGGCGAGGCCCTCGCCCTGGTCCTGGTCGGGGAGGTCCCACCCCTCGACCACCTGCCAGGACGGGTAGGCCAGCACCACAGCACGCGAGTAGGTCCGCACGACGACGGCTCCCCCACCCGGGAGGAAGGCTGCGTCGGTCACGATCCCCGGGGTCCGGCCCACTTCCGTGAGGTCGTTGACGCCGTCCTCGTCCAGCTCGAGCGGCGCCTTCAGCACCATCCCGGCGAACGTCCCCTTGGTCACCACGAACAGCTGTCCGGTGACCGGATGGGTGAGCAGCGCCTCGGCGTCGTACGGGTGCTCGGGATGGCGCAGCTCGTAGGACGTCGCACCACCACCTCCGGTCACGTCCAGACGGGTCACGCTGACGGAGGGCCGGGCATCGCGGTTGTCGCCGATGTCGCCCACCCAGACGCTGCCGCGGCCCGCGGGCGCCAGGGCCTCGACGTCGGATGGGTCCGCGTCCCACGTGACCTGTGCCGTCGTCCGACCGGTGGCGGGATCGACCACGAAGACACGGGCGGAGTCGCCTGAGTCATTGGTCGTTACGACCGAGTCGCCCAGGACCGCCAGCCCGCTCGACTCCACGATGGCGGGGTCGGTGAACGTGAATGCCACCTCGGACGTCGGTGACTCCGCGCCCGTGGCGGCCCCAGCCACGAAGGGCGCTGCCAGCACGGCCGTCGCGAGGGCCGCCCTCAGGTCAACCATCGCCGAGCAGCTGCCCCAGGCGTGGCCGCACGGCCCAGGCGGCCACCAGGTCGTCGTACTCCTCGTCGGCGCCCGCGCCAGCCGGGCCGCGGCCCACGCGGGTGGCGCGCAGCAGCGTGTTGCGCGGGGTGTGCGCGCTCTCGACGAACTCCACCACGTCGACGCGGTAGCCACGGCGTCGCAGCAACGCCGCCCGCAGCGCATCGGTGAGGGTGTCGGCGAACCGCTCGCGCAGGATGCCGTCACGGGTGAGCATCGAGTAGGGAGCCGGCGGTGGGGACCCGCGCAGCTGGGCGGCGATGTCGTGGTGGCAGCAGGGTGCCGCCAGGACGAGCGAGGCATTCCACCCGACTGCACGCGCCAGAGCGTCGTCGGTGGCGGTGTCGCAGGCATGGAGGGCGAGCACGACGTCCGGGTCGCGGTCGAGCGAGGCCTCACCGATGGTGCCGACGACGAAGTCGGCCTCGATGCCGAGCTCGCGGGCCACGTCGGCGTTGTGGTCTGCCGACTGCTGCTTCACGTCGACACCGGACATGCGCACCGGCAGCCCGAGGCCGCCCTCGGCGGGGTCACCGGTGAGGTGGGCATGCGCTGCGAAGGTGAGGTAGGCGTTGCCGCAGCCGAGGTCCACGATGCGGAGCGGGTCGTCGGCCGTCGGCGTGCGGAGGTGTCCCTTCGCGAGCGCGTCGCCGAGCGCCGCGTCGAGCAGCCGGAGGAACTCCTCGACCTGTCGGAGCTTCGCCTGCCGCGTGGGCTTGATCCGCCCCTGGCCGTCGCTGATGCCGAGGGCGCGCAGGACGGGATGGCCCGCGGGCAGCAGTCGCTCCTTCTCCCGGTCGTGGGTGCGATCGACCTCTGCGGTCGAGGCCCGAGCCCGGCTCGAGACCAGGGCCCGCCCCTTCTTCGTGACGCGCACCTGGTGGACGTGGGTGGTCGTCTCCACGTGCCAGCTTGCGAAGGGCTCGGCGAGCAGCGCATCGACGAGCGTCGCGGCAGCCGGGCCGAGGAGATGGTTGGCGGTGTGGGCCTGGGTGTCGTCGAAGGACTCGACCTGCAGGTGCCGACCGGCCTTCAGGTCGACGACCCGCAGCTCGATGCCGCGCACCTCGCGACCGGCGACGATCGGCACCTCCGCGCCCCGGCGACGGCCGGAGGCTCGGGCCCGGACGAGGCGGTCGCCGTCGAGCAACGCCGCCCGCACGGGCTCCAGCGGGTCGACTGACGCCTCGTCGTCGGCTCCCGTGGTCACAGGACTGCGGCCAGGACGACGATGAGGATCAGCGCCCCCAGTGCCACCGGGATGACGAGTCTGCGGTGGCGGGGATTCATGCCCCTATCGTCCCACGACCCGGAAGGGACCACCGGCTCCGGTCTTCCAGCGCCGACCGTACTGGCCCTCGAACCACGGTCCCGGCTCCCTCAACACGAATGCCGACGCGAGCCGCGTGTAGGGCTGCCGCGAACTTGCCTGATCGCGTCGGGCCCTCGAGATCGCCATCCCCTCGGCCTCCAGCTCCCTGTCCATTCCGACGATCTCCGCGCCGAGCACCACGATTCCTCCGCAGTTCACCACGAACGGCATTCCCTTGGCGCTCGCCAGTGCCCGGACGAGCGCGTAGAGCCTGTCGCCCAGGTGCCACCACGCCCGGGCTGCGTCGACCTGCTCGTTGCGCGGGGCGAGGACGTCGGCACCTCTCCACGTCCGCCACGAGCTCTCCGGGTCGGCTTCACGCGGCGCCATCCGTGCGACAAAGACCGGACGGTCCACCCTCGCTGCGATCTCGCAGGGGTGAGCCGTTCGGTCGAGCGCTGCGCGGACCTCGTCGGCCCGGTAGAGAAGCGCGTTGCGCACCCTGATCGGCGCACCCGCCACGCCCGCCTTGAGCGCGGCGCGCGTCGCGTCCCGTCCGGTCCACCGCAGCCTGAGGTACTCGGTGGCTTGACGCTCGGTCCACAGCTCGGGTCCGTGGTGCCGCTCAGGATTGTCGTCGCTCACCGTGACGACGCTAGGAGCACGGCGAGCCGCGAGGGTGGTTCTCCACAGGTGGATGTCAACGAGCGAGCGCTTTTCAGGACCCCGGGTGAACAGTACTTGTTCGACTCCACCTGTACTGGAGTGTCGGCCAGGACCTCCGTACACGTGGCGGGGAACACGAAGCGCGCGAACTGGCGCCGCTGTGTCGTGCCCTCCGGTGAAGCTGACCCTGGCGGCCATGGACCTCCTCACCAGTGCTCGAGCGACCCCCGGAACACTCCAGCGAGGTCTTCGGCCTGCACGAGGAGGGGTGCGGTGGCCAGGAGCCGCTGCTGCTTCAGGGCTCCCTCGACGAGGTCGTCGACGTCGCCCTCGCCGTAGCCCAGCTCCGCCAGCCCGCTGGGCAGCCCGACGTCGCGCATCAGCTCGCGCAGCACCGATGGCAGGTCGTCCCCACCCAGCAGCTCGGCCGCCCGCCGGTGGCGCTCCGGCGAGGCCTCGAAGGTCAGGGCGAAGGCCGCCGGCGCCGTCATGACCACGGCCATGCCGTGGGGCACCATCGCCTCGTCCTGCGGGTAGCCGGCCGGGCGGTAGTCGCGCACCCTCCCGGCGATCGGGTAGGCGCACGCGTGAGGAATGTGCACACCGGCGTTGCCGAAGCCGAGGCCGGCGAAGGTGGCTGCCAGGGCCATCTGCTCCCGGGCGTCGGGGTCCTCCCCGTCGCGCACGGCCGTGCGGAAGGAGCCGGCGAGCAGGGACAACGACTTCTCCGACCACATGTCGGCGATGGGGTTCGCTCCGCAGTAGGGCACCCGCTGGCCGGGCTGCTTCGCATCGAAGTCGGCGTACCAGCGAGCGGTGTAGCTCTCGAGCGCGTGGCAGAGGATGTCCATGCCGCATGACGCGGTCACCATCGCGGGTTGGGACGTGGTGAGGTCGGGGTCGACGACCGCGAGGGTGGGCCGCAGCCGCGCGTGCGAGATGCCGGTCTTCACCTTCAGGGCCAGCACGTCGAGCACGCAGATGGTCGTCGACTCGGAGCCCGTGCCGGTCGTGGTCGGGACAGCGATCAGCGGAAGCAAGGGCTGTGCCGGGGCACGGCCGCCTCCCACCGGCGCGTTCACGTAGTCCATGAGCTCGCCGTCGTTGGTGAGCAACAGGTTGACCGCCTTGGCCGTGTCGATCACCGAGCCACCACCGACTGCCACCACGGCGTCGAAGGGGCCCTCGGCGCGACCGAAGTCGATCGCGTCCTCCATCGACGCGTCGGTCGGCTCCACGTGGGTCCGCTCGTAGGTCACCACGTCGATGCCGCTGGCACGCACCTGCTCGGCGATCCGGGCCGGGTGGCCCGTGGCTGCCACGCCGGGATCGGTCACCAGCAGGATCCGCCGGGCTCCGAGGTTGGCGACGTCCCAGCCGATCTCGCTGCTCGCCCCCCGTCCGAACTTCAACCCCGGTGCGGCATAGGTGAAGACCTGCTCACTCACTGACAACCTCCAAAGCATGCGTGACGACGTCGAGCACCTCGACCCTGCCAGACGCGACGTCAGCGAGGGGGACCCAGGCAACCGCGTCAGTCGTGCCGTCGACCTCGGTGACGCGCGGCTCGCCGTCGCCCACGGTCGCCGCGAACAGCAGGTGCACTCCGTGGTAGTCCTCCAGCCGGCCAGAAGGAGCGGTGCCGGAGAAGTGGGTGTCGTGCACGTCGAGCAGTGCGCCCACCTCGCAGGAGAGCCCGCACTCCTCCTCGACCTCCCGGGCCAAGGCGTCCGCGGGTCGCTCGCCGTGGTCCACCCCGCCGCCCGGCAACGTCCACCGGCCCGGGTGGGCGGCGCTCGCCGAGAGTCGCGTGAGGAGGATGTCCCCGCCACCGCTGGTCGAGGAAGGGCGGAGTCCTGTCTCGAGACCCCGCCTGACGACGGCGTAGGCGGCCACCCGCTGCTGCCGGAACGGCCCGTGGTCGCGCAGTGCCTCGCTGACCATCGCGACGACGGGCACCTTGCCCCACAGCACGTCGGCCAGGGGGTGCCAGGCGGCCTCGACCGTCGACCCGTTGACCTCGACCACGCGCGGCGGGGGGGCATCCGCAGGGACCCAGGCGTCGTAGACGATGCGCAGCGCGTGGAAGTCGACCAGCTGGCCGTCGCGGGACGAGCGGGGCAGGTGCGCGCTGTAGACGCGCGCCGTCTCACCGACGGTGGCGTGGAGCCCGGCCTCCTCGTGGACCTCGCGCAC
Source organism: Nocardioides seonyuensis (assembly GCF_004683965.1). Classification (NCBI taxonomy): domain Bacteria; kingdom Bacillati; phylum Actinomycetota; class Actinomycetes; order Propionibacteriales; family Nocardioidaceae; genus Nocardioides; species Nocardioides seonyuensis. The sequence goes on from NZ_CP038436.1 coordinate 958,214, forward strand.
GAGGGCGGCCCGTGGGTCCTCGCCGTGGTCCAGGCCGCCGCCGGGCAGCGTCCAGAGCTCGTGACGGCTGATCCGGGGCGCGAGGCGGCTCAACAGCAGCTCGGTGCGACCCTCGTGCTCCCGCAGGACCACTGCATAGGCCGCCACGCGCTGGCGCCTCGGCAGGGATCCCATGCCACCAACCTAGTGAAGTACGGTGACCGCCGTGTCGCAGACCTCCCGAGATCCTTGGCTGGACAACGTGAAGACCGTGCTCATCACGACGGTCGTCGTCGGCCACTCGTGGGGACTGCTCGAGGGCACCGACGGCACCCACTGGGCCTACGACTTCCTCTACCTGTGGCACATCCCGGCGTTCGTCTTCGTCAGCGGCTACCTGTCCAAGTCCTTCGAGTGGGACCGGCGCCGCTTCAAGAGCCTGGTCAGCGTGCTGCTGATCCCCTACCTCCTCTTCGAGCCTGCGCTCTACTACTACCGCGTCCACGTGGTCGACGAGACCGAGCCCGGCCTGCTGTGGCTCAACCCGCACTGGACGATGTGGTACCTCGTGGTGCTCCTGATGTGGCGGCTGGCCACCCCGATCCTCAAGCTCCACTGGCTGTTCCTCCCGGCGTCGGTCGTCGTCAGCCTGGTGGGCGGGTTGTGGAACACCGACCTGCTGATGATCCCGAGGTTCCTGGGCCTGCTTCCGTTCTTCGTCCTGGGCCTGCACCTCAAGCCACGCCACCTCGCACGACTCGACGACGTGTGGGTGCGTGCTGCGGCCATCCCGGCGCTCCTCGGGATCGGAGCGATGGCGCGCTACACCGACACCTGGGCCAAGACCGCCCTCCTCTGGTACGACGCCGGCTACGACGAGATCCCGATCGACAACGAGATCGTCTTCCAGACCCGGCTGACCGTGATGATGTTCGGGCTCATCGGCGCCTTCTCGGTGCTGGCCCTGGTCCCGCGCCGCTCCCTCGGCTGGTTCACCGCGATGGGCACCGGCACGATGGTCGTCTACCTCTTCCACGGCTTCGCCGTGAAGACCGCCAAGGCCCTGGGATGGACCGAGTGGACCGCCGACCACATCGGGATCGGCTTCGTCCTGACGACGCTCGGAGCGATCGCCCTCACGCTGGTCCTTGCCTCTCCCCCGGTGCGCTGGCTCCTCGAGCCGCTCACCAACCCGCTGGGCAGCCGCTGGTCGCGACGCAGGAGTGCCCTCAGCTGAAGGGCGGCCGCGCGTCGCGGGCCATCGACCGGCGACCTGCCCAGCGCCACACCCGGGCGGCGCGGTCGCGGTCCGCCTCGTCGACGAGGTTGCCCATCCAGCGCAAGGCCAGGGTCATCAGCCAGTCCGAGCGCATGCCAGCCGGGCCGAGCGCGCTCACCACACGCGGCACCGTGGCGATCCCGGCGAGGCGACGCGCGATCGAGAAGGCCTCGCCATAGTGCTCGACGAGGGTCGAGCGCCAGGCCTCGCCCAGGTGCTCCTGGGAGGCCAGCATCTCGGCCACCAACCGTCCGGTCTCGAGCCCGTAGTCGATGCCCTCGCCGTTGAGCGGGTTGACGCAGGCTGCCGCGTCCCCGACCAGCGCCCAGTTGGGCCCTGCGACACCTGACACCGCCCCGCCCATGGGCAGCAGCGCCGAGGTGGGCATGCGGAGCTCGCCGGAGAGCCCGAAGTCGTCACCGATGGTGTCGGCATAGGTCTGCATGAGCGGCTTGATGGCCACCTCGGCCGGACGCCGGCTGGTGGCCAGGGTGCCGGCTCCGAGGTTGACCGTGCCGTTGCCCAGCGGGAAGACCCAGCCGTAGCCGGAGACCATGTCTCCGTGCTCGTCGCGCAGCTCCAGGTGGGAGCTGATCCAGGGGTCGTCGGACATCGTGGAGTCGACGTAGGACCGTCCTGCCACCGCGTAGACGGTGTCGCGGTGCCACTCGCGCCCCAGCATCTTGCCCAGCGGGGACCTCACGCCGTCGGCGACGACCAGCCGCCGGCAGGCGATCTCGAACGTGTCGGAGTCCGGGCCCCTGCCCTCGCTGGTTGAGGTGCGAGCTTGCGAGCCTCGAAACTCCACCGCCGCGACCCGCTCGCCCTCCATGCGTACGCCGACGGCGCGCGCACCGTCGATGGCCTGCGCGCCGCTCTTGATGGCCGTGGTGCGCAGGTGGTCGTCGAGCTCGGTGCGGGCCACCGCGGACCCCCAGTCGGGCAGCGAGCTGCCGGGCACGGCCCAGGGCAGGTGGAGCGTCTGACCGAAGCCGTGGGCCCGCAGGCCCTTGCTGACCGTGTGTGCACGCAGCCAGTCCTCGAGGCCCAGTCGCTGCAGCTCGCCGATCGCACGCGGGGTCAGGCCGTCGCCGCAGGTCTTGTCGCGCGGGAACACGGCCGCGTCCACCAGCACCACGTCGAGGCCGGCTCGGGCCGCCCAGGCGGCCGCGGCCGATCCGGCTGGGCCGGCGCCGACGACGAGGACGTCGGTGGAGGAGGGGAGGCTCACCCCTCGATTGTCCCCTCCGAACCGGCGACCCACGAAACCGGCGCCGTCCCCGACGTCCTCGAGGGCACGTCAGTAGCTGAAGGTGGTCGCGCCCTCGTCGCCGATCCACTCCCACATCGGCACGGTGCCGCCCTTCTGCGCACCCTCGATCCAGGTGGCCTCGGTCAGCTTCTTGGCGTCCACGCAGACCCCGCACACCATGTAAGCGCCTCCGGCAGCGACGTAGCGCTCCATCAGGCTCTCCAGCGAGGGACAGCCCTGACAGGCGACTGCCGTCGCCACGCCCTCGACGGCGAGGCGGACCGCCTCCTTGGTGAGGAACATCAGTGTCGGGCGCCCGGACTCGGCGGCGCCGACGGCGACCAGGAAGGCCACCGTGACCTTCTCCGCGTCCTCCAGACCCGTGGTGAGTGAGATGACTGCCTTGCCCATCGTTCTACCCCTCCGTCATGGACCTTCGACCCTCGAAGGCATGCCCCATGCCACCGCGCCTGACTGGTCCAGCGCACTTCACGTTCTGTAGTGACGCGGAGGACTCGGTCGGCGTACGTTCCCCCCATGCCCGGCTACGGCCAGTTCTGTCCGGTGGCGAAGACGTCCGAGCTCCTCTGCGAGCGCTGGATGCCACTGGTCCTGCGCGAGCTCATGTGCGGCAGCAGCCGCTTCTCCGAGATCCAGCGGGGCGTCCCCACCATCTCGCCGGCGCTCCTCTCGAAGCGACTCCGCCAGCTGGTCGCCGCAGGGGTCGTGGAGCGTACGACGTCGACTCCGGGCGGCGCCTATGCCCTGACCGAGGCAGGGTGGGAGCTCTACCCGCTCATCGAGGCGATGGGCACCTGGGGGCAGCGGTGGGTGCGCAGCGAGTACGGGCCCGACGAGCTCGACCCCAGCCTCCTCATGTGGGACATGCACCGGATGCTGCAGCCCTCGGGGCTGGCGGACCGCAGGACGGTCGTCGAGTTCTGGATCCGCGACGCGCCGCCGCGCAGGACGACGTACTGGCTGGTCGTGGACGATGACGTGGACCTGTGCCTGGCCGATCCCGGCCAGGACGTGGACCTGAGGGTCAACGCGGAGCTCCGGGCCCTCACGCAGGTGTGGATGGGCGACCTCACCATGCGCGAGTGCCTGACGCAGGGCCGGATCGAGCTGCTCGGGGCGCCGGCTCTCGTCGACCGCTTCCCCGCCTGGCTCGGCCGCCACCCCGTGCTCGGCGGTGTCGAGCGCGCAGGCAGTCCCTGAGACGCACCCCCGGAGACGCACGAAGCCCCGGTCTCCGCGAGGAGACCGGGGCCACGTGTGCTCGACCTAGTTCTGGTAGGACCCGAAGTCGAAGTCGTCGAGCGCGACAGCCTGCGACGACGGACCGAAGTCGTAGTCGTAGGAGTCGTAGCCGGTCACCGAGTAGGCCGCGGCGCGCGCCTCCTCGGTGGGCTCCACCCGGATGTTGCGGTAGCGCTCCAGGCCGGTGCCCGCGGGGATCAGCTTGCCGATGATCACGTTCTCCTTCAGGCCACGGAGGCTGTCGGAGCGGCCGTTGATCGCGGCGTCGGTGAGCACCCGGGTGGTCTCCTGGAAGGAGGCCGCCGAGAGCCACGACTCGGTCGCGAGCGATGCCTTGGTGATGCCCATGAGGACCGGACGACCCGAGGCGGGCTTCTCGCCCTCGGAGACCACACGGCGGTTCTCCTCCTCGAAGCGCACCCGGTCGACCAGGTCGGACGGGAGCAGGTTGGTCGCACCCGACTCGATGACCGTCACCCGGCGCAGCATCTGCCGGACGATGATCTCGATGTGCTTGTCGTGGATGGACACGCCCTGGGACCGGTAGACCTCCTGGACCTCGTCCACGAGGTGCTCCTGCGCCTTGCGGACACCCAGGATGCGCAGGACGTCCTGCGGGTCGGGCGTACCGGAGGTGATGTGGTGACCCACCTCGATGTGCTGGCCGTCCTCGACGTTGAGGCGCGAGCGCTTGGAGACCGGGATCTCCAGCACCTCGGAGCCGTCGTCGGGGGTGACCTTCACGACGCGTGCCTTGTCGGTCTCCTCGATCTCCACCCGGCCGGCGGCCTCGGAGATCGGGGTGCGGCCCTTGGGCGAGCGAGCCTCGAAGAGCTCGACCACGCGGGGCAGACCCTGCGTGATGTCGTCCGCGGAGGCCACACCACCGGTGTGGAAGGTACGCATGGTCAGCTGCGTGCCGGGCTCACCGATCGACTGGGCGGCGATGATGCCGACCGCCTCGCCGATGTCGACGAGCTTGCCGGTGGCCAGCGACCGTCCGTAGCACTTGGCGCAGGTGCCGGTCTTGGCGTCACAGGTCAGGACCGAGCGGACCTTGACCTCGACCACGCCGGCCGCCACGAGCTCGCCGATCTTGACGTCGCCGAGGTCCTCACCAGCAGCGGCGAGCACCTCGCCGGACTCCGGGTGGGTGATCTCGACCGCCGCCGCGCGGGCGTAGGCCGAGGTCTCGACGTGCTCGTGCTTGACGACGGTGCCGTCCTCGAGACGCTCACCGATCAGCTTGGGCAGGCCGCGCTCGGTGCCGCAGTCGTCCTCGCGGATGATGACGTCCTGCGACACGTCCACCAGACGACGGGTCAGGTAGCCCGAGTCGGCCGTGCGCAGCGCGGTGTCGGCCAGACCCTTGCGGGCACCGTGGGTGGAGATGAAGTACTCCAGGACCGAGAGGCCCTCACGGAAGTTGGCCTTGATCGGGCGCGGGATGATCTCGCCCTTCGGGTTGGCCACCAGACCACGCATGGCCGCGACCTGGCGGATCTGGTTCATGTTTCCGGAGGCGCCGGAGTCGACCATCATGTAGATGGGGTTCGACCGGTCGAAGTTGGCCTCCATCGCCTTCCCGACATCGGCAGCAGCCTGGGTCCACAGCTCGATGAGCTCCTGACGACGCTCGTCGTCGGTCATCACACCGCGCTCGTAGTTCTTCTGGACCTTCTCGGCCTGCTTCTCGTAGTCCTCGAGGATCGCGGCCTTGGAGTCAGGCGTGGTCACGTCGTCGATCGACACGGTCACACCCGAGCGGGTCGCCCAGTGGAAGCCGGCGTCCTTCAGGGCGTCCAGGGACGCAGCGACCTCGACCTTGGTGTAGCGCTCGGCCAGGTCGTTGACGATCGCACCGAGACGGCGCTTGCCGACCTCCTCGTTCACGAAGGGGTAGTCGGCCGGGAGCGTGTCGTTGAAGAACACGCGGCCCAGCGTCGTCTCGAGGATGATCGCGGTGCGCTCCTCCCAGTCGCTGCCCAGCTCGAGGTCCAGCGGCGGGATGATGTCGTCGAGCCGGATGCGCACCTTGCTCTGCAGGGTGATCTCGCCCCGGTCGAAGGCCATGATGGCCTCGGACGGCGTGGAGAACACGCGACCCTCGCCGACCTGGTCCTCACGGTCGGTCGTGAGCCAGAACAGGCCGATGATCATGTCCTGCGAGGGCATGGTCACCGGACGGCCGTCGGACGGCTTGAGGATGTTGTTGGTCGAGAGCATCAGGATGCGCGCCTCGGCCTGGGCCTCCGCCGACAGGGGCAGGTGCACCGCCATCTGGTCACCGTCGAAGTCGGCGTTGAACGCGCCGCACACCAGCGGGTGGATCTGGATGGCCTTGCCCTCGATCAGCTGCGGCTCGAAGGCCTGGATGCCGAGTCGGTGCAGGGTGGGAGCACGGTTGAGGAGCACGGGGTGCTCGGTGATGACCTCTTCCAGGACGTCCCACACCACCGGACGTGCCCGCTCGACCATGCGCTTGGCGGACTTGATGTTCTGGGCGTGCGAGAGGTCGACGAGCCGCTTCATGACGAAGGGCTTGAAGAGCTCGAGCGCCATCTGCTTGGGCAGTCCGCACTGGTGCAGCTTGAGCTGCGGACCCGACACGATGACCGAGCGGCCCGAGTAGTCCACGCGCTTGCCGAGGAGGTTCTGGCGGAAGCGCCCCTGCTTGCCCTTGAGCATGTCGGACAGCGACTTCAACGGACGGTTGCCCGGACCTGTGACGGGGCGGCCGCGACGGCCGTTGTCGAAGAGGCTGTCGACCGCCTCCTGCAGCATCCGCTTCTCGTTGTTGACGATGATCTCGGGCGCGCCGAGGTCGAGCAGTCGCTTGAGGCGGTTGTTGCGGTTGATGACCCGGCGGTAGAGGTCGTTGAGGTCGGAGGTGGCGAACCGGCCACCGTCGAGCTGCACCATCGGGCGCAGGTCCGGCGGGATGACCGGGACGGCGTCGAGGACCATGCCGATCGGCTGGTTGCCGGTCTTGCGGAACGCGTCGACGACCTTGAGGCGCTTGAGGGCGCGGACCTTCTTCTGGCCCTTGCCGTTGGCGATGGTGTCGCGCAGCGACTCCACCTCGGCGTTGACGTCGAAGTCCTGGAGCCGCTTCTGGATCGCCGTGGCGCCCATGTGGCCCTCGAAGTACTTGCCGAACCAGTTCTTCATCTCGCGGTAGAGCATCTCGTCGCCGAGCAGCTCCTGGACCTTGAGCGACTTGAAGGTCTCCCAGACCTCCTCGAGACGGGCGATCTCGCGGTTGCTGCGGTCGCGGATCTGCGTGCGCTCACGCTCGGCGGCGTCACGGACCTTGCGCTTGACGTCGGACTTGGCACCCTCCGCCTCGAGGGCGGCGAGGTCCTCCTCCTCCTTCTTGGCGCGGTCCTCGACAGCGAGGTCGCGACGCTTCTCGAGGCGCTCGCGCTCCAGGCCGACCTTGTTCTCCAAGGTCTCCATGTCGCGGTGGCGCGCGTCCTCGTCGACGGAGGTGATCATGTAGGCGGCGAAGTAGATGACCTTCTCGAGGTCCTTCGGAGCGAGGTCGAGCAGGTAGCCCAGCCGCGAGGGGACGCCCTTGAAGTACCAGATGTGGGTCACGGGAGCGGCGAGCTCGATGTGGCCCATGCGCTCGCGACGCACCTTGGAGCGGGTCACCTCGACGCCGCAGCGCTCACAGATGATGCCCTTGAAGCGCACGCGCTTGTACTTGCCGCAGTAGCACTCCCAGTCCCGGGTGGGACCGAAGATCTTCTCGCAGAAGAGGCCGTCACGCTCGGGCTTGAGCGTGCGGTAGTTGATGGTCTCCGGCTTCTTGACCTCGCCGTGGCTCCACGTACGGATCTCGTCCGCGGTGGCCAGGCCGATCTGAAGCTGGTCGAAGAAGTTCACGTCGAGCACGATGGCTGCAACCCTTCAGTTGTTTCTTGAGTCAGTGAGGCTTGGGGAGTGATCGGGTACGGCGGCCGCTGCCGGCCGCCGTACCGCGTCGATCACACTTCTTCGACGGAGCTGGGCTCGCGACGCGACAAGTCGATGCCGAGCTCCTCGGCTGCCCGGAAGACGTCTTCCTCGGCGTCCTTGAGCTCGATGGTGGAGCCGTCCTGGGACAGCACCTCCACGTTGAGGCACAGCGACTGCATCTCCTTGATGAGCACCTTGAACGACTCGGGGATGCCGGAGTCGGGGATGTTCTCGCCCTTGACGATGGCCTCGTAGACCTTCACGCGTCCCGGCACGTCGTCGGACTTGATCGTGAGCAGCTCCTGCAGCGCGTAGGCGGCGCCGTAGGCCTCCATCGCCCAGACCTCCATCTCGCCGAACCGCTGGCCGCCGAACTGGGCCTTCCCGCCCAGGGGCTGCTGCGTGATCATCGAGTAGGGGCCGGTGGAGCGTGCGTGGATCTTGTCGTCGACCAGGTGGTGGAGCTTGAGGATGTACATGTAGCCCACCGAGACCGGCTCCGGGAACGGCTCGCCGGAGCGACCGTCGAAGAGGCGTGCCTTGCCGTCCTCCTTGACCATCCGCTCACCGTCGCGGTTGGGGAGGGTCGACCCGAGCAGGCCGGTGATCTCGTCCTCGCGCGCACCGTCGAACACCGGGGTCGCGACCTTGGTGTTCGGGTCGGCCTTGTCGGCGCCGATGGCGATGAGGCGCTTCTTCCAGTCGGCGTTGCCCTTCTCGCCGGACAGGTTGAGGTCCCAGCCCTGCTTGGCCAGCCACCCGAGGTGGAGCTCGAGGATCTGCCCGATGTTCATGCGTCGCGGCACGCCGAGCGGGTTGAGCACGACGTCGACGGGGGTGCCGTCCTCCATGAAGGGCATGTCCTCGACCGGGAGGATCTTGGCGATGACGCCCTTGTTGCCGTGACGACCGGCGAGCTTGTCACCCACCGAGATCTTCCGCTTCTGGGCGACGTAGACGCGCACCAGCTGGTTGACACCGGGCGGCAGCTCGTCGCCGGCCTCGCGCTCGAACACGCGGACGCCGATGACGGTCCCGGACTCACCGTGGGGGACCTTCATCGAGGTGTCGCGCACCTCGCGCGCCTTCTCGCCGAAGATCGCGCGGAGCAGGCGCTCCTCGGGGGTGAGCTCGGTCTCGCCCTTGGGCGTGACCTTGCCGACCAGGATGTCGCCGGTGGTGACCTCGGCGCCGATGCGGATGATGCCGCGCTCGTCGAGGTCGGCCAGGCCCTCCTCGGAGATGTTGGGGATGTCCCGCGTGATCTCCTCGGGGCCGAGCTTGGTGTCGCGCGCGTCGACCTCGTGCTCCTCGATGTGGATCGAGGTGAGGACGTCCTCCTGGACCAGCCGCTGGCTGAGGATGATGGCGTCCTCGTAGTTGTGGCCGTTCCACGGCATGAAGGCGACGAGCAGGTTGGTGCCCAGCGCCATCTCGGCATCGTCGGTGCAGGGGCCGTCCGCGATCGGCGTGCCGACCTCGAGGCGGTCACCGGTGCTCACCAGCGGGCGCTGGTTGATGCAGGTGCCCTGGTTCGAGCGCTTGAACTTGGCCAGCCTGTAGGTCTGGTAGGTGCCGTCGTCGTTCATCGTCTCGATGGAGTCGGCCGACACCTCCTTGACCACACCGGCGTTCTCGGCCACGACCACGTCGCCGGCGTCGACCGCGGCGCGGTACTCCATGCCGGTGCCGACCAGCGGGCTGTCGCTCACCACGAGCGGCACCGCCTGGCGCTGCATGTTGGCGCCCATGAGCGCGCGGTTGGCGTCGTCGTGCTCGAGGAACGGGATCAGCGCCGTGGCGACCGACACCATCTGGCGCGGCGACACGTCCATGTAGTCGACCTCTTCGGCGAGGATCGCGTCGACCTCGCCACGCTGCTGGCGCACCAGCACGCGGTCCTCGACGAACTTGTTGTTTGCGTCGAGCGGCGCGTTGGCCTGCGCGATGACGTAACGGTCCTCGTCATCGGCGGTCAGGTAGTCGACCTCGTCGGTGACGACACCCTTGACCACGCGGCGGTAGGGCGTCTCGACGAACCCGAACGGGTTGATGCGGCCGTAGGAGGCCAGCGACCCGATGAGACCGATGTTGGGGCCTTCAGGCGTCTCGATCGGGCACATGCGGCCGTAGTGCGACGGGTGGACGTCACGGACCTCCATGCCGGCGCGGTCGCGGGACAGACCCCCCGGGCCGAGCGCGGACAGACGACGCTTGTGCGTCAGGCCCGAGATCGGGTTGGTCTGGTCCATGAACTGCGAGAGCTGGGAGGTCCCGAAGAACTCCTTCAGCGCAGCGACGACCGGGCGGATGTTGATCAGGGACTGCGGCGTGATGGCCTCGACGTCCTGGGTGGTCATCCGCTCGCGGACCACTCGCTCCATGCGGGCGAGGCCGGTGCGCAGCTGGTTCTGGATCAGCTCGCCGACCGTGCGCATGCGGCGGTTGCCGAAGTGGTCGATGTCGTCGGACTGCAGCTTGATCGGCGACCCGTCGGGGCCGGTCACGACGTTGCCCGCGACGTCCACCAGGTCGGGGGCGTCCTGCGAGAGGCCGGCGTCGTGCAGCTGGACGATGTAGCGGATCGCGGCCACGACGTCGTCGATCGTCAGCGTCTGCTGGTCGAACGCCTCGGTCAGCCCCAGCTTCTTGTTGATCTTGTAACGGCCGACCTTGGCCAGGTCGTAGCGCTTGGGGTTGAAGTAGTAGTTGTTGAGCAGCGTCTGCGCGGCCTCGGCCGTGGGCGGCTCGCCCGGGCGCAGCTTGCGGTAGATGTCGAGCAGCGCGAGCCGGGTCACCTCGGCGTCGACCATCTCGGCCGTCGGGCCCTCTTCGGTGCGCGACTTCTTCTTCAGGTCCTCGAAGACGACGTCGTAGCGGACGCTGTCCTTCTCGAGGGTCAGCATCATCGACTCGTACTGGCCGAACTCCTGGCGAATCTGCTCGGTCGTCCAGCCGAGCGCCTTGAGCAGCACGGTGACGTTCTGCTTGCGCTTGCGGTCCAGGCGCACGCCGACCAGGTCGCGCTTGTCGATCTCGAACTCCAGCCACGCACCGCGGCTCGGGATGACCTTGGCGGTGTAGATGTCCTTGTCGGAGGTCTTGTCGGGCGTCCGCTCGAAGTAGACGCCGGGGGACCGCACGAGCTGGGACACGACGACCCGCTCGGTGCCGTTGATGATGAACGTGCCCTTCTTGGTCATCATCGGGAAGTCGCCCATGAAGACGGTCTGACCCTTGATCTCACCCGTCTCGTGGTTCATGAACTCCGCGGAGACGTAGAGCGGGCGGGAGTAGGTGAAGTCCTTCTCCTTGCACTCCTCCTCGGTGTACTTCTCGTCGAGGAAGACGGGGTTGTCGAAGGAGAGCATCATCGTCTCGGAGAAGTCCTCGATCGGGGAGATCTCCTCGAAGATCTCCTGCAGACCGGACTTCTCGGAGACGTCCTCACCGGCGGCCCGACGGGCCGCCACCTTCTCCTCCCACTGCTCTCCGCCGACGAGCCATTCGAAGCTGTCTGTCTGGAGCGAGATGAGAGGGGGAACCTCGAGAGGTTCGGTGATCTTTGCGAAAGAGGTGCGACGGTGGTTACCAGCGGTGCTGCGCGCGGCCAAGAGGTGTCCTCACGAATGATCAGGCGATCCCATGCGCCAGCCGACCACCGTGACGGCCTTCCGGGCAGGCGTCGGGCATCTGAGGGCAGGCGCAACGACTGAGCCTAACGCATCGGGACGTGCGTCTCAACACGAGCCGGCCCCGAAGTGGGGAAACGCACGCGTGTGGCGTGAAGATGATGACTTGGCGGACGCCCCGGGTCAAGCGACTGGGCCGAACCGAGACCGTTTCCGCACGCCCGGCCGCCGCGCGTGCGGCTCAGCGGAGGGAGGTCACTGCGGCACGGGCGAGGTGACCATGCCGTCGACGAGCCACTCGCCGTCGACGCGCTGCATCGTGAGCGTGACCTGGTCCTTGTAGACGACCGGCTCGCGCTGCTCCTTGTTGGTGGTGGGCCGGTCCACGAACACCAGCACCTGCACCCGGTCCTCGCTGGCGCGCACGATCCCGGAGGCGACGACGGAGACGTCCACCTTCGTCCGCAACCGGGGGGCGTTCTCCTCGATGACCGCGAAGATCTTGTCGTAGTCCTCCCGGTAGCCGCCGGTCATCAACGCCTGGGCCCGCTCCTGGTCCTGCTCCAGCCGGCGATGGTCGTAGGACAGGACGGGTACGACGGCCTCCTCGGCCGCCTGCTGCGCCTCACGCGCCGCTGACTCGTCGGCTCCCGCGTCACCGGCCCCGAGCCAGGCCCACGTCGTGGCGGCGACCAGCACCAGGGCCAGCACCGCCAGGGCGGCAAGCAGCCTGGCCGGCACCTCCCGACCCGCCCCGCTGGTCGCGGAGGATGCCCCCGCATCGCTGGTTGAGGAGGGCGCCCCCGCATCGCTGGTCGAGGAGGGCGCCTCCTCGACCACTGCCGGCTCTGACTCCTGCTCGGGGGCGAGGGAGGCGTCGTACTCCGCCCGGGCGGCAGGGTCGAGGAGAACCTTGGCTGCGCGGTTGAGCGTCTCGAAGCGTCTGTCACCGGGCTCGAGGTCGGCGATGCCGGCCTTCCAGGCCGCACGGATCGCGGCGGGGTCGGCGGCACGGTCGACGCCCAGCAGGTCGTACCACGTCGGGGTCATGGCGTGTCTCCCTCCAGCGGGTCGGTGCCACCCACCGGGGCGAAGTCGTCGACCAGCCACTCCCCGTCGACGCTGACCAGCTCCACGGTGAAACGGAAGGGCAGCGGCTCCTGGGCGACCGTGCGCTCCTCGTCCGGGCCCTTGGCCGGCGCGGCGGTGTAGGTGTCGTTGAACGCACCGGCGACGAGCACCTGGGCGGCGTCGTCGTCGATCCTCGACACGGCTGTGGCGAAGACCTCGGTGGATCGCTCGACGCCTGCCTGCGCGACGAGCTGCTCGACAGCGGAGACCTGGCTGTCGAAGCCCGACCTGAACTTCGGCGTGATCACCTCGTGCATCCGCTCGCGGTAGTCGGGCATCTGGCCGGAGTCGTCGAGGAGGTCGGGGCCGTAGGTGCCCAGGCGGCGGACGAACTGGTCGCCCAGGCTCATCACTCGCTCCCGGGCCTCGGGCTCCTCGAGCGCTCCGGACGCCCGGTCCGGGCCGCCGTCGAAGGCGAGCACCCACACCAGGATCCCCGCGCACACGAGGGAGACCAGGGCCAGGCCCGTCGCCAGCGCGGGGCGGAGCCGGGACGTCACCGCCCGGCCGTCATCGGCTGGAGGTAGAGCCACTTCCAGGTCTCCTGTCCGAGGGTTCGGGGGGCTGAGCGGTCCCGGCCGACCAGTTCGGCCACGCGGGCGGGCCCCGAGGTCACCTTGCCGGTCTCGGGATCGTAGGCGAAGTCGGGGGTGCCCCAGCCGGTCGCCGCGCGCGGAGCGGGGACGTTCTGCGAGCCGCGGGCGTTGCTCTTCGAGGGCGGCTCCGTGCACTGTGCTGCCTCGTTCATCGCGCGGTTGCTGCCGTCCAGCGGCGAGCGTCGGTCGGTGCCCTCGTAGCCGCCGCTGCAGATGTGCGGGTCCTGCGTGAGCACCATGCCGAAGTGGGCGTCGTAGAGCCCCGTCGAGGGCGACTTGGACACGACGGTGAAGCCGCCCTCGACGACGTAGGGATAGAGCACCAGGAGCTGCTCGATGCCGTCGAGGTGCTTGACCACGACCTCGCCGGTGGTGACGAGGTTGTTGATGAGCTCGCCGAGCTCGACCTCGTTCTGCTCCAGGAAGGTGCGCAGCTCGTTGGCACCGGCGGAGCCGTCGTCGATGAGGGTGCGCAGGTCCTTGTCGTGGGCGGCCACCGTGCTCGAGAACTTCGACATGTCGCGCGCGAAGCGGCGGAAGGCGCTCTCGGAGGCGATCTGGCCGCGCAGCACGGTGTTGCTGTCGCGGATCAGGTCGACGGTGACCTCGAAGTTCTCGTCGGCCAGGCCGATGAACTGGTTGGTCCCGTCGATGATCGACTGGAGGTCCTCGGCCGAGCCGGCGAACGCCGCACCCAGCTCGCTGTTGACGGTGCGGAGGTCGTCCTCGTCGACGCTCCGCACGGTCTCGGAGAGGTGGGTGAGGAAGACCTCGGTGGCGATCGGCGTCTCGGTGAGGTCCTGGGCGATCTCGGAGTCCTCCCGGAGGAAGGGCTCGCCCTTCGACTGCGGCTGGAGCTCGACGTACTGCTCCCCGACCGCCGACCTGTTGCCCACCACTGCCCGCGCGTCGGCGGGGATGTCGTCGAACTCGTTGTCGATGGCCAGGTGGAGGTCGACGCCGTCGTCGACGAGCACGAGCTCGTCGACCACACCGACCCGGACGCCGCGGTAGGTCACCTCGGAACCCGCGAAGGAGCCGCCGGACTCTGCGAAGTGGGCGACCACGGTGTAGCTCTGGTCCACGAACGCACGATCGAGGCGGGCGTACCTCGCCCCGACGTAGCTCACGCCGACGAGCGTGATGATCGCGAACACCAGCAGCTGGAGACGCGTGCGGCGCGTGATCATCGGATCACCATCCCGGGCAGGAGGAGCGCGACCAGGTCGGGGTCGTAGTGCTCCATGAGGTCGGCGACCCGCGGTCCTCCGGGCGTACGACGACGGTCACCCGCGGCGGCCCTGGGGAGCCCGAGGGTCGGGAGGCCGGTCGTGGGCACGGGCAACGTGGGCAGCGTGCTCGGCAGCGGCGAGGGCGGCGAGAGGGTCGGCAGGCCCGGGAGCGGCAGGGCGTTGAGCTCCTTGCAGACGTCCTTGGTGCGGTTCTCCTCCTTCTGGCACTCCTCGCGCAGCCTCAGCAGCTCGGCCGGCGTGGCCAGCACGCGCTTGCACGCCTCGCTGGTCAGCGAGCCACTGCGCAGGCAGGCGAGGACGTTGTCGACGATCACCGTCGGGTTGATGACCGAGGGGAGGTTGGTGGGGAGCGTCGGCAGGGTGGTCGGCAGCTTCGGCAGCTCCAGGTCGAGGGTGATCGACAGGTTGGTGAAGTCGCCCATGTGGAGGTTGCGCGCGACCTGCGGGTCGCGACCGACCGTCTCGTCGACGAAGGGGTAGGTCAAGAAGACGTGGAAGGCGTTGGTGAAGTCGTCGCCTGCAGCGGCCAGCTGGGTGAGCACCGGGTCGAGGCGCTCGAGCGAGGCGATGGTGGCGCCCTTGGACCGGGCGATGACGTCGACCGCGACCGAGCTGAGGCGGTCGAGTGCGGCAAGCATCTCCACGAGGTCGTCGCGCTGGCGGTCGATGGACTCCAAGGCGCTGGGAAGCTCGTCGAGCGCCGCGTCGATGGTGGGCAGCTGCTTCTCGGCCGAGATCGCGAGACGGTTGAGGGCCTCGATCGCGTCGATGATCTCGCCCTTGTTGTCGTCGAGCTCGCCCATGAAGACGCGCAGCTGGCGCAGCACCGAGCGCGCGGAGTCCTCGCGTCCCTCGAGCGCACGGTTGAGCTCCTTGGTGATCGTGTTGAGCTGGGCGACGCCACCGCCGTTGAGGATCAGGCTCAGCGCCCCGAGCACCTCCTCGACCTCGGGGTTGCGCCCCGAGCGAGCCAGCGGGATGCGGTCGCCGTCACCCAGCCGGCCCGTGGCTGCCCCTTCGGCAGGAGCCTCCAGGGACACGAACTTCTCGCCGAGGAGGCTGGTCTGGCGCAGCTCGGCGACGGCGTTGGCCGGCAGCTCGACGTCGCGGCGCAGCTCCAGGCCGACCACTGCGTGGTAGTCGTCGAGGGTGATGTCGGTGACCTTGCCGACCGTGACGTCGTTGACCTTGACCGTCGAGTGGGGCACGAGGTCGAGGACGTCGGCGAACTCCACCTTGACCCGGATGGGGTCGTCGCCGGTGTCCGCACCCCCGGGCAGGGGCAGCTCGTAGACGTCGAAGTCGCAGCCCGACACGACCAGCGCGAGGACCACGGCCAGGAAGCCGGACAGGAGGCGCTTCACCGCTCCACCTCCACGAGGCCGCCGAGGGTGGGGTCGAACTGCTCGCGCGCCGGGATCGTGGCCGTCTCGTCCAGCGCGCCCGGGCGCGGCCTGTCCAGCACCTTGGTGATCTGCTGGCAGATCTTGTCGGAGCGGTCGACCTGGCCGACGAACCCGCACAGCAGGGCGGCAGGACTCGCCTCGAGCTGGTTGATCGACTCGCCGAGGTTGGCGCGGGTGTCGAGGGTCCCGGCCTGCGGGTTGTAGGTGAGGGCCAGGTTGTTGAGCGCGCCGGGCGCGACCCGGAGGATCTCGTCCAGGGCACCACGCTGTCGTACGAGCACCTTGGCGACCCGGTTGAGGCCGGTGATGTTGCGGCCCAGGGAGTCGCGGTTCTCGGCCACGAACTCCTTCACCTCGGTGAGGGCCACGGCAAGGTTCTTCGTCGCGCTGACGAGCTCCTGGCGCTCCCCCGCGAGCATCGTCGACACGTCGGCCAGGGACTGGTTGAACCGGCGCACCGTCTGGTCGTTCTCGGCCAGGGTCCTCATGAACTTCCCCAGTGCCTCGGTCGACCCGAAGAGCTCCTCGGAGTTGGCTGACAGCGTGTCGCTGAGACGGGCGACGTCCTTGACGGTCTGCCGGAAGGTGGTGCCCTGCCCGCCGAAGTTGTCGGCCGTGACTGCCAGCAGGTCCGAGAGGGCACCGGAGCGGTTGGCCCCCCGCGGGCCGAGGGCGACGTTGAGGTCGTCGAGGCTCTGGTAGATGTCGTCGAGCTCGAGCGGCTCCGACGTCTGGTCGACGGAGAGCTCGGCGCCGTCGGGCAGCGTGTCTCCGCCGGAGTAGGCAGGCGTCAGCTGGACGAACCGGTCGCCGACGACCGACGGCGCCACGATGACCGCTCGCGCGTCCGCCGGGACCTTGACCGAGTCGTCGTACGTCATGGTGACCTCGACGTCGGTGCCGGTCGGCTCGACCGAGGTGACCTCGCCGACGGGCACTCCGAGGACGCGCACCTCGCTGCCCTCGTAGACCGAGATCGAACGGGGGAAGTGCGCCACGACCGTGCGGCCGGTGTCCCCCTGCAGGAAGGTGACGGCGGCGGCGACCACGAGCGCCACGAGCACGAGGGGTACGAGGAGTCGCTTGAGAAGGTCCATGGTCAGCCCACCTGCGGAACTGGGGGGAAGTTGGAGATCCACGTGTCGAACCACGGCCCGGTGCCCAGCGTGTTGGCGAAGACGCGGTAGAACGGCGCCATCAGCCGGAGGCTGCTGTCGAGGTTGTCCTCGTTCTTGTTGAGAACGGCCACGACGTTCTCTAGGTGGGCGAGGGCCGGCTTGAGGTCGGCACGCGACTGACGCACGAGCTTCGTCAGCTCCTTGGACAGGGTGGTGCTGGAGACCAGCAGGTCGTGCACGGCCTGGCGTCGCGCGACGAGCGCTCGGAACAGGACGTCGCTGTCGCGCATGAGCGCGACGATGTCCTCGTCGCGCTCGTCGAGCACCCGCGAGACACGCTCGAGGTTGGTCAGCAGGAGGTTGATCTCCTCGTCCTTCTCGGCCACGTTGGCCGAGAGCCTGCTGAGACCCTGCAGCGCACCGCGGAACTCCTCGGGAGTGTTGCGCGACAGGTCGGCCAGGGTCGTCAGGGACGTGGCGAGCTGGTCGGTGTCGATGTCCTCGGAGGTGGAGGCCAGCCCCTCGAAGGCCTCCACGACGTCGTAGGGCGAGGAGGTGCGGTCGGCTGGGATAGTCCCGCCCTCCTCGAGCTGGCCGGCACCGGCCGGGTCGATCGCGAGGAACATCGACCCGAGGATCGTCTTGACGCGGATCGCCGCCCGCGAGTCTGGCCCGAACGCCGCCTCGTCCTCCACCTTGAACGAGACCTTGACCTGGTCGCCCTCGAGCGCGATCTCGTCGACCTTGCCCACGCGGACCCCGGCGATGCGCACCTCGTCGTTGGCCTTGAGGCCACCTGCCTCGGAGAACATCGCGTGGTAGGTGTCGCCCCCTCCGATCACGGGCAGGTCGTCGGCGCGCAGCGCCATCATCACGACCATGGCCAGGGTGACCAGGCTGATGGCACCCACGACCACGGGATTGCGCTCACGGAACGGCTTCATCCGAGATCACACCTGTCGGATCCGGTCTGGTAGCTGACGGGGATGGCACGACCGCCGGGGAGGGTGACCCGTCCCTGGAACTCGCAGAGGTAGAAGTTGAAGAACGAGCCGTAGATCGCGGTGCGGCCGATCTTGTTCAGCTTGATCGGCAGGACCTGCAGGGCCCGGTCGAGCTCTGCCTTGTTGGCATCGACCGAGCCCGCGACCTTGCGAAGCTCGGCGATGTCCTTGACGAAGGGCTCGCGGATGCCGTCGATCAGCGAGGCCGTCTCCACCGACAGCGCGGAGACGTCCTCGAGGGAGCCCAGGATCGCGTTGCGGTCCTTCTTCAGGCCCGAGACGAGTGTGCGGAAGGACGTGATCAGCCGGGTGAGCTGCTCGTCCCGGTCGGCCACGTGGTCCAGGACGAGGGACAGGTTGTCGATGAGCTCGCCCAGGACCTGGTCGCGGTCGGCCAGGGTGTTGGTCACCGAGGCGGTGTGGCCGAGGAGCCCCTCGAGCGTGCCGCTCTCACCCTGGAACACCTGGATCAGCTCGTAGGAGAGCTGGTTGATGTCGTCGGGCGAGAGTGCCTGGAACAACGGCTTGAAGCCGTTGAACAGCACCGTGAGGTCGAGCGCCGGCTGGGTGCGCGCGAGCGGAATGGTGCCGTCCTCGGGCAGCCTCTCGAGGTCACCGACCTGCTGGGTGAGGGAGATGTAGCGCTGTCCGATGAGGTTGCGGTAGCGGATGGAGGCGAAGGTGCCGCCGTTGACCTGGACGTCCTTGTCGACGCTGAACGTCACCAGGGCGCGTGTGCGGTCGACGATCTCGATGTCGTCGACGACGCCCACCTTGACCCCGGCGACCCGGATGTCGTCGCCGTCGACCACGCCCGTGGCGTCGGAGAACTCGGCGCGGTAGCTGCGCGTCTCGCCGAAGCCGAGGTTGCCGATCGTGACCACGAGGACGCCTGTGGCCAGGGTGGTCACCAGGATGAACACCAGGAGCTTGACCAGGTCAGCGGTCGTGCGCTTGTCGAGCACGCTCATCGCAGCGACACCTCCGCGCCCCGGGCCATCGGGCCGACCAGGAGGACCCCGAGGTCGGGCACCTCGGAGCGCGTGAGGCCGAGGCCGGGTGCGAGCAGCGACTTGAGGAGGGCGGCCTCCTCGGACCCGCCGGCGTAGCCGGCTCCCGAACCCGACCAGCTCCGCGCCGACCAGCTGGGCGCGACGCGCTGGGTCCCCTTGCCCGTGGGGGTCTCGACCCCGTCGGCGAAGTCCGGGACGGGGGCGGGGTTGCTCTGGCTGTAGGAGGGGGCAGGCAGCTGGCCGCAGTAGGGGCCCCGCTTGTCGCCGTAGACCGGGGTGTCTGCCGGCCCGTAGCCGCGCGGCTGGTTGGGCAACATCTCCAGGACGATGTGCAGGGTGAACCCGCGGAAGACCTCGGCCTGCAGCTTGCCGGCCTGCACGATGCCCTCGAGGAGGCAGGGGTACTCCGGGGAGTACTTGGCGAAGACCTCGAGCTGGGCTGCTCCCAGCTCGCCGAGGCGCACGATGTTGTCGCCGTTGGCCCGGGTGAACCCCTCGGCGACGTCGGCGAACCTCGTCACGTCGTTGAACAGCGCCTTGAGGCGCTCCTCGCGACCTTCCAGGGTCGTGGTCGTCCGGATCGTGTCGCGCAGGATCGAGGCCACCTCGGGGAGGACGTCGGAGTAGGTGTCGGACACACGCGACGCCAGGCGCAGGTCCTCGACCAGCGCGGGCAGCTCGGGGTTGAACTTGCGGAGGTAGCCGTCGAGCGTCTCGAGGCTGGCTCCCAGCTGCTCGCCCCTCCCCTCCAGTGCGGTGGCGATGGCGTTGAGGGTCATGTTGAGGTCTGCGGGCTGGACCGCCCGGAGCAGGGGGTAGAGGTCGCTGAGCACCTGCTCGACCTCGATGGACAGCTCGGTCCGCTCGATGGTGTCCCCGGCCCGGATCGTCCGCGCGGAGCCGCCCTCGGGCACGACCAGGGCGACGTACTTCTCGCCGAACAACGTCTTGGGGACGATGGAGGCGGTCACCTCGGCCGGGATCGCGGTCGTCCGGTCCTCGTAGAGCCCGAGGGTCAGCTCGGCGCCGTCAGCGGTGGGCTCGACCTCGATGACCTCGCCGACGATGACTCCCCGGATCTTCACGTCGGCCCGGGCAGGGAGCTGCAGGCCGATCTTCGAGGCGCGCAGCGTGACCTCGTCGTAGGTGCTGAACTGGTGGGTGAAGACGCCGTAGGACAGTCCGGCCCCCGCGACGATCAGGGCGAGGAAGAGGGTTCCGAGCAGCTTGTTGGTCACCGACTTGGGCACGCGCTCACCCCGCCAGCCGCACGGTCGTCGCCGCGCCCCAGATCGCCATGGACAGGAAGAGGTCGATCACGTTGATCGCCACGATGCTCGTGCGGACCGCCCGACCCACCGCGAGACCCACGCCCGCAGGACCGCCGCTCGCGGTGTAGCCGTGGTAGCAGTGGATGAGGATCACGGTGACGGCGAAGACCAGCACCTTGCCGAAGGACCACAGCACGTCCTCGGCGGGCAGGAACGCATTGAAGTAGTGGTCGTAGGTCCCGGTGGACTGGCCGTAGATCTGGGTGACCACCAGCCTGCTCGCGAAGTACGACGACAGCAGGCCGACGACGTACAGCGGGATGATCGCGATGAGCCCGCCGATGACCCGGGTCGCGACGAGGAAGGGCATCGAGGGGATCGCCATCACCTCGAGGGCGTCGACCTCCTCGGAGATCCGCATCGCGCCGAGCTGCGCGGTGAAGCCGCAACCGACCGTCGCGGCGAGGGCGATGCCCGCGACGAGCGGCGCGATCTCGCGGGTGTTGAAGTAGGCCGAGACGAAGCCCGAGAACGCGGCAGTGCCCAGCTGGTTGAGGGCGGCATAGCCCGAGAGCCCCACCTGGGCACCGGTGAAGAAGGTCATCCCGATGATCACGCCGACCGTCCCGCCGATGACCGCGAGCGCGCCCGAGCCGAGCGTCACCTCGGCCAGGATCCGCATGATCTCGCGCGGGTAGCGGGAGATGGAGCGCGGAGCGGCCTTCAGCACGCCCAGGTGGAAGGCGAGCTGCTCCCCCAGTGTGTCGAGGGAGGCGAGCGGCTTCTCGTAGATGCTCTTCATGGACACCGGCTCACCCCGTCTTCGGCGGCACGACTTGGAGGTAGATCATGCTGAGGACGAAGTTGGCCACGAACAGGAGCAGGAACGTGATGACGACGGACTCGTTGACGGCGTCCCCCACGCCCTTGGGCCCGCCTGCGGCGTTCATCCCCTTGTAGGACGCCACGATCGCGGCGATGAGCCCGAAGACCAGCGCCTTGATGAGTCCCACCCACAGGTCGGGAAGCTGCGCGAGGGCGGTGAAGCTCGCCAGGTAGGCGCCCGGCGTGCCGTCCTGGAGCACCACGTTGAACACGTAGCCACCGACCACGCCGACCACGCTGACCAGCCCGTTGAGGAAGAACGCGACGAGCATGCAGGCCAGCACCCGCGGCACCACCAGGCGCTGGATGGGGTCGATCCCCAGCACCATCATGGCGTCGAGCTCCTCGCGGATCTTGCGAGCACCGAGGTCGGCGGCGATCGCGGACCCCCCGGCACCTGCGATGAGCAGCGCCGTTCCGATCGGTGCAGCCTGCTGGATCACGGCCAGCACCGACGCCGAGCCGGTGAACGACTGCGCACCGAACTGCTTGATGAGCCCGCCGACCTGCAGCGCGATCACGGCCCCGAAGGGGATGGCCACCAACGCCGTGGGGATGATCGTCACCGAGGCGATGAACCACGACTGCTGCAGGAACTCCCGGAGCTGGAAGGGGCGCCTGAACAGTCCCCGGGCGACGTCGAGGGCGAAGGCGAAGAGATTGCCTGCGACCCCGATCGGCGCGAGGGCTCGGGAGGTGACGGTGGTGGCCACGGCCAGCTAGACCCCCGGTGCCAGACCGGCGTTGGCGGACTCGAACGAGCCCGGGGGCGGCGTCACGCCGTGCTCACGGCACCACTCGCCGGCGGGGCGCTGCCCGCGGCGCGGGATGCCGTTGGACGGGTCGAGCTGCAGCGGGATCGGGGGCAGCGGGGGCAGCTCCTGGTCCTTCTCGGCCTCGAGCTCGTCGGCGTCCTTCTCCTCGGACATGCCGATGGGCCCGACGCGCTGGGCGTTGAGGAACTGGCGCACCACCGGCTCCTCGGAGCTGAGCAGCTGCTCGCGGGGCCCGAACATGGCCAGGTGCTTGTGGTAGAGCAGGCCGATGTTGTCGGGCACCGTGCGCGCGGTGTTGATGTCGTGGGTGACGATCAGGAACGTCGCCTCGATCTGGGCGTTGAGGTCGACGATCAGCTGGTTCAGGAAGGCGGTGCGGACCGGGTCGAGACCCGAGTCGGGCTCGTCGAAGAGGACGATCTCCGGATCGAGCACCAGCGCCCGCGCCAGGCCGGCCCGCTTGCGCATGCCGCCCGAGATCTCTCCCGGCAGCTTGTCCTCGGCTCCGATGAGACCGACGAGGTCCATCTTCTCCATGACGATGTCGCGAACCTGCGACTCGGTCTTCTTGGTGTGCTCGCGCAGCGGGAAGGCGACGTTGTCGTAGAGGTTCATCGACCCGAACATCGCGCCGTCCTGGAAGAGGACACCGAACAGCTTGCGGATCTCGTAGAGGTCCTTCTCCGAACAGCTGGCGATGTCGGTGCCCTCGATGATGATCGAGCCCTGGTCGGGCTTGAGCAGGCCGATGAGGGTCTTCAGGAAGACCGACTTGCCCGTCCCCGACGGGCCCAGCATCACGCAGATCTCACCTGCCGGCACCGTCAGGCTGACGTCACCCCAGATCAGCTGCTTGCCGAATGACTTGGTGAGGTTGTTGACCTCGATCTCGACGCCCATGGCGTTCTTGCCCCTTCCCTACCCGACCGCGTGGACATCGGTCCGGTTCTCCCTGTTCAGCGCACGACCCGGTTGGTTCAACGCGCGGACTGCGGTGAGGTTACGCGGTGGGGAGGATCGACGTCAGCGCACTGTCCACGGGATGGGGCAGCGGTGGGGCGGGGCAGGGACGAGGCAGGCCCGTGCGGGCCGAGGCACGCCAAAGGGCGGCCACTCCGAGTGGAGTGACCGCCCTTGGCGTCAGATCACTTGACCGAGACGGTGGCGCCGGCGCCCTCGAGGGCTTCCTTCGCCTTGTCGGCCGCAGCCTTGTCGACCTTCTCGAGGATGGCCTTGGGAGCGGCCTCGACCAGGTCCTTGGCCTCCTTCAGGCCGAGGGAGGTCAGGGCGCGCACCTCCTTGATGACGTTGATCTTCTTGTCACCAGCGGCCTCGAGGACGACGTCGAACTCGTCCTGGGCAGCAGCCTCGTCGCCCGCGGCGGGAGCGCCACCGGCGGCAGCAGGGGCCGCAGCGGCGACCGGCGCGGCGGCGGTGACGCCGAAGGTGTCCTCGAACTGCTTCACGAACTCGGAGAGCTCGATCAGGGTCATCTCCTTGAAGGCCTCAAGGAGCTCGTCGGTGCTGAGCTTCGCCATGGTTGGCGTTTCCTTCCGTGTGTGGCGCACCCGCGAGGTGCAGGGCGCCGGGTTTCAGGTGGTGTACGTCGGCCTGGGCTCAGGCGTCGGTGGACTCGGTCGTCTCCTCGGACGCCTCGGCGGCGGGTGCCTCGGGGGCCTCCTCCGCTGCAGGCGCCTCGTCGACGACCTTCGTCTCCTCGGCAGCGGCCGGCCCAGTGCTGTCTTCCTGGGAAGCACCACCTGCGAGGATCGAGGGGTCCTGCTGCGCCTTGGCCTCCAGGGCGCCGGCGAGCCGGGCAGCCTGGGAGAGGGGGGCGTTGAGCAGGTAGACGGCCTGGGAGAGCGAGGCCAGCATTGCGCCGGCCAGCTTGCCCATGAGCACCTCGCGCGACTCGAGGTCGGCCAGCTTGGCCACCTCGGACGCGTCGAGGGTGTTGCCGTCCAGGACGCCGCCCTTGATGACGAGGGCGGGGTTTGCCTTGGCAAAGTCACGCAGACCCTTGGCGGCTTCCACGACGTCACCGCTGATGAAAGCGATGGCGGTGGGGCCGGTCAGCAGGTCGTCGAAGCCGTCGATGCCGACCTCGTTGGCCGCAAGCTTGGCCAGCGTGTTCTTGACCACGGCGTAGGTTGCGTTCTCGCCGAGGGAGCGGCGCAGGTCCTGCAGCTCCTTGACGGTGAGCCCGCGGTACTCGGTCAGCACAGCGCCGGCGGACTCGTTGAAGGACTCAACGATCTCCGCTACGGCGGCAGTCTTCTCTGGCCGCGCCATGGGTCTCCTTCCGGGGTCGACCACCGGCTGGCCCCCACAACGGCGAAAGCCCTGAACTTCTGGCTCAGGAGCACAGGGTTCAGGGCTTTGGTGCGGCGAAGCCGCTAGCTCTTCCCACCTGCGCTGGCCGTCCTGCTGGAGGAACCTTCGGTCGTGGGCAATGAGCCCGTGACCACCGGCGGTCTCTGGTTTCAGGAGAGGACTCTACGCGGGGGGCACCTCGGCCACAAATCGGCAATCAGGGAAACGCTCCTGAATCGGTCGTCAACTGGTTCGATAGGGCCGTGGACCAACAACTCACGACCGTCGGCGCCGCCATCGCGCGCAGTGACGAACGCATGATCTCAGGACGCAATGCAGCCGGCCGAGTGTGGAAGACCGGGTTCGGCGGCCTCGACCCCGCCATCGGTGGAGGCATGCGAGGTGGCTCGCTGATCCTGCTCGCCGGCCCTCAGGGCCTCGGCAAGTCCACCTTCGCGCTCCAGATCGCGCGCAACGTCGCCGCCTCGGGCCGCCCCGTCGTCTACTTCTCCTACGAGCACGACCCCGAGGACCTCACCCAGAAGCTGCTGGCCATGGAGTCCGGCGAGCTGGACGAGTCCGACCAGGTCAGGCTGACCGCCATCCGCTCGGCGTTCGACGACCTGTGGGTGAGCTCCCTGGAGCGCCGCCTCGAGTCGGTGCCCTCCGGCGTCGCCGCCCTCCAGCGCATCGCCCAGTACTCCGAGCTGCTCTTCCTGCACCGCTCCACCGGCACGCGCACCGACCTCGGCGCCATCCAGGCCGCCATCCAGGCTGTGCGGGAGCTCACCGGCGCCACGCCCTTCGTCGTCGTGGACTACCTCCAGAAGGTCAGGGTCCCCGCCGGCGGCGACGAGGACGAGCGCACGACCCACGTGGTGGAAGGCCTCAAGGACCTCGCCATCGACCTCAACGCGCCGATCCTGGCGATCGCAGCCGCCGACAAGGCAGCGCTGCAGACGGGCAAGCGCATGCGCACCAACCACCTGCGAGGCTCGAGCTCGCTGGCCTACGAGGCCGACATCGTGCTGGTGCTCAACAACAAGTTCGACATCGTCGCCCGCCACCACCTGACCTACGACCTCGGCAACAGCGAGCGCTTCCGCGAGTGGGCCGTCCTCAGCGTGGAGAAGAACCGCTTCGGCAAGGACAGCGTGGTGCTGCAGTTCAGGACCCGCTTCGACCAAGGGCGCTTCCTGCCCGAGGGCGAGCCCGTCAAGGAGCAGCTCCTCGACGAGCGGGTCTTCCGCGAGTGACCCCGTGATGCACGCGACGGGCCGCTCCCCCTCGGGGAGCGGCCCGTCGTTCGTCCACGGTGAGGAGCGGCGTACGACGACTCAGGCGGCGCCCGGCATGCCGGGGATCTGGTCGGTGACCTCGCTGGCCGGCGGGGCCTCGATCTCGACGTCGGTGCCGAAGTCGGTGTAGAAGCCCTCGGTGCTCGACTTCGAGGCAGGCTGTCCGCCGGCGGCGGGAGTCGAGACGTCCTGGGCGTACTTGCGCGGCAGGTTGTCGCCGTCGACCCACATGTCCGTCACGAGCTCCTTGGGCATGTAGGTGGCCATCTCGGCGGGGAAGCCCATGGCCTCCATGTAGTTCGTGGGGTCGATCGTGACCCGGTAGTGGTTGGTCTCGACTCCGTCGATCTCCTCCTGGCCGAGGAGCTCGACCTTCTTCGGAGCCTCCATGGCCTTGAACATCGCCTCGGGGTCGGTGGCCTTGGCGAGCATTCCGAAGAGCGAGTCACCGGCGGTCTTGAGGTCGATCTTGAGCCACTTGTCGCCCATGCCCATGTCGGGGCTCTTCATGTAGACGACCTGGTCGAGCATGACCATCTCCATCGCCTGGGCGCCGTCGCTGGTGGCCCGCATCTCGACGCCGGAGTCGGTGTATCGGGCCTCGCCCGTCATCGTCGACTCGGCCCCGGCCGCGGTGCTGGTCGCGGTGTACTTGAACGTCTCCGCGTCCTTGAGCGCAGCGGTCACCGCCGGGTAGAAGTCTGCTGCGGCCAGCTCGGAGAGCTCCTCGCCCTCGGCCTCCTCGCCGGTGTCGGTCTGGCTCGTCTCGTCCGAGCCGTCCGGGGTGTTGTCGTCGGATCCGTCGGAGCCGCAGGCGGCCACGCTCAGTCCCAACGCGATGACGAGGGCCGTCGAGCCGAGCCGACGGGACAGGGTCCTCACGCGCATGTGTTGTGCTCCTTCACGAGTGGTGTGTGCCCCGGCGTTCCTCCCCGACGCAGGCCACACGAAACCACACTCGGCCAAGCGCAACCTGAGAAGTCCACCAGATGCGCAGGATCCGGCCGCCCCGCCGAGCGGGGGGACCGGATCCTGGTTGCCGGGGAGGCGGGGGTCAGTCCTGCTGGCCCTCGTCCTCGGAGGTGACGTTCTTGGTGCGGTTGGGGTCGACCTGGACCCCCGGGCCCATCGTCGTGGAGACGGTGACCTTCTTGATGTAGCGACCCTTGGAGCTGGCCGGCTTGAGCCGGAGCACCTCCTCGAGCGCCGCGGCGTAGTTCTCCGCGAGCGCAGCCTCGGAGAAGGAGGCCTTGCCGATGATGAAGTGCAGGTTGGAGTGGCGGTCGACGCGGAACTCGATCTTCCCGCCCTTGATGTCGGTGACCGCCTTCGCGACGTCAGGGGTGACGGTGCCGGTCTTGGGGTTCGGCATCAGGGACCGCGGACCCAGGACGCGACCCAGGCGACCGACCTTGCCCATCATGTCGGGGGTCGCGACGACGGCGTCGAAGTCGAGCCAGCCACCGTTGACCTTCTCGATCAGCTCGTCGCCACCGACGAAGTCGGCGCCGGCCTCACGGGCGGCCTCGGCCTTCTCGGCGTTGGCGAACACGAGCACGCGGGCGGTCTTGCCGGTGCCGTGGGGCAGGTTGACGGTGCCGCGCACCATCTGGTCGGCCTTGCGGGGGTCGACGCCGAGACGCATGACGACGTCCACGGTCTCGTCGAACTTCTTCTTGCTGCTGGACTTGGCGATCTTGATCGCCGTGAGCGGGGCGTGGAGCTCGTTCTGGTCGAACGTCTCCGCCGCCGCGCGGTAGGTCTTGCTGCGCTGCATGAGCTTTCTCTTCTCTGCTGGAAAGGACGTGGTCAGCGGGCCAGCGCGGCCCTCCCACGGGTTCAGTCGGTCGTGACGCCCATCGAGCGGGCGGTGCCCTCGACGATCTTCATGGCGGCCTCGACGCTGTTGGCGTTGAGGTCGGGGAGCTTGGTCTGCGCGATCTCGCGCACCTGGTCCTTGGTCAGCTTGCCGACCTTGTCCTTGTGCGGGACGCCGGAGCCCTTCTGCAGGCCTGCGGCCTTCTTGATCAGCTCGGCAGCCGGAGGCGTCTTCGTGATGAAGTCGAAGGACCGGTCCTCGTAGATGGTGATCTCGACCGGGATCACGTTGCCGCGCATCGACTCGGTCTGCGCGTTGTAGGCCTTGCAGAAGTCCATGATGTTCACACCGTGGGGACCCAGGGCGGTACCCACCGGAGGAGCCGGAGTTGCTGCGCCAGCCTGCAGCTGCACCTTGACCAGGGCAGCAATCTTCTTCTTGGGAGGCATGTTCCTCTTCCTGTTCTCATGTGGTCATGACGAGGGCGGTCGCCCCCTGCCACGGGTGTTGCTCAGGCAATTGTGGGCCGAGGGCCCGTGCGGCGCCAATTCGCTGGGCCGCGGACGCGCTGGGGTCAGACGCGCTGGATCTGGGAGAACGAGAGCTCGACCGGGGTCTCGCGGCCGAAGATCTCGACCAGGGCCTTGACCCGCTGGGACTCGGCGTTGATCTCGGTGATCGTCGCGTGGAGCGTGGCGAACGGGCCGTCCACGACCATCACGGAGTCGGAGACCTCGAAGTCGGCGACCTCGACCTGCTTGCGCGGGGTCGTGCTCGACCCCTTCTCGCTGGACGCGGCCGCTGCCTCGGACTCGGCCACGACGGCCGGGGCGAGCATGTCCTCGACCTCGCGCATGCTCAGCGGCACCGGCTGGTGGCTGTGACCGACGAAGCCGGTGACAGAGGGCGTGTGACGCACGGTCGACCAGGACTCGTCGGTCAGGTCCATGCGCACCAGGACGTAGCCCGGCAGGACGGTGCGCGTGACCATCTTGCGCTGGCCGTTCTTGATCTCGGCGACTTCCTCGGTCGGGACCACGATCTCGTGGATGTAGTCCTCCATGTTGAGGGAGACGATGCGGTTCTCGAGGTTGTGCTTGACCCGCTTCTCCATGCCGGAGTAGGTGTGCACGACGAACCAGTCGCCCGGCTTGGCGTAGAGCTCGCGCCGGAACTGCTCGAGCGGGTCGTCCTCGACGGGCTCGTCCTCGACGGACTCCTCGGTCGGGGCCTGGTCGGCGTCGCCGGCAGCTCCTGCCTCGTCGCTCTCCGCCGCCTCGGGCGCGCCAGCCTCGGGCGCCTCAGGCGCGTCGGCCTCCGACTCGGGCGCCTCCGTGGAGACCTCGACCTGGTCGGGCTGGTCGGGGTCAAAGCTCTCGGGCACGTCTTGCTCCGTCACGTCGTGGGCTGCCGCCGCGTCAGCGGTCTCGGCTGCTGCGGGCTGGGTCTCTGCGGGCTGGTCGGTCACTGCTGGCTGCCACCTGTGAACGTCCAGTAGACGAGGCGGAAGAACGCCAGGTCGAGCGCCGCGACGAAGCTCATCACCACGATCACGAAGACCAGGACCACGAAGAAGTAGGTCACCAGCTGCTGCTGGGTGGGCCAGACGACCTTCCGCAGCTCGGCGATGACCTGGCGCAGGAACGTGGCCGGGCTGGCCCGCTTGCGTCCCTCGTCTCGCGAGTCACGCTGCGGGTCGCGCACTGCGCTGCCGTCCGACACGGTCTGTCACCTCTCCTGGAACAGGAATTCTTGATCTGGTGCTGTCTTGCAGGGCACGAGGGACTTGAACCCCCAACCTTCGGTTTTGGAGACCGATGCTCTGCCAGTTGAGCTAGTGCCCTTCGGTGGGCGACACACACTGAGGATCCCCGATGCCGGGGCAGGCCGAAGCATGTGGCTGGACCACCAGACGAAGAGCATACGTGGCCCACCGAGACCGCGTCGAACCGAGGTCACCCACGCGAGCCGACCCGCTGCTGCCCCTTACAGTGACCGACATGGGTCACCGGGAGATCGTCGGGCTCCCCAAGGCCCACCTGCACCTGCACTTCACCGGCTCCATGCGCCACGGCACGCTCCTCGACCTGGCGGCTCGTGACGGGATCTCCCTGCCGGACTCCCTCGTCACCGACTGGCCCCCCGAGCTGAGCGCCGCCGACGAGAAGGGCTGGTTCCGCTTCCAGCGCCTCTACGACGTAGCGCGCTCGGTGCTGCGCACCCCTGACGACGTACGACGCCTGGTGCTCGAGGCAGCCGAGGACGACGTGGCCGACGGCGGCAGGTGGATGGAGATCCAGGTGGACCCCAGCGGCTACGCCGCGCGCTTCGGCGGCATCACCGCCTTCACCGACCTGGTGCTCGACTGCGTCCGCGACGCCACCCGGCGGACCGGCCTCGGCATCGCCGTGGTGATCGCGGCCAACCGCACCCGCCACCCCCTCGACGCCCGCACCCTGGCCCGGCTCGCCTCGCAGTACGCCGGGCGTGGCGTGGTGGGGTTCGGGCTCTCCAACGACGAGAGGCGGGGCAGCACCGACGACTTCGCGGGAGCCTTCCGCATCGCCGAGCGCGCCGGGCTGCTCCTCGCACCCCACGCCGGTGAGCTGCGTGGGCCGGACCACATCCGCCAGGTCCTCGACGCCCTCGGCCCCCAACGGCTCGGCCATGGGGTGCGCTGCGCCGAGGACCCCGACCTGCTCGACCGCGTCGTGCAGGCCGGCATCGCGCTCGAGGTGTGTCCGGTCTCCAACGTGGCTCTCGGCGTCTACTCCGACCTGACGTCGGTGCCGCTGCCCGAGCTGCTCACGGCCGGCGCCACGGTCGCCCTGGGTGCGGACGACCCGCTGCTGTTCGGGTCGCGGCTGGCCGGGCAGTACGCCACGATGCGGGCCGCCCACGACCTGACGGACAGCGACCTCGCTCGGCTGGCCCGGATGTCCTTCGAGGCGTCACGCGCCCCTGCGGGCGTCAAGGCGGCCGCGCTCGCCGACATCGACGCCTGGCTGGCCGCTCCCGTCGCCTGACATCTGAGGACACCCTGGACGGAAAGGGGCCGTGGATCCGTCCACCACGTCCTCAGACGTCAGAGCGAGCAGCCGACCGTCACCGGCTCGTTGACGAGCCGCACCCCGAACGCGTCCTCCACGCCGTCGCGCACCTCGCGCGCCAGGGTGAGCAGCTCAGCCGTGGTCGCGCCGCCCCGGTTGGTCAGGGCGAGCGTGTGCTTGGTCGAGAGCGAGACACGAGGGCCGGCCGACGGGCTGGTGTGGCCCTTGGTGAAGCCGGCCCGCTCGATGAGCCAGGCGGCGCTGGTCTTCACCCGGCCGTCGCCCTGCTCCCACCGTGGGGCCTCCGCGGGCAGGGCGGTCGACTGGCCCGGCTCGAGGATCGGGTTGGTGAAGAAGGACCCGGCGCTCCAGGTGTCGTGGTCGGCGTCGTCGAGCACCATCCCCTTGCGCGAGCGCAGCTGCAGCACGCTCTCGCGCACCGCCGCCAGCGGCGCACGCTCACCGGGACCGACCTCGAGGGCGCGCGCGAGCTCGGCATAGGCCACCGGCTCCGACATGGTGCCCTGGCGGAGCTGGAAGGTGACCTCGAGGACGACGTACCTTGCCGGGTCGGCCTTGAAGCGCGAGCCGCGGTAGGAGAACCCGCACTCGGCCGCCGCGAAGGTGCGCTGAGCTCCTGCCACACGGTCCCAGGTGCGGACGCGGGCGATCGTCTGGGCGACCTCCTGGCCGTAGGCACCGACGTTCTGGATGGGAGTGGACCCCACTGCGCCCGGGATGCCCGAGAGCGCCTCGACACCGGCCCACCCCGAGGCCACCGCCCGGTCGACGAGGGCGTCCCAGCCCTCGCCGGCCGCCACCGTGAGGACGACGCCGCCACAGGCGGCCAGGGTGTCGGCCTCGCACGCATCGGTGTCGACGTGCACCCCGCTGGTCGCCACCTCGACGACCCGCCCGTCGAAGCCCTCGTCCGCGACGACGAGGTTGGACCCCCCGCTGAGGAGCAGCACGGGCGTGCCGGCGGCGTCCGCCTCGCGCACCGCCTCGACCAGCCCTGCCTCCGTGGTCGCGCGGACCCACTCGCGCGCCGGTCCACCGAGCCGCAGGCTGGTGTGGTCGCGCAACAGCTCAGGCACGCACGACCGCCTTGGGCATGCCGAGCACCTTCGCGTCGCCGCAGCGCACCTCGAGCGCCAGCGTCACGAGGCTCTCGCCGGCCGACTTGACGGTCCCCGACACCACCACCTCGGCCGCACCCTCGGCCGGCACCACGACCGGGGCGATGAACTTGGCGCCGAGCTCGACCACCTCCGCCCCGCCGGTCCACCCGGCGACGGCACGGCCGACCAGCGCCAACGTGTACATGCCGTGGGCGATCACGCCGGGCAGGCCGACGCTTCGAGCGACGTCGTCGTCCTGGTGGATGGGGTTGTGGTCGCCGCTGGCCTCTGCGTAACGGACGAGGTCGGCACGGGTGACGGCGAACACCTGGGGCGCCAGGACGTCTCCGGGCGTCATCAGGCTCCTCCCCCGTGGACCAGGGTCGCGCGCCCCAGGCACACCAGCTCGTCGTCTGCGTCGCGGATCTCCGAGGTGGTCCCGATGATGTCGGCGCCGCCGATCTGCCGCAGCCCCACGACGCGCAGGCGCGCGGTCAGCACGTCTCCGACGACGATCGGCCGCTCGTAGGTGAACCGCTGCTCCCCGTGGACGATGCGGTGCAGGTCGATCTGCTCGTCCTCGAGGAAGGCCATCATCGCGTCGAAGGCGAGCGTGATCGGCCAGGTGGGCGGCACGGTGCCGTCGTACGACGACCCGATCGCCGCGGCGAACGCCCGGACCCCCTCCTCGGTCACCGTCGTGGGCGCGGTGGCCGGACGGTCGCGCTCCAGCAGCGAGGGGTCGACAGGCATGCCGACGAGACTAAATCACCGCGACCCGCCAGGAGTCCTGGCGGGTCGCAACGGTCGGTGAAGAAGCGTCAGCGGGTTTCCTTGTGCGCCGTGTGCTTGCGGCAGCGCGGGCAGAACTTCGCCAGCTCGATGCGGTCGGGGTCGTTGCGACGGTTCTTCTTGGTGATGTAGTTGCGCTCCTTGCAGTCCACGCACGCAAGCGTGATCTTGGGGCGAACGTCAGAGCTCTTGCTGGCCACGGGAAGTCCTTCGTCGAGTTGCTGAGGTTGTGGTGATCTGGAGCAGCGGTAGCGGGGGCGGGACTCGAACCCGCGACACCACGATTATGAGCCGTGTGCTCTAACCACCTGAGCTACCCCGCCGCCGGGAACAGGCCACCCCAGCATACGGAGTGATCGAACCCAGAGCCCCTTTACGGAATCGAACCGTAGACCTTCTCCTTACCATGGAGACGCTCTGCCGACTGAGCTAAAGGGGCAACGCCGCGCAACCATACACGCGCGGTCGCTCCGGTGAGAAATCGGACTGCGCAAGGGCTTCGCAGGCCTCAGTCCACGTGGATCTGCTGCCAGGGAACGGCCTGCTCCAGCTCGTAGGCGAGCTCGAGCAGCCGAGCCTCGCGACCGCGCCCGGCGTTGAGCATCATGCCTTGGGGAAGGCCCTGTGCGGTGGTCGCCAGCGGCAGCGAGATCGCGGGCTCACCGGTGGCGTTGGCGAGCGGCGTGAAGGCCACCCAGTCCATCAGCCGGTCCATGATCTGGTCGTAGTCCTGGTCGGGCCTGAGGTGTCCGACGAGGGGCGTCTCGGTGGCCAGGGTCGGCGTCAGGGTGACGTCGTACTGCTGGTGGTGGCGGGCCGCGAGATGCTTGCTGCTCGCCAGCGTGGCCATCGCCAGCGGGAGCTTGTGGAGGTTGCGACGGCAGTGGCGGGACAGCCCGACGGTGAGGTTGTCGAGCTTGCCGGGATCCCAGGTGGGTCCGAAGTCCTTGCGGCCGCGCGCGGTGATCGCGAGGGCGAGCATCGACCAGTAGAGGACGAAGTGGTCGGCGAAGAACCCGGGGACCGGGTTGTCGATCTCCTCGACCCTGTGCCCGAGCGACTCCAGCAGCGCGCCGGTCTTGAGGGTGAGCTCCCGCACCTCCGGGGTCGAGTCACGCCCCACGCCCTGGGTGACCAGCGCGATCCTGAGCCGGGCCCGGCCGGGCCGGGTGATGTCGCCGACCGGGGCCAGGCGCGGGTTCCGCCAGACCTTCTCGGCCTCGCGGTAGAACGCCGCCGTGTCTCGCACGCTCCTGCTGACCACGCCGTCGCTCACGATCCGCACCGGCATCTCGCGCATCATGGCGTCCTGGGCCAGCCGCCCTCGGGTGGGCTTGAGGCCGACGAGCCCGTTGACGGAGGCCGGGATGCGGATGGAGCCGCCCCCGTCGTTGGCGTGGGCGAGAGGTACGACACCGGCCGCGACGAGGGCGGCGGAGCCGGCCGACGAGGCGCCGGCGTAGTGGTCGAGGTGCCAGGGCGAGCGCACCGGCCCCTGACGCAGGTGGTCCACAGCGCCACTGAAGCCGAACTCGCTCAGCCGCGTCTTGCCCAGCGGCAGCAGACCGGTGGCGAGGTACATGCGGGCGAAGTCGCCGTCGGCACTCGCCGGTCGGGCGACGAAGGCGTCGGTGCCGTGCTGGGTGGGCATGCCGGCCACGTCGACGTTGTCCTTGAGGAACGTCGGGACCCCGGAGAAGAACCCGCCGCGTGGGTGGGCGGCCTCCTCGCGGGCCCGGTCGAAGGCGCGGTGGGCGATGGCGCCGAGCTTCTCGTCGACCGCGTCGGCACGCGCGATCGCCGCCTCGACGACGTCGGCCACCGAGAGCCCGTCGCGGTAGGCATCGTGGAGGCCGACGGCGTCGAGCTCGGCGAGGGCGTCTTCGGCGAATGCGTGCACACGGGTCATGGGCGTGAATCTAGGGCCCGGGATCGGCAGCGACCTCGCGGCACGCAGAGGGGTCGAACAACGACTCGCTCCGTGGCCTACGATCCCTTCGCCCGCTACCCGAAACCTCTGGGAGACACTGGATGGACGAGCCACAGGGCCGCCTGCTGCTCGCCGCGACGTTGGGGGCGGCGCTCACCGCACTGTTCCTCGTCGGCGCCCTGCTCGTCGCCGAGATCGGCGGGGACGACGTCCAGGTCGCCGGCGCCTTCGTGCTTGCGATGTTCGCGCTGCTGCTCGCGATGGCGACCCTGATCGGATTCGTTCGCTACCTCGACGGAGACGGACCCGAAGGACGGCCGGTCGTGCGCGCCGGCATGGGTGTCCTCGCAGTGGTCGGCCTGGTTCTCACGGCGTGGCTCGTCTGGCAGATCGGCTGGCCGCACAGCGCGGCCGCCGTCATCACGCTGGTGCCCGTCGTGGTGATGGTCCGCGACGTCCTCTCGACCACCTGAGCTCCCTGCTCCGGGCGGGACGGCGCTCAGCGCGGTAGGGAGGCGCAGCCACGACGGTGGCAACCCACCAGGTGGTCGTCGATGATCCCGACCGCCTGCATCAGCGCATGCATCGTGGTCGGTCCGACGTGTGCGAAGCCGGCCTCCTTCAGCGCCTTGCTCAGCGCCGTGCTCTCGACGGTGGAGGCGACCTGCTCGCTGGTGCCCCGCGGTGCCGGAGACTCGGCGGGGCGGAACGACCAGAGCAGGTCGACCAGGCCGCCGCGCTCGCGCAGCGCGACCGTGGCGCGCGCGTTGGCCACGGCCGCCTCGATCTTGCGGCGGTTGCGCACGATGCGCGTCTCCGCCATCAGGCGCTCGATGTCGTGGACGTCGTACGACGCCACGGTGTCGGCGTCGAAGCCCGCGAAGACCTCGCGGAACGCGGGACGCTTGTTGAGGATCGTCAACCACGACAGCCCGGACTGGAACGCCTCGAGCGTCAGGCGCTCGAGATGGGCCGCCTCTCCCTCGACCGGCATCCCCCACTCCTCGTCGTGGTAGGCCATGTTGACGGGGTCGCCGGCCGCCCACGGGCAGCGTGCGAGGCCGTCCTCGCCGATCACTGGCTGGGTCATGCGCGTCATCCTCGCGCACGACGGTGACACTCGACGGTCCTGCCTCAGCGCCTGAGCTTGAGCCTGACGTTGGGGAGGGCCGGAGCCGGGATGGGGGGCAGCGGCTGGTCGGCCACGACGCCGAACCTGCCGTCGGACACCTCGCGGCTGTCGGACACGATCTCGCCGTCGCGGGTGATCTGGTCCTGCCACTCGGCGCGGTAGCCGACGATCTCCTCGTGGCTGCGGCCGACGAAGTTCCACCACATGACGATCTCCTCGCCGAAGGGCGGGCCGCCCACCAGGACCAGCCGGGCCTCCTCGCCGGCCGCCACCTCGATCACGGAGCGTCCGGGCGCGAGGTAGGCGAGCTCGCCCGGCTTGAGCTCCTCGCCGTCGACGCTGATGAGGCCGACGTCGAGCAGGACGCCGTGCTCGAAGGAGTCGTCGACATCGACCGTCAGGGACCCGCCCGTGGCGAGCATGATCTCCGCGCCCAGGAGCGGCGAGTGGGTCGGCACCGGGGACGTCGACCCCAGGGCCGAACCGAGGAACACCCGTGCCTCCCAGCGGGGTCCACGCACCGCGGGCGGCACGTAGTGGTCGAACGTCGGGGGCGTGTGCCGGCTCGCGTCAGGGAGCGCCACCCAGAGCTGGACCCCGTGCAGGACGGAGGTCGACGGCGGGGACACCTCGGAGTGGCTGATGCCCCGGCCACCCGTCATCAGGTTGAGCTCGCCGGGACGCACCATCGCGTGGTTGCCGGCGGAGTCGCGGTGCTCGACCTCACCCTCGAAGAGCCAGCTCACCGTCTGCAGGCCCGTGTGCGGGTGGGGCGCCACGCTCATGCCCCCGGTCTCCTCGACGTCGTCCGGGCCGTAGTGGTCGATGAAGCACCAGGCACCGATCAGCGACCGGGAGCGCTGCGGCAGCGTGCGTCGTACGTGCATCGCCCGCGGGCCCCCCAACGGGACCTCGCGGGGAGTCATCACCTGGACCCCGCGCGGCTCGTCACCGGAGGACAGGGTGACCTCGTCGGGGCGACGGTCGGGGTTGGTCATCAGCTCAGCTGCCTCGGCTCCGGACTGGAGAGGGTTCGTCCTTGGATAGTAGGCCGCCGCTCAACCGGGTGCGCCGACGGATGCGACGATCCCGGCCTGCTGGCAGGAATAGCACCCTCCCCCGCACGGTTGCGGCCAGGCGTGACCTCTCTCTTCGAGCCCCTGGCCCTCGGCGCGGTCAAGACCGCCAACCGCGTCTTCATGGCGCCTCTCACCCGGATGCGTGCGACCGTCCCCGGAGACGTCCCCAACGACCTGATGCGGGACTACTACGTCCAGCGGGCCAGCGCCGGCCTGATCGTCTCCGAGGGCACGCAGATCAGCCCGGAGGGCAAGGGCTACATGGACACCCCCGGCATCCACAGCGAGGAGCAGGTCGCAGGCTGGCGCCGGATCACCGACGCCGTGCACGACGCCGGCGGGCTGATCGCCGCCCAGCTGTGGCACGTGGGGCGGGTGTCGCACGAGTCGTTCCACGGTGGTGACCTGCCGGTCTCGGCGAGCGCGGTGTCGTACCGCAACCGGACGAGCGTGCGCGGTGAGGACGGCCGACCCACTCGCGTCGACTGCCCCACCCCCGCGCACTCGACACCGACGAGGTCGCACGAGTCGTCGAGGACTACCGCAGGGCCACGGTCAACGCCCGCGAGGCCGGCTTCGACCTCGTCGAGATCCACGGCGCCCACGGCTACCTGCTGCACCAGTTCCTCGCAGCCGACAGCAACCAGCGCACCGACCTGTACGGCGGCCCCCGCGAGAACCGCGCCCGGCTGATGCTCGAGGTCGTCGACGCGGTGGTCGACGAGTGGTCGCCTGACCGCGTCGGCATCAGGATCTCCCCCATCGGTCGCTTCAACGGCCTCGAGGACCCCGAGGGCGAGCAGGCTGGGCTCTACGTCGCCCGCGAGCTCGCCGGCCGCGACCTGGCCTTCCTGCACCTCTCGGAGCCCGACTGGGCGGGCGGCCCCGCGCTCGACGACGACTTCCGGGCGGCGCTGCGCGAGGCCCACCCCGGTCCGATCGTCGGCGCCGGCAGCTACGACCTGGACAAGGCCAGGCGCCTGCTCGACGCGGGGTTCATCGACGCGGCAGCCTTCGGCCGTTCCTTCATCGCCAACCCCGACCTGCCGCGTCGGCTCGAGAAGAACCTGCCCCTCAACGAGCCCGTGCCGGACACCTTCTACGGCGGCGACGCCGAGGGCTACACCGACTACGCCAGCATCGACTGACGGGCGCTCGATCTTGCCGCCGTCACACGGGGTCGATGACGTGGCGCAGGTATCGCATGGGGTGCTCGAGGTAGCGCCGCCAGTGGGCGACGAGCTCGAGCTCTTCCCAGACAGCCTCACGGACGCCCCACGGCCCGATCTCGAGGATCCGCGCCCCGGGCAGGGCTGCCAGCAGCGGTGAGTGGGTGGCGCAGAGCACCTGCGCCCCGGCCGCAGCCAGGTCGTGGAGCGTCCCGACCAGGGCGATCTGGGCGCTGAACGACAGCGCTGCCTCCGGCTCGTCGAGGCAGTAGAGGCCGGGAGAGTCGAAGCGCGTGCGCAGGACCTCCAGGAACGACTCGCCGTGGCTCATCTCGTGGAACTGCGGGTCATTCTCGGTGCTGAACGACTCCTGCCGGGTGAAGTAGCCGTGCATGGTCTCGGCGCGCAGGAAGAACCCCCACCGGGGCGCGCCCGGCGATCGTTCCAGCCTGATCCACCCGTGCAGCGGCGACTCCGTGGCGCGGGTGCCCTCCTGCACGTTGCGGGTGCCACCCTCGGCAGCAAGGCCGAACGCCATCGCGACCGCCTCCACGAGGGTCGACTTCCCGCTGCCGTTCTCCCCGACCAGGAGGGTGACTCCCGGGGCGAGCTCGAGCCCCTCGTCCAGCACCTGGGCGACCGCCGGGACGGACGCCGGCCAGGCTCGGCGATCCTCTGGTGCGGACTCGTCGGCGACCACGCGACGTACCGGCCGGCGATCGCGCAACCACCTGTCGGACGTCATGGGACGCGACGCTACAGCCGGACAGCGGCGTGCTCGTGGCCCCGGCTGACCGGGGATCACTGGAGCGGGGGCAGGCCTTCCTCAGCCGACGTCCGCGAGGGAGCGGGTGACCGTGGAGTGGCGCCACCACAGGAGGTAGCCGCAGGTCACCATCGCGAGCGCGGTGAGCGCGAAGCCCAGCACCGACGTGCCGGCGTACGGCGTGATGGCGAACGCCGCGATCGCGTTGAAGGAGAGCGTCACGAAGGTCGCGCCCGACATGACGGCACCTCGTCGGCGGGGCAGCAGGTCCAGCATCATCAGCTGGATGTTCGGGTAGGCAAGGCCGTTGCCCAGGGCCAGGACAGTCACGCCGAGCAGCGGCCACGGCATCGAGGCGCCCCACGGGGTCAGCGCAGTCGCCACCCCGAGCGCCCCGCCGGCGATGGCCAGGCCGAAGCCGATGCCGATGAGTCGGTGCGGATCGACCACGCCGGCGGTCCGGCCGCTGATGGTGGAGCCGATCATCATCGCCCCGATCATCGGGACGAAGAGCTTCCAGTAGTCGAGCTCACCCATCCCCAGGACGTCGCCCACGAAGATCGCAGCGCCGCCGATGTAGAGGAACTGCGCGGCGAACACGAACGTCCCGGCCCAGGCGATGCGATGGAACGCCGCCAGGCGACCGACCTCCAGCAACCCTGCGACGACCTCGCCCACCCGCAGCGGCACGCGGTCCTCCGGCGGGTGGGACTCGGGAAGCACGAGCAGCGTCGCCGCGATCAGCACGGCACCCAGCAACCCCATGAACCAGAACACCAGGGGCCACGGGCCGAGCTGGAGGAGCACGCCTCCCAGGATCGGCGCGATCGCCGGTGCCAGGCCGAAGATCACCGCGACGCGGCTCATCAGGCGCTGCGCCTCGTGGCCGTCGAAGAGGTCGCGGATCACGGTCCGGCTCACGATCGTCGACCCACCCGCCGCGACGCCCTGGACCGCCCGGCCCACCAGCAGCCAGGCGAGCGACGGCGCGAAGGCGCAGGCGATGGAGGCGAGCGCGTAGACCGCCAGCGACCCGACGATGACGGGCCGTCGACCGATCGCGTCGGAGAGCGGCCCGTGGAAGATGCTCACCGCGGCGAAGGCGAGCATGTAGGTCGTGACGACGAGCTGCATCTCGCCGGACCCCACGGAGAAGTCGCGCTCCATCGAGTCGAAGGCCGGGAAGGGCGTGTCGATGCTGAACGGCCCGATCATTGCGAGCATCGCCAGGACGACCGGGATCCCGACCAGTGCCCGGCGCGAGCTGCGGTCGAGGTCGGTCGTCACGAGCGCAGTCTGCTCTCCACTGGCCGCGGATCAGGAATTGCTGAACACCGCCGGGCCGCCGTCGTCACCGGGGGCGTCGGGGCCACGGCCGGCCCACGACCAGGCGTAGGACGGGTCCTCGACCGCGAGACCACCCTCACCGAGCTCGAGCGGGGCGAAGGTGTCGACCATGACGGCCGACTCGGCGAAGTAGTCCACCCCGAGCGAGGCCTCGATCGCGCTGGGCTGCGGGCCGTGCGCGTGGCCGCCGGGGTGCAGGCTGATCGACCCGATGCCGATGCCGGAGCCCTTGCGGGCCTCGTAGTCGCCGCCGACGTAGAACATGACCTCGTCGGAGTCGACGTTGGAGTGGTAATAGGGGACCGGGATGGCGAGCTCGTGGTAGTCGACCTTGCGCGGCAGGAAGTTGCACACCACGAAGTTGTGGCCCTCGAAGACCTGGTGGACCGGCGGCGGCTGGTGCACCTTGCCGGTGATCGGCATGTAGTCCTCGATGTTGAAGGTGTAGGGGTAGAGGCACCCGTCCCACCCGACCACGTCGAACGGGTGCGTGGCGTAGGTCAGGCGGGTGCCCACGACACCGGCGCTGGTGCGGTGCTTGACCAGCACGTCGACGTCCTGGCCGTCGACCACGTGGGTCTGTGTCGGGCCGTGCAGGTCGCGCTCGCAGTAGGGCGCGTGCTCGAGGAGCTGCCCGAACCTCGAGAGGTAGCGCTTCGGGGGATGGATGTGGGAGTTGGCCTCGATGGCGTAGAGGCGGCTCGGCTCGGCGGGCACCCAGCGGTGGTCGGTCGAGCGGGGTACGACGACGTAGTCACCGGCCCGGTAGGCGATCACTCCGAAGACCGTCTCGACCGTCCCCGAGCCGGCCTCCACGAACACGCACTCGTCACCGATCGCGTTGCGGTAGATCGGCGAGGGCTCCGTCCCGGTGCGGACGTAGCTGATGCGCACGTCGTTGTTGCCCAGGACCAGCCGGCGACCCTCCACCGGGCACGCTCCGGCGCCTTCTCCGGTGAAGAGGTCCTGCAGCCGGAGGTGCCGCGGCTTGAGCGGGTGGTTGGGCGTGCGGCTCTGGTCGGGCAGGGCCCACACCTGGCTGTCGGTGATCGCGCTCGGGACGCCGCGGTGGTAGAGCAGGGAGGAGTCGGAGGAGAACCCCTCCTCCCCCATCAGCTCCTCCCGGAGGAGGTCACCGCCCTCGGTGCGCAGCTGGGTGTGGCGCTGCCTCGGCAACGCTCCGACGGCTCGGTAGTAAGGCATGCGTGCGACTCCAGTGTTCGATAATCGGGGACGCCTGTCCGTTATCTGGTGGCTAGAGTAGACGCGTGAGCGCTGACACACCACCGTCCGCAGACCTCCCCCACGCTAGCCTCCCGGAGCCCTGGCGCGCCCTCGTCGACGACGCCGCGGTCTTCCCTCCTGGCAACGCGCCGCTGGACGACGCCCTCTCGGCGTTCGAGGCGCGGCAGGAGGAGTGGTTCGCCGAACTCGTCGGGTCCTTCGTGGTCCGAGACACCGACCTGGGGTCGGTTCCGGCGTCGATCCCCGTCTCGGTCGTGCTCAGCACCGGGGCCGGCGCCGTCGAGGGCGTCGTACGACAGGCCGCGAAGCGGGGGCTCAGGCTGGCCGGGCTGGAGCTGGCGCTGAACGACCTGCAGGACCTGGCCGGCAACGTGCGACGCGTCGACGCGGCCGTGCGGGCGGTCGAGGTCGACGCCCCCGTCTTCATCGAGATCCCCGGACCCGCCACGGCGGCCTGGCTCGCCGCAGCCGACGAGGTGGCGGCCTGCGACCACCGGCTCAAGCTCCGCCTGGGCAACCTCGACCACGACCTCGTCCCTGACTCGGGCACGGTCGCCGCCTGGATCGACGCGGCGCTCGACCGCGAGACCCGCTTCAAGGCCACGGCCGGCCTGCACCGCGCGGTCCGTCACGACCCCGAGGGCGGCGGGGCGCACGGCTTCCTCAACGTCATGGCCGCCACCCAGGCCCTCTGGGACGGCGGCTCCGCCGCAGAGGCCGCCCAGGTTCTCGAGCAGCGCGACGGGGCGACCCTCGCGGCCACCGACCTGTCCGCGGCCCGTCGCTGGTTCACCTCCTTCGGGTCGTGCTCGGTGACCGAGCCGCTCGATGACCTGACCGCCCTCGGCCTCCTGGAGATGCCCCAGCCATGAGCTCAGTGACCACCGCCCAGTCCTCGTCGGGCTTCGGCCTCGACCACCTGCCGTACGGCATCTTCTCGACCGCCGACGGCCCGCGTCGCGTGGGCGTCCGGCTGGAGGACCGCGTGCTCGACCTCGCGGCCGCGACCGGACGTGCGGAGCTCGCCCGCCCCTCGCTCAACGACTTCATGGCGCTCGGTCACGACGCGTGGCAGGAGCTGCGCGACTCGCTGCCCGGCCTCCTGGGGACCGGCGACCACCAGCACCGACTCGCCGACGTCGAGCTCCACCTGCCGATCGAGGTCGGCGACTACGTCGACTTCTACGCCTCCGAGCACCACGCCTCCAACGTCGGGCGCATCTTCCGGCCCGACCAGGAGCCGCTGCTGCCCAACTGGAAGCACCTGCCGGTGGGCTACCACGGGCGTTCGGGCACGGTCGTCGCGAGCGGCACCGAGATCATCCGGCCGCAGGGGCAGCGCAAGGCGCCCGACGCGACGGCCCCGACGTTCGGCCCGAGCCAGCGCCTCGACATCGAGGCCGAGCTCGGCTTCGTGGTCGGCACCCCCTCCCGCCTGGGCGAGCCGGTCAGCACCGCCGACTTCGTCAGGCACACCTTCGGCGTGGTCGGGCTCAACGACTGGTCCGCACGCGACATCCAGGCGTGGGAGTACGTCCCGCTGGGGCCGTTCCTCGGCAAGTCCTTCGCCACCTCCATCAGCCACTGGGTCACCCCGCTGGCCGCTCTCGACGCGGCCTGGACCGAGCTGCCGGGCCAGGACGACCCGGAGGTGCTCGACTACCTCCGGGTCGACGGTCCGGCCGGTCTCGACATCGACGTGGAGGTGGTGCTCGACGGCGAGGTCGTGTCACGTCCTCCCTACCGCACGATGTACTGGTCGCCGGCCCAGATGCTCGCCCACACCACCGTCAACGGCGCCACGGTCCGCACCGGCGACCTCTGGGGGTCGGGGACCATCTCCGGACCGGGCCGCGACGAGCGCGGCTCGCTCCTCGAGCTGAGCTGGGGAGGCAAGGAGCCGTTCACCGTGGCCGGTCGCGAGCGCACCTTCCTCGAGGACGGCGACGAGGTGACGCTCCGCTACACCGCGCCCTCGACCGGAGGCGGACGGCTCTCGCTCGGCGAGGTGGTAGGCCGAATCGCCCCCGCACGCACGGCGCGCCTCTAGGCTGGCCCGCGTGAGACAGCTCGGTCAGTACCCTCCGCCGAGGCACGTCCTCGCCCACCTCTCCGACCCGCACCTGCTGGCCGGCAACGTCCGGCAGTACGGCGTCGTGGACACCGAGGCCGGGCTGGCTCGCGTGCTGGAGCGCCTCGCCGAGGTGGATCCGCGCCCCCACGCCCTGGTCTTCACCGGCGACCTGGCCGACAGGGCCGAGCCCGACGCCTACCGCAGGCTCCGCGAGATCGTCGAGCCGGCCGCCGAGGCGATGGGCGCCGAGGTCGTGTGGACCATGGGCAACCACGACGAGCGCGAGCCCTACGCCCGCGGGCTGTTCGGCGAGTCCGGCGACCGGCCCCAGGACCGGGTGCACGAGGTCGACGGCCTCCGCATCGTCTCGCTCGACACCAGCGTCCCGGGCTACCACCACGGCGACCTCACCCACGACCAGCTGGCGTGGCTGCGTGACGTGCTCGCCGAGCCGGCGCCCCACGGCACGATCCTCGCCATGCACCACCCGCCGCTCCCGCTCCCG
Organism: Nocardioides seonyuensis; assembly: GCF_004683965.1. Classification (NCBI taxonomy): domain Bacteria; kingdom Bacillati; phylum Actinomycetota; class Actinomycetes; order Propionibacteriales; family Nocardioidaceae; genus Nocardioides; species Nocardioides seonyuensis. The sequence continues at coordinate 1,001,675 of NZ_CP038436.1, forward strand.
ATGCTGCCCGCAGCCGAGCTGATCGAGCTGCTCGACCAGGACCGTCTCGCTGCGGTCGTGGAGGGCACCGACGTGCGCGGGATCCTGGCCGGCCACCTGCACTTCTCGACCTGGTCCACCTTCGCAGGGGTGCCGGTCTCGGTGGCCAGCGCGAGCTGCTACACCTCCGACCCTGTCCCGAGACCCGACCGCTTCGTGTCCGGCGTGGACGCCAACCAGGCCTTCACGATGGTGCACGCCTACGACGACCGGCTCGTCCACACCATCGTTCCCCTGGAGCAGGGTGCCGAGGTCACCCACGTCACGCTCGGGACAGTCGCCCCGATGGAGGACCTCGAGCTCGACCAGATCCACGAGCTCGCCTCCTCCAAGGCCTCCCCGTTCAACGTGGGCGAGGTCTGAGGTGCGACTGCTCCTGATGCGTCACGGGCAGACGCACGCCAACGTCTCGGGCGAGCTCGACACCGCCCACCCCGGCCTCGAGCTCACCGACCTGGGCCACACCCAGGCGACCGCGGCGGCGCAGGCGCTGCTCGACGAGCACCTCGACGCGATCTACGTGTCCAGCCGCGTCCGCACCCACCAGACCGCCACCCCCACGGCACGGGCGCGGTCGTTGACGCCCGTCCAGCTCGACGGCCTCCACGAGATCGCGGCCGGCGACTTCGAGATGCAGTCCGACCACGACTCCGTGCACGGCTACATCTCGACGGTGGCCGCCTGGATCGAGGGCGACCACGACCGTCGGATGCCCGGCGGCGAGACGGCCCACGAGTTCCTCGAGCGGTACGACGCCGCGGTCCGCACCATCGTCGATGCCGGTCACGACGCCGCGTTGATCGTCAGCCACGGCGCCGCCCTCCGCACCTGGACGTCGCTGCGCCTGCTCCCCGACCAGGGTGCTCCCGCGGCCACCGAGCCCCTCCACAACACCGCCCTCATCATCCTCGAGGGCGACTTCGAGGCCGGCTGGTCGCTGGTGTCCTGGCACGGCGAGGCCTGTGGCGGGCGCTTCCTCGACGACGAGTCGGCGCTCGACCCCACCGGCGACCTGGACGACGCCGTCGACCAGTAGGGGCCGCTTTCTCGACCGCCAGCCGGCGACACGTCGTACTGCGATCGCGACACGCGGCACGTTCCCTGCGGGCACATACCCCATATGCGGCTTGTGTGGGTGCCGAGAACACCGATTGAGTTCCGTCGGCGGGGGCACGGCTAGCGAGCTCCGACAACAGACCGTCGGAGCGGGTGGACCCCGCGCGACTCGGACACACGAGTCTGTGTCCACATCTCGGAAGGATTCACCATGCGTGCAGAATCTGGCTCCACTCAAAGGGAACGGTCTCCGCGTTCCAGAGCTGTGACCTTCGCCGTCGCCGCTCTGACTGCGGGAGCCGTGGTACTTCAGAGCGCTGGCGTGGCAACCGCGAGTGACGTCCGCGTGGAGGCGCCTGCGAACGTGCTCGCGAACATGGAGGAAGCTCTCATCGAAGTAGGTGCCACACCGACCACGGTGACCGCTGAAGACGGCAGCGGTGTCGACGTCCAGCTTCCGGGCGCCGCGAGCCAGGCGGCTGTGGCCACGACGCCCGCTGGCGTGCTCACCATGGAGGTGCCCGCCCAGGGCCGCGACCTTGCTCAAGGGGATGACTCGATCACCCTCCTAGACGGGTCTGCGACTGACACTGCGGTGGCCGTTCAGCGCACAGAGTCTGGACTTCGTGCGCTCGTCCACATCGACTCCATCGAGGCACCGGAGCGGTTCCAGTTCCCGATCGGCGGCGATGTCGCCGAGATTAAGCTGACCGCTGACGGCGGAGCCGCCGCACTCGACGCTGAAGGCCACGTCGTGGCGACCGCGCCTGCTCCCTGGGCCATTGACGCCAACGGCGTGTCGGTGCCGACTCGCTTCGAGGTTGATGGGACCACGTTGATCCAGACGGTTGACCACCGTGGTGGTGACTACGCATATGGCATCGTCGCCGACCCGAGCTGGTACTTCTGGGCGAAGTGCGGAGCCGCACTCACGCTCTTCATTGCCCAGAACCTCACCCCAGCCAAGCTCGCCAGGGCAGGCACCATCCTCAAGTCGACGTACACCTTGGTGCGCTACTTGGGTCAGTTCCCCAGTGTGAGCCAAGCCAGCCGAGCGCTTGCGGCATGGCTAGGGTCTGCTTCGGGCGTCAACGACCTCGTGTTGCGCTGCTGGCCCGACTGATCCCTGCGGACCGATTCAGCCCGAGCTTGAGGAGCATGCGTGATGACGACGCTCACGAGTCGCCAACGCACGATACGCCTACATCTGCGTAGCGAGGTCGCTGCGGTCGAGGCGTCTACGGCCGTGTTCGCGGCCTGCATCCTTCTGCTCGGGCTGAGTCCAGCAGCTGCAATCGGATGGGGTGTGCTCGCCGGGCTGGTCGCCGCGACAGCCCTCCAAGTCCTGCGGTTGCTTCCCACGCGGCCGGCAGGCAACGAGGTGAATCTCCTGGGCTTCGACCCGTCTCGGGGTGACCTCCTTGGACAGAAGGGGGCCACGGCCGAGAAGAAGCGGTTCACCCCGGCTGGGGTTTTCATCGTGGCTATCGCCTCGCCGCTGATCATCGCCAGTGTCGTCATCCGCTTTGCGTTGCTCTACCTGGTACCGACCGTGATCGTTGCCGCACTTGCTCTCACGGTGTCCGACCTCCATCCAGTCCGGGTCCTCGGCGTCTGGGGTTTTGCGGTCCTTGCGTCACTGGCGAACGAGTACGCAGTCGTGCGCCCACTGGCCCAGCGCTCGGACGTTCCGCTTTAGCAGCGCAAGGGTCAGGCTCCCTCGGTGCCGATTCTGGGATGCACGAATCGCTCGCCTGCCCTGAGTTGCTAGAGGACGACGCAAGCTAGCTCCGGCTCAGTCGATCGGCTCCCCGGCGAGCGCCTTGGCGTCCAGTCGCTCCTCCTCGCTGATCTCCCACACCTCGTGGGCGGCGTGCAGCGCGAGCCCGATGATCAGGCACCCGAGGAGCAGGTCGGGCCAGCCCGAGGACGTCCAGGACGTCACCAGGGCCATGGCGATGATGGCGGCGTTGATGAGCACGTCGTTGCGGGCGGACAGGAAGGCCGCCCTGCCCAGCGAGCCGCCGTGGTGGCGCACCCGGGCCAGCAGCCATGCGCTGGTGCCGTTGACCACGATGGCGCCGAGCGAGACCACCACGACCGGCACCACGTCGGGAGCGACCGGATCGGCGAACCGGTGGGCCGCCTCCCACCCGGCCAGGGCCGCCGGGCCCAGGATGACGACCGCCATAAGCTTCCCCATCGCCGCGCGCCGGGCCAGCGGCCACCCCAGGGCGGCGAAGATCAACAGGTTGACCGAGGCGTCCTCGAGGAAGTCGACGCTGTCGGCCAGCAGCGAGATCGATCCCGCCACCTGCGCGACCGAGAACTCCACGAAGAAGTAGGCGAGGTTCAGCCCGGCCACGACCAGGACGACCCGGCGCAGACGTCGCCGGTCCAGTGCCTCGTCGCCGCCCTCGTCGTACGCTCCCATGATCAGACTCCCTCGGTGCCGATGCCGGGGTGCACGAACTGCTCGCCGGCCCTGAGCTGCTCGACGGCTCCCGGGTGCACCCGCTCGAGGTGCTCGATGCCGCGCCGTCTGTAGCGCAGCACCTGGACGATGCCGAAACCCCAGAAGAGGTACTGCGTCGCGAAGGCGAGCCGGAAGTCGTCGAGGGTGTACGACGCCATCCCCCGCGGCTCCACGAGATCGAGGACGACGCCGATGATCGCCATGGCGAGCAGCGAGGCGGTGAACCCGCCGATGTTGACGAGGCCGTTGGCCCGCCCCATCTCCTGCACCGGCGTGAAGGAGCGGGCCAGGTCGAACGCCACCATGGAGGCCGGTCCCCCGGTGGCCGTGGCGAAGACCGTCATGACGACGACCCAGTCGGGCGGAGCGCCGGGCCAGAGCAGCACCAGCGCCCAGAGGGTCGCCATCACGGCGACGACGACGATCACGATCATGGAGCGCCAGTAGGGCAGGCGCAGCACCAGGCGGGCGACACCCAGGCCGCTGGCCGCCGCCCACGCCACCATCGCCATCAGCAACGTGCTCGCCGACTTCTCGGACCAGCCGAGCCCCGCCACCAGGAACGGGAAGCCCCACAGCAGTCCGAAGACCGTCGCGGAGAACTGCGAGGTGAAGTGGGACCACATGCCCAACCGGGTGCCCGGGTTGCCCCAGACGGTGCGCACCGACTGGGCCAGCGCGCGCAGCTTGATGATCACGACCTGGTCGTCGCGGGCGTAGGGCGAGTCCTTGACGAACACCAGGACGGCGACCAGCAGGACCACTCCCACGGAGGACGCCGCTGCGAAGGCTCCTGTCCAGCCGAGCGCGTCGAGGAGCAGCGCGAGCGGGGCTGCGGCCACGATCGCACCGAGCTGGCCGGTGAGTCCCGTCAGCTGCGTCACCATCGGCGCCTGCCGGACCAGGAACCACGACGTGACCAGCCGGATCACACTGACGAAGACCATCGCGTCACCGGCCCCGAGCACCGCCCGGGCGAGCACGGCCCCGCTGAAGGACGTGCTCCAGGCGAAGACGAGCTGACCCGCTGTCATCAGCACCAGGCCGCCGAGCAGCATCGCCCGCGAACCGAACCTGTCCAGCATCACCCCGACCGGGACCTGCATCCCCGCGTAGACCACGAGCTGCAGCACGGTGAACAGCGCCAGACTCGTGGCGTTGATGTCGAAACGCTCGCTGGCCATGATGCCGGCGACTCCGAGGGAGCTGCGGTGGAAGACGGCGAGGGCGTAGACCGAGAGCGCCACGAGCCAGATCACCCAGGCCCGGCGCTTGCCGATGTCGTGGAGCTGGGCGGCCGTCACCGGGTCAGGATGTCACGGTGGGTCGACCGTGCCCGGCTGGGTACGGAGGACCGATGACCACTGACCCGGGCGACCCCTTCGTTCGCGTCCGCGGCGCCAGCGAGCACAACCTGCGCAACGTCGACGTCGACATCCCCCGCGACGCCATGGTCGCGTTCACCGGTGTCTCCGGCTCGGGCAAGTCCTCGCTGGCGTTCGGCACGTTGTACGCCGAGGCACAGCGCCGCTACTTCGAGTCCGTGGCGCCCTACGCACGACGACTGCTGCAGCAGGTCGGTGCGCCGCACGTCCAGGAGATCACCGGGCTCCCACCTGCCGTGGCCCTCCAGCAGCGTCGCGGAGCGGCGACGTCCCGATCGTCGGTGGGAACCATCACCACGCTCTCCAACCTCCTGCGGATGCTCTACTCCCGGGCGGGCGACTACCCGCCGGGTGCGGACCACCTCGCAGCTGAGGCGTTCTCCCCCAACACTGTCGCTGGCGCCTGCCCACGCTGCCACGGCCTGGGTGTCGTGCACGACGTCACCGAGGAGCTGCTCGTCCCGGACCGGTCGCTGAGCATCCGCGACGGGGCCATCGCCGCATGGCCCGGGGCCTGGCAGGGCGCCAACCTGCGCAGCATCGTCACCGGTCTGGGCATCGACATCGACCGGCCGTGGAGCAGGCTGAACAAGAAGGACCGCGACTGGCTGCTCTTCACCGACGAGCAGCCCTCCGTCCTGATCAAGCCCCAGCGCGACCGGATCGACCACGGCTACTACGGCAAGTTCTGGAGCGCGCGCAAGCACGTCATGCACACGCTCGCCGACTCCAAGAGCGAGCGGATGCGCGAGCGTGCCCTTCGGTACGTCGAGGACGCGCCCTGCCCCGACTGCCGCGGCAGTGGGCTGCGTCCCGAGGCCATCGCGGTCAGCTTCGCCGGCCGATCCATAGCCGAGGTCAACCAGCTCCCCTTCGTCGACCTCGTCGAGATGCTCCGGCCCATCGCGGCCGCCCCGGAGGAGATGGGGGAGGTCGCGGTCCGGATCTGTGCCGACCTGCTGGCCCGGGTGGAGGTGCTCCTGCACCTGGGGCTGGGCTACCTCAGCCTCGGACGCAGCTCGACGACGCTCTCGCCGGGCGAGGCGCAACGTCTGCGGATCGCCACCCAGCTGCGCTCCGGGCTGTTCGGGGTCGTCTACGTCCTGGACGAGCCGTCCGCTGGCCTGCACCCCGCGGATGCCCAGCCACTCCTCGACGTTCTCGATCGGCTGACGGCGTCCGGCAACTCGCTCTTCGTCGTGGAGCACGACCTCGACGTCGTACGCCGCGCCGACTGGGTCGTCGACATCGGCCCGGGTGCGGGCGAGGCCGGGGGCCGGGTGCTCTACAGCGGTCCTGTCGCGGGGCTCGAGGACGTCGCCGAGTCCGCGACCAGCGCGCATCTCTTCGGACGCGCCGAGGAGCTGGCTCACGACGTCCGCACCCCGCAGGGCTGGCTGGAGCTGACCGGAGTGTCCCGCCACAACCTGCGCGACGTGTCCGTCGAGATCCCCCTCTGTGTCCTGACCGCCGTCACGGGGGTGTCAGGCTCCGGCAAGTCCACCCTGGTCAGCCAGGTGCTCGCCGACGACCCGAAAGCCCTCGAGTCGTTCGATCGGCTGGTGCTCGTCGACCAGCGTCCGATCGGCCGCACGCCGCGGTCGAACCTCGCGACCTACACCGGGATGTTCGACGCGGTGCGCAAGCTGTACGCCGCCACCGACGCGGCCCGGGCCCGTGGCTACGGCGCTGGGCGCTTCTCCTTCAACGTGCCCGAGGGACGCTGCGAGACCTGCCAGGGCGAGGGCTTCGTCGCGGTCGAGCTGCTCTTCCTGCCCGGCACCTACGCCCCGTGCCCGACGTGCCACGGCGCCCGCTACAACGCCGAGACCCTCGAGATCACCTACCGCGGCACGAACGTCGCAGAGCTGCTGGCCATGCCGGTTGACCTGGCCGCGACGTTCCTTGCCGACGTGCCGGCCGCGGCGCGCAGCCTCGAGACGCTGCGCGACGTGGGACTGGGCTACCTGCGACTGGGCCAGCCCGCGACCGAGCTCAGCGGTGGAGAGGCTCAGCGCATCAAGCTCGCCACCGAGCTCCAGCGGGCACGCCGCGGCCACGCGCTCTACCTCCTCGACGAGCCGACCACGGGGCTGCACCCCTCCGACGTCGCGCTGCTGCTGCGCCAGCTGCACCGGCTCGTCGACGCCGGCAACACGGTGGTGCTCGTCGAGCACAACCTCGACGCCATCGCCACCGCCGACTGGGTCATCGACCTCGGGCCAGGAGGAGGGGACGCGGGCGGGCAGGTGATCGCCACCGGGACACCGGCCGAGGTCGCGCTGGTCGAAGGCAGCGCGACGGCGCCGTACCTCGCACAACGGCTCAGCAAGATGGCTCCGCAAGGACTGAGCCACCCCGAAATGACCTGAGCCCCGCACCGGGCGGGGCTCAGTGGCAGATGAAGGATTCGAACCTTCGAAGGCGTAAGCCGACGGATTTACAGTCCGCTCCCATTGGCCGCTCGGGCAATCTGCCATGTTGTGCTCGACCCCCGTTGAGGGGGCTGAGAACAAGACGGAAGAATAGCGCAGGCACCACACCGGATCGAATCGCCGGGGGGACCCGGCCGGGAGGTAGACATGGCTGACTCGAGCTTCGACATCGTGAGCAAACTCGACCGGCAGGAGGTCGACAACGCGCTCGGACAAGCCGCTCGCGAGGTCGCGACCCGCTTCGACTTCAAGGGCACCGGGGCCACCATCGAGTGGAAGGGCGAGCAGGCGATCGAGATCAGCGCCAGCGCCGACGACCGGGCCAGCGCCGTGCTCGACGTCTTCAAGGACAAGCTGATCAAGCGCAACCAGAGCCTGAAGATCCTCGACGCCTCCGAGCCGCGGCAGTCGGGCCAGGTCTCCAAGATCGACATCACGCTCAAGGAGGGCATCACCTCCGAGGACGCCAAGAAGATCTCCAAGCTCATCCGCGACGAGGGCCCCAAGGGCGTGAAGGCGCAGATCCAGGGCGACGAGCTGCGCATCTCCTCCAAGAAGCGCGACGACCTCCAGGCGGTCCAGAAGCTCGTCAAGGAGCAGGACCTCGACTTCGCGGTCCAGTTCACCAACTACCGCTGATCATGGTGGCCAGGGACCGCGACGAGCAGGGCCGGCCGCGCCAGGCCAGGCCCCGCGACGAGCTCGGCCGACCCCTGCCGTACGACGCCACGGGGGTGGAGCCGGTCTCGGAGGACCCGTTGCCGCCGCTGGAGACGGTGCGGTTCGCCCTCGAGCTGCTCGACCGGGGGCGGCCGTTCTCGGCCCACGAGGTCTTCGAGGCCCGCTGGAAGAACGCTCCCGCGGTCGAGCACGATCTCTGGCAGGGACTGGCCCAGCTGTGCGTCGGGCTGACCCACGCGCTGCGCGGCAACACCACCGGCGCCCGGCGGCTGCTCGAGCGTGGCAACGGCCGGCTCGAGCGCTACGCCGCCGCCGGCGGCCCGACCTACGGACTGGACCTGGCGCAGTTCCGGTCGCGGATCCACCGCGAGGCCGGCGCCGACTGACGTCCCGCTGGTCAGATCGGGATGCCGACGCGCTGGATCCAGAACAGGCCGCACACGACGATCCAGGCTGCACTCGACGCGACGAGGACGGTCGTGGCCCTGGGCCACCACCACGAGACCGCAAGACCCAGCGTCGTCAGGATCGCGGGGACTCCCCCGACGACCGCCAGCGCGATGACGCCCCACATGCCCATACCGCCCATCGGGTCTTCTTCGGCCGACTCGCGCGCACCACGGAGCAGCTCGAGGGCGCCGACGCCGGCGAGGACGACAACCAGCGCGACGAACGCGACACCCAGCCATGTCAGGAGCCCCAGCGACCTCGGGCCTTTCTCGTGCTGGACAGGAAACGTGCGATCAGCCACGGGGTGCCTCCTGGAGCGAGTGATGAGTCGGCGAGCACTCCCAGCCTCGTGAGGGACGGCACGGGTGGCATCGGTACCCGTACTCAGGCACCCACCAGCCCGCTCGTGGCGTGTGACCCCGAACGCACTCGCTGGACCACAGCGTCCGGTAGCGAGTAGACCGGCCCCATGCCCCACCCCGGCCCTCGAAGAGCGCGAGAGCTGTGGCTGCTGCTCGAACCCATCCACGCGGTCACCTACTTCTCGCCCGAGCCCTTGGCTGCGCTGAAGCACGCGGGCTATCGCGGTTTCTGGATGGGCTACTTCGCGGGCCGGGCAGCGCCGCTCGGGCCGGTGTCCGCAGAGCTGGTGCACGCGCTGTTCTACAACTTCGCGTTCGAGCACGTGAGTCGCGCGCTTCCCGACGCCTGGGCGTTCGCTCCGCCAGGAGCCGCGCTGGAGGCCCGGGAGGCGGGTTCCGTCGCTGCGCTGACTCGCCATCTCGGCGACCTCGCGCAGGCACCGGCTGTCGCTCGGGCCGCCGAGATCGCCAGTGCGGCTGCCTCGTCGGCGCCGATGGAGGGTCGACCGCTCTTCGCTGCGAACCGGACGATCCCCGAGCCGGAGAAGCCGCTCGCCCGGTTGTGGCACGCCGCCACGTTGCTGCGGGAGCACCGAGGGGACGCCCACGTCGCTGCGCTCGTCGCTGCCGGGATCAGCGGTCGCGAGTCCCACGTGCTCCATGCGCTCCACAGCGGCACCTCGGAGGAGGTGTACGTCACCGCACGCAACCTCGGCGCCGAGGAGTGGAGGAGCATCCTCGACCGCCTGCAGGAGCGCGGACTCGTTGCCGGCTCCGGTGGCCTCACCGAGTCGGGAGCCGCCACCAAGCAGACGATCGAGGACCGGACGGACGCACTGGCGTGGACGGCGTTCGACCACCTGGGAGAAGCGCGGGTCGATGAGCTGCTCGGGGCACTGCGCCCGATCACGGCGGCGGTGGTTGCCGCGGGGGAGATACCGACGCATTCTCCGATGGGTCTCGACCTCACCGACTCGGCCGCAGCCCGCGCTCCTGCCCCCTCGGGCTGAGGCTCACCCCTGAGGCGTGCCACGGACGGCCAGCGCACCGACCGCGGCCACCGGGTCGGGCGGGAGGAGCTGCGCGCCGACGAGATGGGCGACCTCGTGGTCGGCCCCCCGCCCGGCGACGTAGACCGTGTGCCGCTCGCCGAGCTTGCGCAGGGCCGAGGCGTGCGCCGTGAGCGCCGTACGACGCGTGGCCGCCAGCACCACGGCGTCCGCGGCCGAGGTGCGCGCGGCCCCCACGATCGCCGTGACCGGCGTGTCCGCCCCGAGGTAGCGCACCCGACAGCCCTGCTCGCCGAGCAGCAAGCCGAAGCAGAGCAGCGCGATCTCGTGCCGCTCACCCGGCGGGCAGCCGAGGATGACCACCGGGGCGCCGACCCGCCTCGTGGCCGAGGAGGTGGCGAGGGTCGTGAGACGTCGGGTCAGCAGGCTGGTGAAGAAGTGCTCGTGCGCCACCGACAGCGTGCCGCTCTCCCACCGGTCGCCGATCTCCTGGAGGAACGGCAGGATCACCTCGGACACCGCCCGCTGCAGCGGCAGGTCCCGAAGCAGGTCGGCGAGGGCCTCGTCGACGGCCTCGGCGTCGAAGGACTCGACACCGTCCCACAGGCTGACCGCGGGGTCAGTGATCGTCACCTCGGCAGGCTACCTGCGGCCGCCCCGCGCGTGGAATCACCGGACCTCACACCAAGAAGGTGAACAGCGGCGAGTCAGGCGGGACCCGCTCGATCTTGGGAGGCGCGGCCTCCATGCGCGCCAACAGCGCCGGCAGGTCGGCGGGGTCGCCGAGCTCGATGCCGACCAGGGCGGGCCCGACCTCGCGGTTGGAGCGCTTGACGTACTCGAAGAGGGTGATGTCGTCGTCGGGCCCGAGCACGTCGTCGAGGAAGCGGCGCAGCGCGCCCGGCTCCTGCGGGAACTCCACGAGGAAGTAGTGCTTGCGACCCTCCCAGAGCAGCGCGCGCTCGAGGACGTCGGCGTAGCGCGACACGTCGTTGTTGCCGCCCGAGAGGATGCACAGCACCTCGGCGCCGGGCTCAGGCGTCCACGCGTGGCCGAGGGCGGCAGTCGGCAGTGCCCCGGCAGGCTCGGCGATGATCCCGTCGGACTGGTAGAGCGCCAGCATCTCCTGGCACACGCGCCCCTCGGGCACGGACACGACGGTGAGCGGCGGGCTTCCCGGGACAGCGCCGGCGATGACGTCGTACGGCGTCCGCCCGGCGCGGCGCACGGCAGCACCGTCGACGAAGGTGTCGACCTCGGGAAGGTCGACCGGCCCGCCGGCGGCGAGCGCCGCTGCGAGCGAGGCGGCTCCTCCGGGTTCGACCGCGACGACCTCGACCTGCGGGTGGTGGCCGGCCAGCCAGGCGACCACGCCGGCGAGCAGGCCGCCCCCGCCGACGGGTACGACGACCACGTCGGGCGCGCGACCGAGCTGGGCGAACGCCTCGGCGACCACGGTGCCCTGCCCCGCGACCGTGCGCGGGTCGTCGAAGGCGTGCACGAGCGTCGCGCCGGTGTCGGCCGCATGCCGCACGGCGGCCTCGGACGCGTCGTCGTAGGTGTCCCCCACGATGCGTACGACGACCCGGTCGCCACCCAGCACCGCGATCCGCTCGCGCTTCTGGCGTGGCGTGGTCGCAGGGACGAAGACGGTGCCGTCGACGCCGAGGCTCGCGCAGGCGACCGCGAATCCCTGGGCGTGGTTGCCGGCGCTGGCGCACACCACTCCGCGCGACCGTGCCTCGTCGTCGAGCTGGAGGATGAGGTTGTGGGCGCCGCGCACCTTGTAGGACCTGACCTGCTGCAGGTCCTCGCGCTTGAGCAGCACCTCGCAGCCGTAGGCCGCGGAGAGTCGCTGGTTGCGGTGGAGCGGCGTCGTCTCCACGACTCCCACGAGTCGAGCGGCGGCGTCGTCGACGTCGGCAGCGGTCACGACGGGCTCACCGGCTGGCAGGTCTGGCACCCGTCAAACGATAGGGGTCAGCCGACGAGCTCCATGCGTCGTACCACCTTGGCCCCCGGCGTGGGCGTGAGCCAGACGCGCGCACCCTCGGCGAGTCCCAGCGCCCGGGCGTGGGTGCGGGTCATGACGACGGCGACGTCCTCGCCGGTGACGGTCCGGGCGGTGATCCGCACCTCGAAGCCGACCCGCAGCAACCGGGTGATCGTCGCCTCGACGGCCCCCGCGGTGCTGGACGCCAGGGAGACGTCGACGTCGTGGGGCCGCAGCGTCACGCCCCCGAGGTGGGTGACCTCGCCGAGGAACGACATCACGAAGTCGTTGGCAGGCTCGTCGTAGAGCTGGTCAGGGGTTCCCACCTGCTCGACCCGGCCCTCGTTGATGACCACGATCTCGTCGGCGACCTCGAGGGCCTCCTCCTGGTCGTGGGTCACGAAGACGGTGGTCACGTGCACCTCGTCGTGGAGCCGCCGCAGCCAGTCGCGCAGCTCGCGGCGGACCTTGGCGTCCAGGGCCCCGAACGGCTCGTCGAGCAGCAGGACCGTGGGCTCCACGGCGAGCGCCCGGGCCAGCGCCATCCGCTGGCGCTGGCCGCCGGAGAGCTGGGAGGGGAGCCGGTGGCCGAACTGCGAGAGGTGGACGAGCTCCAGCAGCTCGTCGACGCGACGGGTGACCTCCGCCTTGGGCCGCTTGCGGATCTCGAGGCCGAAGGCGACGTTCTTGGCGACGGTCATGTGCTTGAAGACCGCGTAGTGCTGGAAGACGAAGCCCACGTTGCGCTTCTGCGCGGGGAGGTGGGTGGCGTCGACGCCCTCGATGGTGACCGCCCCGCTGTCGGCCTTCTCGAGGCCCGCGATGATGCGCAGCAGGGTGGACTTCCCACCGCCGCTGGGGCCCAGGAGGGCCGTGAGCTGACCGGTCGGGAGGGAGACGTTGACGTCGTCGAGGGCGACGAAGTCGCCGAAGGACTTGTTCAGGCCGGAGACCTCGATGCTCATGCGTGGACCTTTCAGTGCTGGTTCTTGGGACGGATGATCGCCACGACGACGATGCAGGCGACGGAGACCATCGCCAGGAGGAATGCGGTCGCGTAGGCGCCCTGCTGGTCGAAGTTGAGGTACTTCTCCTCCACCACGAGCGTCGCCGTCCGGGTCTGGCCCAGGACGTTGCCCGAGACCACCTTGACCGCCCCGAACTCACCGAGCGACCGCGCGAGCGTGAGCACGACGCCGTAGATCACCCCCCACTTGATGGACGGCAGGGTGATGCGCCAGAACCGTTGTCCGGCGCTGGCGCCGAGGCTCTCGGCCGCCTGCTCCTGCTCGGTGCCTATCTCCTCCAGCACCGGCACGACCTCGCGGATCATCAGCGGCAGGGCGACGAACGTGGTCGCCATGATGATCCCCGGGGTGGAGAAGATGACCGTGAAGCCCCAGCCCTGGAGCGTCGGGCCGAACCACCCGTTGCGACCGCCGTACACGAGGACGAGCGCGAGCCCGACCACGATGGGCGAGACGGACAGGGGGAGGTCGAGCAGGGCGTTGAGGACCCGCTTCCCCGGGAACTCCTGGCGCACCAGGAGCAGGGAGACCCCGACGCCGAACAGGGTGTTGACCACCACCGACACCACGGCCACGTAGGCGCTCAGCCGGAGGGCGGACACGACGTCGGGGTCGTCGAAGAGCCCCTGCACCGAAGCCAGGCCACCGTCGAAGGTGTTCAGCACCACCAGGGACACCGGCCAGGCGACGAGGAGGAAGAGATAGGTCGTGGCGACGAGTCGCAGGACGTACGCCGTCGCGGTCGGCCGCGGCCGTCGGGTGCGCTCCGGCGCCCGCGCAGGCTCGTCGACCGGGCGGACGAGCGTGTCAGTCACGGGCCGACACCCGCCTCTGGATCACGTCGAGGAGCACGATCACCGCGAGCGAGATCATCAGCAGGATCGTCGCGACCGAGGCGGCGGCCGCGACGTTGTCGTTCTCGATGCTGCTCAGGATCCGCACTGAGGTCACCTCGGTCTTGAAGGGAAGGTTGCCCGAGAGGAGCACCAGCGAGCCGTACTCGCTGACTCCCCGGGCGAAGGAGAGCGCCGCGCCCGCGGCGATGGCGGGAGCGAGGCTGGGCAGGATCACCCGCCGGAAGGTGGTGAGGCGGCTGGCGCCCAGGGACGCCGCTGCCTCCTCGACGTCCTGGTCGAGCTCCTCCAGCACGGGCTGCACCATGCGGACCACGAAGGGCAGCGTCACGAAGAGGAACGCCAGGAACACCGCCGAGCGCTGATTGGCGACGTTGACGCCGAGCGGGCTGTCGTTGCCGTAGAGGGAGAGGAGCACCAGCCCGGCGACGATCGTCGGCAGGGCGAACGGGATGTCGATCATGACCTCCAGCACCGACTTGCCCCAGAAGCGGTCGCGGACGAGCACCCAGGCGATGAGCGGGCCCATCACCACGTTGACGGCGGTGACGCCGAGCGCCGTGTAGACGGTGAGCTTGATGGCTGCGGCGGTCTGCGGATTGGTGATCGTCGACCAGAAGGCTCCCCAGCCGCCCTCGGCGGCGGTGACCACGACGGCGGCGAGCGGGATCAGGACCAGCAGGCTGAACCAGGTCATGGCGATGCCGAGCCCCAGGCCTGAGGACCGGGTCAGGGTCGAGCGCGGGCCCGACCGGCGAGGCGTGCTCGCCGGTCGGGCCTGCGAGATGTCGATCGAGGTCATTCGAGGGAGTGCCCTGCGGCGACGATGGCCTTCATGACGAGGCCGTCCTCCTCGTCGAAGAACTTGTCGGAGACCTCGTCCCAGCCCCCGAAGTCGTTGTCGACCGTGAGCAGGGTGGGCACTGCCGGGAACGGGTCGGACGGGTCCTTGGCGCCCTGGACCGTGCCGCCGTAGTCGACGTCGTCACGAATGGGCCGGAAGCCGGTGAGCGCGAACTGACGCTGCCCCTCATCGCTCAGGACGAAGTCGAGCCAGGCCTGCGAGGGCTCCGAGGCGTCCTCGAGGATGGCGCCCGCGTTCTCGATCTTGAGCGTGGTCTCCGGGATGACGTACTCGAAGCCCTCGCCGTTCTGGGCGGCCAGGATGGCCTCGTTCTCGTAGGCCATCAGCACGTCACCTGTGCCGCCGAGGAAGGCGGTGGTGGCGTCGCGGCCGCTGCCCGGGAGCGAGACGACGTTCTCGAAGAACTTGTCGGTGTAGTCGGTGGCCTCCTCCTCGGTGCCGCCGCCGCTGATCACCTGGCCGTAGGCCGCCAACGCGTTCCAGCGCGCGGCACCTGAGGAGGCGGGGTTCGGGGTCACGATCTCCACCCCCGGCTTGATCAGGTCGTCCCAGGTCTCGATGTTCTTCGGGTTGCCGTCGCGGACACCGAAGACCACCACCGAGGTCGACACGACGCCCTTGTTCTCGCCGGAGTCCCAGTCGTCGGCGACGAGACCGGCGTCCACCAGCCGAGTGACGTCGGTGGGCACCGAGAAGTGGACGTAGTCAGCCTCCAGGCCGGCCTCGACCGCACGGCTCTGGTCGCCCGAGGCGCCGTACGACGTCTCGAACGAGACGCCCTTGCCCTCGTCGGTCTTGTTGAACTCCGCGGCGATGTTCTTGTTGGCGGCCTCGGGCACGGCGAACCCGACGATCTTGATCGTCTCCGCGTCGGTGGAGGAGTCGGCGCCGGCCGAGCAGGCAGCGAGCGCCAGCAGGCCGGTGAGTGAGGCGGCCGTGGCCGCCCGCAGGCGAATCGTCATTGCGGTCTCGCTTTCATCACCCCCCGGGCGGACCGAGGAGGTGTCGGGTTGATCTGAACAATGTCGCGTAACTTACATGACTTTGTAGAGATAGCGCACCATGGTCGGCGTGTCGTGGCTCACGTCGGCCGTCCAGAGGCCGAGGAGCCGCCTCCCCACGACGGGTCCGGGGCTATCGTGGAACCGCTGGGGGACCCACCCATGCGCACGAGAGGAAGCAGGCAGAGGTGTCTCACACGACCGAGACCGGCACCGACCACCCGGTGCCGAGCAAGCAGGTCAAGCAGCTCGACCGGGTGATCATCCGGTTCGCCGGCGACTCCGGCGACGGCATGCAGCTGACCGGCGACCGCTTCACCCAGGAGTCGGCCGTCTTCGGCAACGACCTGGTGACGCTGCCCAACTTCCCCGCAGAGATCCGCGCTCCCCAGGGGACCCTGCCGGGGGTCTCGTCGTTCCAGGTGCACTTCGCCGACCACGACATCCTCACCGCCGGGGACGCCCCCGACGTGCTCGTGGCGATGAACCCCGCCGCCCTGCGCGCCAACCTCGGCGACCTGCCCAAGGGCGCGACGATCATCGTCGACACCCACGACTTCACCACGCGCAACCTCAGCAAGGCGGGCTACACAGCCAACCCGCTCGAGGGCGACGAGCTCGACGAGTACGCCCTCCACCGCGTCGACCTGACCGGGATGACCGTCGAGGCCGTCAAGGAGTTCGGCCTCTCGCGCAAGGACGCCTCGCGGGCGAAGAACATGTTCGCGCTCGGTCTGCTCTCGTGGATGTACGGCCGTCCCACCGAGCCGACGACCGCGTTC
Source organism: Nocardioides seonyuensis (assembly GCF_004683965.1). NCBI lineage: Bacteria > Bacillati > Actinomycetota > Actinomycetes > Propionibacteriales > Nocardioidaceae > Nocardioides > Nocardioides seonyuensis. Next base: position 1,018,092 of record NZ_CP038436.1, read on the forward strand.
CTGGAGAAGCGGTTCGCCAAGGTCCCCGCCATCCGCGACGCCAACATCACGGCCTTCAAGTCCGGCTGGAACTTCGGCGAGACGACCGAGACCTTCATCGTCCGCTACGAGGTCAAGGCGGCGCCCATGGCGTCGGGCACCTACCGCAACATCACCGGCAACCTGGCGCTGGCCTACGGCCTCATCGCCGGCGGCGTGCAGTCGGGCCTGCCGGTGTTCCTCGGCTCCTACCCGATCACCCCGGCCTCCGACATCCTCCACGAGCTCAGCAAGCACAAGTCCTTCGGTGTCACGACGTTCCAGGCCGAGGACGAGATCGCGGGGGTCGGCTCGGCGATCGGCGCCTCCTTCGCCGGCCACCTCGGCGTCACGACCACCTCGGGTCCGGGCATCGCGCTGAAGTCCGAGGCGATCGGTCTGGCCGTCATGACCGAGCTCCCGCTCATCGTCGTCGACGTGCAGCGCGGCGGCCCCTCCACCGGACTGCCCACCAAGACCGAGCAGGCCGACCTGCTGCAGGCGATGTTCGGCCGCAACGGCGAGGCACCCCTGCCGATCATCGCCCCGCAGTCGCCGGGCGACTGCTTCGACGCGGCGGTCGAGGCCACCCGCATCGCGATCACCTACCGCACTCCGGTGATGCTCCTCTCCGACGGTTACCTCGCCAACGGATCGGAGCCCTGGCGGATCCCTGACGTCGCCGACCTGCCGAGCATCGACCCCGACTTCGCCACCGCGCCGAACCACGAGACCACCAACGCCAAGGGCGAGGCCGTGCAGGAGTTCTGGCCCTACACCCGCGACGAGGCGACCCTGGCCCGGGCGTGGGCGATCCCCGGGACTGCCGGGCTCGAGCACCGCATCGGCGGCCTCGAGAAGGCCGACGGTCACGGCAACATCTCCTACGACCCCGCCAACCACGACTTCATGGTCCGCACGCGCGCGGCGAAGGTCGAGCGCATCGCCGACTCCCTGCCGCCTCTGGAGGTCGACGACCCCGGTGGCCAGGCACGCGTGCTGGTGCTCGGATGGGGTTCCACCTACGGCCCCATCGGAGCCGGCGTACGACGCGTGCGCAAGGCGGGCTACCACGTCGCCCAGGCGCACCTGCGCCACCTCAACCCGTTCCCGAAGGACCTCGGTGAGGTCCTCGCCCGCTACGACAGGGTGCTGGTCCCCGAGATGAACCTCGGCCAGCTCTCGATGCTGCTGCGCGCGAAGTTCCTGGTCGACGTCGTCGGCTACAACGAGGTCCGCGGCCTGCCCCTGAAGGCCGCCACCCTCGCCGGGGTCATCGGCGAGCTCGTCGCTGAGGCGGAGGGCATCACCGTCGACCTCAGCGCCAGCACCAAGGAGGACCACCAGTGACGACCAGCGACCTCGGCATCCCCGGTCTGCGTTCCGGCACGGACGGCGTCCCGACGCTGGGCGAGGGCGAGCAGCCGCAGACCGGCAAGGACTTCACCTCCGACCAGGAGGTCCGCTGGTGCCCCGGGTGTGGCGACTACGCCGTGCTGAAGGCCGTGCAGTCCTTCCTGCCCGACCTGGGCCTCAAGCGCGAGAACATCGTCTTCGTCTCGGGTATCGGGTGCTCCTCGAGGTTCCCCTACTACCTCGACACGTTCGGCATGCACTCGATCCACGGCCGCGCCCCCTCCATCGCCACCGGCATCGCGACGGCACGCGAGGACCTGTCGGTGTGGGTGGTAACCGGAGACGGCGATGCGCTCTCCATCGGCGGCAACCACCTCATCCACGCGCTGCGCCGCAACGTCAACATGACGATCCTGCTGTTCAACAACCGGATCTACGGCTTGACCAAGGGCCAGTACTCCCCCACCTCCGAGACCGGCAAGGTCACCAAGTCGACGCCCATGGGGTCACTCGACCACCCGTTCAACCCGGTGTCCCTGGCGCTGGGGGCCGAGGCGTCCTTCGTGGCCCGCACGATCGACTCGGACCGCGCCCACCTGACCTCGGTCCTCTCAGCGGCTGCCGCCCACCGCGGCACCTCGCTCGTGGAGATCTACCAGAACTGCCCGATCTTCAACGACGGCGCCTTCGACGCGATCAAGTCGCCCGACACCAAGGCCGACGCGATCATCCCGCTGGTGCACGGAGCGCAGGTGCGGTTCGGACCGCACGGTGAGGACGGCCGCGGCACCAAGGTCCTGGTCCGCGACCAGGTAACCGGTGGCGTGCGTGCGGCCCTCGCGGCAGACGTTCCCGAGGACCAGGTCCTCGTGCACGACGCCCACAACCCCGACCCGTCGCTGGCGTTCGCGATCTCGCGGCTCACCGACTCCGGCTACCTCAACCAGTCGCCGATCGGGATCTTCCGCCAGGTCGAGCGCCCCACCTACGACGACCAGGCGCGAGCCCAGGTCGCCGAGGCGGCCGAGGGCCTGGACGCCGACCGCGCCACCCGACTGGCAGCGCTGATCGGCGGCGGCGACACCTGGACGGTGGTCTGACCCCGGGAGAACTGGCTCAGCGGAAGGCGGCGGTCCAGCGCTTGCCGATGGTGGTGCCGTAGCCGTCGGACGCCTTGACGTAGACCCGCCACTTCCACCGGCCCTGACGAGGGGCGTAGATCCGGGTCTTGAACTTGCCGCTGTCGTTGGTCCGGAGCTTCTTGACGTTCTTCCACGAGCACTTCTTGCACTTCTTCTTCTGCAGCTTGACCTTGCCGTCCGCGTAGGGGACGTAGGTCTCGAGCCCGGTGAGCGGGTCGATGGCCGGCTGCCCGGTGAGCGGGTCCAGCACGGCCTGGGTGATGACTCCCTTGAGCTTGAAGGCGTTGAAGCCGACACGGTTGTCGTTGGGGTCCTCCTCCTCGATGAGCCGCTTGGGCTCCGAGGCCGCCACTGCGGCGGTCGGCACGGTGGCCGCCACACCGAGGCCGAGGACGGCCACCAGCAGCGCGGACAGGACGTTGCGGAACAACCGCATGAGACTCCCCCTAGAAGACTTCGACAACCCCGGGACCCGACGGGCGGGGCTACGTGCAGAGACCACGTCATAGTAGTTCAACCCCCACACCTATCCTGCTTTTCGTGCCAGCCCGCCCTCCCGTCGTCCTCGCGTCCGGTCGCGGGCTGCTCTACGGAACTCTCGCCTACGGCCTGTGGGGTGCCTTCCCCCTCTACTGGCCCCTGCTGGAGCCGGCCGGCGCGGTCGAGATCCTGGCGCACCGGATCGTCTGGTCGGCGATCACCATGGTCGCGATCGTGGCGCTGTGGCGTCGTACGCCGTCGTTGCGTGCGGTTGTCGCCGACCGGAGGGTGATGTGGCTGCTCGCGCTGGCGGCCGTGGTCATCTCGGTGAACTGGGCGGTCTACATCTGGGGGGTCAACAACGGCCGGGTCGTCGAGGCGTCGCTGGGCTACTTCATCAACCCGCTGGTCACGGTGCTGATGGGAGTGTTCATCCTCGGTGAGCGCCTGCGACGCCTGCAGTGGGTCGCCATGGCGGTCGCCACGCTGGCCGTCGTGGTCCTGACCGTGGACTACGGCCGACCTCCGTGGGTCGCACTCGTGCTCGCCTGCTCCTTCGGCACCTACGGGCTGGCCAAGAAGCAGGCCGGGGTCGGCGCCGTCGAGTCCCTGACCGTGGAGACCCTCATGCTCGCCCCACTGGCGGGCGTCTACCTCGCGTGGCTGGCCGCGACCGGCAGCTCCCACTTCATCAGTGAGGGCCCCGGCCACGCCCTGCTCATCACCACCGCCGGCATCGTCACCGCGATCCCGCTGATGCTCTTCGGGGCAGCTGCCACCAGGGTCCCGATGGTGACGCTCGGGCTCCTCCAGTACCTCGCTCCGATCATCCAGTTCATCCTCGGAGTCGCCCTCTTCCGCGAGGACATGCCTGCCGGACGCTGGATCGGGTTCGCGCTGGTCTGGCTGGCGCTGGTCGTGTTCACCGTCGAGGCCCTCAACCATCGCCGTCGCCAGCTCCGGCTCGTGGCCGAGGCCTCTGCCTGCTGATCGGGCACCGGGTGTGGTCCACCGCTGCGCCCGCCGGTCGAGGAAGGACGGAGTCCTGTCTCGAAACCACGCCCCACCTCGCTGGTTGAGGAAGGACGGAGTCCTGTCTCGAAACCACCCGCGGCCGTCTCGAAGGGTCCTGTCTCGAAACCACGCCCCGCTCGCTGGCTGAGGAAGGACGGAGTCCTGTCTCGAAACCCCTGTGGAATGGCGCTTTCCTCGACCGCCGACTGTCGGTGGTCCCCTGTTGGATTGAGTCATGCCCACCACCACCGCCACCACCATGACGCAGCCGGGTTCGGCCGCTGCATTGCTGGCGGCGGTGAAGGAACGACGAGCGATCGAGAACAGGGCCGCCGCGGATGTCCTGACCCTGGCTGCGGAGTGGGCTGACCTGCACCCACCGGAGTCGATCCACCACGCCGCCGGGTTCTCGATCCCGGGCTGTGAACACGAAGAACCCCTCGCCGGCCCGGGCACACCGCTGGTGGCGGAGTTCTGCTGCGCCGAGCTCGGCGCCGTCCTGGGCGTCTCCACCACCGCGGCGAAGAGACTGATCGGCAACGCCCTCGAACTCAGGCATCGCCTCCCCAGACTCTGGAAGGCCGTCCAGTCCGGACGGGTCCCGGCGTGGCGTGCCCGGCTGGTGGCCGAGGCCACCGCCCACGCCTCCCCCGCCCTGACCCTCGAGGCCGCCGGGTGGATCGACGCCCAGGTCGCCGCCGTGGCCGGCAAGGTCGGCGCCGCGCAGCTCGACCGGCTGGTCACCGAGGCCATCACCCGGTTCCAGCTCGACACCACCGACCCCGACGACGAGAGGTCACCGCGCGAGACCCGGCACGTCACCATCGAGAAGGACATCGTCTCCCGGTGCGGCACCATCTCGGTCAACGCCTCCCTCGACCTGATCGATGCCCTCGACCTCGATCACACCCTCACCCACCACGCCGCCGCGTTGAAGGCGCTCGGGTCCACCGAGTCGTTGGATGCCCGCCGCGCCCTCGCCCTCGGCCACCTCGCCCGCACCCAGACCAGCCTCGACCTCGCCGGCCTCCTCGGCCACGAGTCCTCAGCGGCTGACGACGGCCAGCCACCTTCGGTGGTTGAGGAGGGCCGCCAGGCCCGTCACGAAACCCCGACAACCCCCACCCCGCGGCTCCCCGCGGCCCGTCAGCTCGTCCTCCACATCCACCTCACCGCTGCCGCGGTCGGTGACGGTGGGATCTCCTTCGACCACCTCGGCCGCATGGAGGAAGGTATGCGTCTCCTCCTGCTCGATCAGGTCAAGACCTGGTGCGGTAACTCCCACACCAAGGTGGTCCTCAAGCCAGTCATCGACCTCAACCAGCCGTTGCGAGCCAACGGCTACGCGATCCCCGACCGGATCCGCGAGCACGTCGCCCTGCGGGACCGGACCTGCGTGTTCCCGCATTGCACACGACCCGCGCGGCGCTGCCAGGTCGACCACATCGAGCCCTACGACCACGACGCCCAAGCAGAAGGCAGACCCCAACCCGGGCCAACCGAGACAGCGAACCTCGCCGCGTTGTGCACCTTCCACCACCGACTCAAGACCCACACCGGCTGGCGCTACACCATGGTCGAGCCGGGAATCTTCGAGTGGACCAGCCCTCACGGCCACCGCTACCTCCGCGACCACGACGGCACGACCGCGCTCGCCGAGTCTGGTTTCGAGACAGGACTCCGTCCTTCCTCAACCACCGACGACCTACGACATTGACCCCGCCCCACACCCCGCCGACGATCCTGCGGCGGGGATACAGGCATGTCGGGACCCTGGCTCCCGGCCGCCGGCGCACGTCCCCGCTTTGCCGAGGACGTGCGACTACACCGACGTCAGCCCTCGGGTAGCGCGCGCCATGAGTCATTCGTCGACCAGGTCGTGGGGTCGAACGCGAACCAGGAGCCCTGTCTCGGCTGGTCTAGCTCACGGCTGATCGGGAGGTCCGTCAGATCGCCGAGCAACAGGCCTCCGACCGCTCCGTGCCCGACGAAGACGATGCGCCGACCCGGCGCCGCGGCGGAGACACGGCGGACTGCGGCGACGATCCGCCTTTGCGCTGATGCCGCCGTTTCCCAGCCGCGCACCGCCTCATCGGGCCGAGCGAAGAAGCGGTCAGCGGTCCGTTCGAACTCCTCCGGCGGCAGGAAGCCAGTCGCGGAGCGGTCGTTCTCCCCGAGCTCAGGGTCGTTCGCGACGGGGAGCCCGAGGGCCTCGCCCAGGATCTCGGCCGTCTCCACAGCCTTCTGCTCCTCGCTCGACACAATGAGCTCCCAGCCCTGGCCCACCAGCACGCGCGCAAACGTGTGCGCTCGCGCCCGTCCGACGTCCGAAAGGCTCCATCGCGTGACGGGTGTGGACGGATCAACCACGACTTCAGGATGGGTCAGGAAGAGGCACCGAGCCGTCATGGGAGCAATCCTGCCCGGGAAGGTGCCCGAGGGACGGGGCTAGGCCGTGCGACTCGCGACGACGTCGGCGAACGACTCCAGGGCGGTGCGCACGGACCCGGGGTCGAGCACCGAGAGGAGGGCCTTCGCCTCCTCAGCGCGGGCCACCACGAAGGCGCGGGCCTCTTGCATGGCCGAGTGCTTGCGGAGCAGGTCGAGGGCCTCGGCGTGCAACGCGTCGTCGGTGAGGTCGGCGGAGAGCAGCTCCAGGAGCCGCGCATCCGCAGGATCGGTGGACGCCTTGGCCATCAGGATCGGCAGCGTGGGAACGCCCTCACGAAGGTCGGTGCCTGGCGTCTTGCCCGACTCGCCCGACTCGGACGCGATGTCGAGGATGTCATCGGAGAGCTGGAAGGCCGAGCCGACGATCTCGCCGTACTGGCTCAGCGCCTCGACCACCTCGGCGGACGCGCCGCCGAACATGGCGCCGTAGCGGGCCGACGTCGCGATCAGCGAGCCCGTCTTGCCGGCGACGACCTCGAGGTAGTGGGCCAGCGGGTCCTCACCGGGACCGGGCTCGACGGTCTCGAGGATCTGCCCCTCGACCAGGCGCGTGAAGGTCCTGGCCTGGATGCGTACGGCGTCCGGCCCGAGGTCGGCGGTCAGCTCGGAGGACTTCCCGAAGAGGAAGTCACCGGTGAGGATCGCGACGTGGTTGTCCCAGCGAGCGTTGGCGGTGTCGGCGCCGCGGCGCAGGGCCGCCTCGTCCATGACGTCGTCGTGGTAGAGGGAGGCCACGTGGGTGAGCTCGACGACGCACGCCGCGGTGAGGACCTCCGGTGCGTCCGGCTTCGGGCCGGTCTCGGCAGCCAGCAGCACCAGCAACGGGCGGAAGCGCTTGCCGCCCGCGGCCATCAAGTGCGCGGCCGCGGTGGAGACGTAGTCGGTGCGGCCGCGGCAGTGACCGATGAGCTGCTCCTCGACCGCGGCGAGACGCCGGGCGAGGCGCCTCTCCAGCTCCTCGTCGACGACGGGGAGAGCCAGGTCCGGGGCCGGGGGGACGGTCACCTGATGAATTCTCCCGCAAGTCCGGCCAGGTCGAGCATCGGGCCTGGCAGGACGCCGAGGACCAGGGTCACCGCGGCACCGATCGCGATCGTCGTGGCCGTCAGGACGGAGGGGTAGACCACCGTGGGCCCCTGACCGACGGGCTCGTCGAAGTACATGGCCTTGATCACCCGGACGTAGAGGTAGGCCGCAAGGGCACTCGCCAGCACGGCCGCGACGACCACGGGCCACGCTCCGGCCGCCAGGGCGACGGAGAAGACGGCCAGCTTGCCGACGAAGCCGGAGGTCAGCGGGATGCCTGCCATGGCGAGCAGGAAGAAGGCGAAGACACCGGCCACGACCGGCGACTCCTTGCCGAGGCCGGACCAGCGCTCGATGGCCGTCGCCTCGCCGCCGGAGTCGCGCACCAGGCTGACGACCGCGAAGGCGCCGAGGGTCGCGAACCCGTAGGTGACGAGGTAGAAGAGCACCGCCTGCAGCGAGCTGATCTCGCCCACAGCAAGGTCGCTGGTCGCCTGCACGCCGAGCACCCCGGTGAGGATGAACCCGGTGTGGGCCACCGACGAGTAGGCCAGCAGCCGCTTGATGTCGCTCTGGGTGATCGCCAGCGCCGCTCCGACGAACATCGAGAGGATCGCGATGATCCACAGCATGGGCTGCCACGAGGCACGGTCGGCGCCGAGGGCGACGTAGAAGAGACGCATGATCGCGCCGAAGGCGGCGACCTTGGTGCCGGCTGCCATGAAGGCCGTGACCGGCGTGGGCGCTCCCTGGTAGACGTCGGGGGTCCAGGCCTGGAACGGCACCGCCCCGACCTTGAAGAGCAGCCCGACGGAGAGGAAGCCGGTGCCGATGAGCAGCATGGCCGAGCTGCCGACGTCGTTGCGCACGGCCTCGTTGATGTCGGCGAAGTACATCGAACCGGAGAAGCCGTAGATCAGGGCCGCGCCGTAGAGGAAGAAGGCCGAGGAGAACGACCCCAGCAGGAAGTACTTCAGGGCCGCTTCCTGGCTCAGGAGGCGACGACGCCGGGCCAGCGCACTCAGCAGGTAGAGAGGCAGGGAGAGGATCTCCAGGCCCACGAACATCGTGAGCAGGTCGTTGGCCGCGGGGAAGATCATCATCCCGAAGACCGCGAACATGAAGAGCGGGTAGACCTCGGTGTGCTCGCGGTTGGCGGCGTAGGCCTCGCGCTCGGCGTCGGTCCCGGGCAGGGCCGCCGCCTGGCCTGCGAAGGCGCTCACGCCACCGTCGAGGTGGCGCTCGGCGAAGAGCAGCGTGCCCACGAGCGCGAGCAGCAGGACCAGGCCCCAGATGAAGAGCGTGGGGCCGTCGACCGCGATGGTCCCGCCCATGGCGAGAAGGCCGTAGGCGGCACCGTCGGCGTGGGCCAGGCCCTCCTCCGCCGCGTCGTCGGCGCCGTAGCGAGCGGCGACCGCGACGACACCGACGAGAGCGGCACCGAGGCCGACCATGGTCAGCAGCACCTGCGAGAGGTAGCGCCAGGCGCGCGGCACGAAGGCCTCGACGACCACCCCGAGGCACGCGACCGCGAACACCGCCAGCAGCGGCCACAGCTCGAAGTAGTCGACGCTGGGCTTGACGAAGTCGGTCACTGGTGACCCCCCTCAGTGGTCGTGTGGGGCGTGGTCCCTTCCACCGTCGGCGCCGGGTCGGTCACGCCGACCTGCGCCAGGGTGTCGTGGACGTACGGGTTGATCGTGTCGAGCAACGGCATCGGGTAGAAGCCGAAGAGCAGCAGGCCGAGCACCAGCGGGGCCAGTACCCCGACCTCGCGGCGGTCGAGGTCGGGCACAGGTGTCGCATCGACGCCGCCCTCCCCGGTCATCGTGCGTTGGTACATCCAGAGGGCGTAGACCGCTGCCAGCACGATGGCGAGCACGGCGACGGCGCCGACGAGCCAGTGGTGCTGGAAGGCCGCGATGATCACCATCAGCTCGGACACGAACGGCGCGAGGCCCGGCAGCCCTGCCGCCGCGAGGCCACCGACCAGGAAGAGACCGGCCAGCACCGGCGCGGTCCGCTCGACACCGCCCATCTGACGGATCGAGGCAGTGCCGGTGCGGCGGATGAGGAAGCCCGCCACCAGGAACATCAGCGCCGTCGCGATGCCGTGGTTGACCATGTAGAGGATCGCGCCAGCGCCTCCGGTGCTGCTGAAGACGAAGATGCCGAGCACGATGAAGCCGAAGTGGGACAGCGACGTCAGACCGATCAGCCTGAGCACGTCGTCCTGGCCGATGGCCACGAGCGCGCCGTAGATGATCGAGATGAGGGCGAGCACCACGACCACGGGCGTGGCCCACTGCGACGCCTCCGGCAGCAGCCCCAGGCAGAAGCGCAGCATGCCGAAGGTGCCGATCTTGTCCAGGATGCACACCAGCAGCACCGAGGTGCCGGTGGTGGCCTTCTCGGTCGTGTCGGCCAGCCAGGTGTGCAGGGGGAACATCGGCGCCTTGGCGGCGAACGCGATGAAGAAGCCCACGAAGAGCCACCGCTGGGTGGTCTCGTCGATGTCGAGTGCCGCCAGGTCGGACAGCAGGAAGCTCGGGGTGCCGTTGTCGGCCGAGACGACGTAGAGCCCGATCACCGACGCGAGCATCACCAGTCCACCGGCGAGCTGGTAGATCAGGAACTTCGTCGCCGCACGGCCACGTCCCGCGCGACCGAAGCCGCCGATGAGGAAGTAGGCGGGGATCAGCGTCGCCTCGAAGACGACGTAGAACAAGAAGACGTCGGTCGCCGTGAACACCGCGAGCGAGAGGGCCTCGAGCGCCAGGGTCCAGGCCACGAAGGCGCTGCTGCCGCCGTTGCCCTCGTCGTCTGCCTCACGCCAGGAGGCCACCAGGACGATGGGGACGAGCAGAGCGGTCAGCAGCACCATGAGCAGGCCCAGGCCGTCGACGCCGAGCGCGTAGTGGACGCCCAGTGCCTCGATCCAGGTGTGCGTCTCGGTGAGCTGCATCCCGCCACCGACGTCGTACGACGTCAGCGCGGTGACCGCGGCGAGCACCAGGGTCGCTCCGGCGAACGCGATGCCGACCAGGCGTGCCGTGGCTCCCGGGAGGAAGGCCGTCGCGACAGCACCCAGAAGGGGCAGCGCGATCAGGATCGAGAGGATGGGGAGCTCGTTCATCCGAGGTTCACCGCCAGGAGGGCCAGGACGACCACGAGGGCGCCGCCGAGAATGGACAGGGCGTAGGAGCGGACGAACCCGTTCTGGGCCTTGCGCATCGTCTGCGACAAGCCACCGGCTGCGGCAGCGCTGCCCTCGACGACTCCGTCGACGCCGCGGCGGTCGAACGTCGCCAGGCCGCGCGTGAGCGCCCCGGTCGGTCGGACCACCACCGCATCGTTGACGGCGTCACCGTAGAGGTCGGCCCGAGCGGCCCGGGTGGCCCAGGAGACGTCGCGAGGGGCGACGCGAGGCACGTCGCGCTTGCCGACCAGGAACCAGGCGGCAGCCACGCCGAGCGCGACGACGGCCACGATGATCATGGTGATGACGATCGCCGGCAGCGGCGGCTCGTGGTGCTCGGCGTGCCCGGTCACCGGAGTGAGCCAGTCGACGATCCAGTTGCCGAGCAGCAGCACCCCGCCCAGCACCGAGAGGGCGGCCAGCGCGACCAGCGGGCCGGTCATCACCGACGGCGACTCGTGCGGGTGGGCGTCGTCGGCCCAGCGCACGCCCGTGCCGTTGGCGCGGGTGGGGCCGAAGAAGGTCATCAGCATCAGGCGCGTCATGTAGTAGCCGGTGATGCCGGCACCCAGCAGCGCGAGCAGCCCCACGAAGAGGTTCTCGGCGAGCGCGCTCTCGATGATCTTGTCCTTGGACCAGAACCCGGAGAAGAGCGGGAACCCGATGATCGCCAGGTAGCCCATCGCGAAGGTGATGAAGGTGATCGGCATGACCTTGGCGAGTGCGCCGTAGCGGCGCATGTCGACCTCGTCGTTCATCCCGTGCATGACCGAGCCAGCGCCCAGGAACATGTTGGCCTTGAAGAAGCCGTGGGTCAGCAGGTGGAAGATCGCGAACGGGTAGCCGACGGGCCCGAGACCGGCCGCGAGCATCATGTAGCCGATCTGGCTCATCGTCGACCCGGCCAGCACGCGCTTGATGTCGTCCTTCGCACAACCGATGACCGCACCGAAGAGGAGCGTGACGACGGCGACCACGACGACGGCCGTCTGCGCCACCTCGGAGTACTCGAAGACGAAGTTGGAGCGGACGACCAGGTAGACACCGGCGGTGACCATGGTGGCGGCATGGATCAGCGCCGAGACGGGCGTGGGGCCCTCCATCGCGTCGAGCAGCCAGCCCTGGAGCGGGACCTGCGCCGACTTGGCGCACGCGGCGAGCAGCAGCAGGAGCCCGATCGCGGTCATCGTGCCCGACGTGGCCTCCGACGTCATCTCGCTGACGCGGCCGAAGTCGGTGGTGCCGAAGGTCGCCATCAGCAGCGCGATGCCGAGTGAGAGCCCGATGTCACCGACGCGGTTCATCACGAAGGCCTTCTTGGCGGCGGCTGCAGCCGTGGGCTTGTGCTGCCAGAAGCCGATGAGGAGGTAGGACGCCAGGCCGACACCCTCCCACCCGAGGAACAGCACGACGAAGTTGCCCGCCAGGACGACGGTCAGCATCGCGGCGACGAAGAGGTTGAGGTAGCCGAAGAACCGGCGGCGGCGCGCGTCGTGCTCCATGTAGCCGATGGAGTAGACGTGGATCAGCGTGCCCACGCCGGTGATCAGCAGCAGGAACAGCGCGGAGAGCTGGTCGTAGAGGAGGTCCATCCCGACCTCGAGGGAACCGCTCTCGAACCAGGTGAAGAGGTGCTGGCCGATCTGGCGCTCCTCCTCGCCGCGGCCGAGGAGCGCGATGAAGAGGACGAGGCTCAGGACGAAGGAGGCCGCGGCGGCGGCGGTACCGATCCAGTGCCCCCACTTGTCCATCGCGCCGCGCGCGAGAGGCCCGCCGACCAGCAGGACGATCGCGCCGAGCGCCGGCAGGGCGACGACCAGCCACAGCAGGTCGAACACGCCGCCCGCACCGGTGTCGGGCGACACCAACGGGACCGATGAGCCCTCGCTCATCGACAGCCCCACGAACGGCATGGGGGACACAAGTGAAGTCACGACAGCTCCCTCAGTACTTCAGCAGGCTGGCGTCGTCGACCGAGGCCGAGCGTCGCGTGCGGAAGATGGTCATGATGATCGCCAGGCCGATGACGACCTCGGCTGCGGCCACCACCATCACGAAGAAGGCCGCGACCTGGCCGTCGAGGTTCCCGTGCTGGTGGGCGAACGCGACGAAGGCGAGGTTGCAGGCGTTGAGCATCAGCTCGACGCACATGAAGACCACGAGCGCGTTGCGACGCGTGAGCACGCCGACGCACCCGATGGTGAACAGGATCGCCGAGAGGACGACGTACTCGGTCACTTGTCCTCCTCCGTGTTGGCCGGGGTGCCCGACTTGCCCGAGGTCTCCGGCATCTCGCTGGGATCGCTGTGCTGGTCGAGCCCGGCGAGCTGTCGGCGCACCTCCTCGATGTCCTCGGCCATGGCCGGGGCGGACCGCACCGTGCCACGAGCGGCGAGCACGCGGGAGACCGACGCCTCCGACGGCGAGCCGTCAGGGAGCAGGGCAGGCGTGTCGACCGCGTTGTGGCGGGCGTAGACGCCCGGGGCAGGGAGCGGACCGGGGTGCTTGCCGTGCTCGGCGTAGTCGCGCATGCGCCGCGCGGCCTGGGCACGCTGGCCCGCGCGCGGCGTGAGCCTCTCGCGGTGGGCCAGGACCATCGCACCCATCGCGGCGGTGATGAGCAGGGCGCTGGTCGCCTCGAAGGCGAAGACGTAGCGCGAGAAGAGGATGTTCGCGAGTGCCGGGACGTTGCCCCCGGCGTTGGCCTCGCCCAGCCCCTGGACGGCACCGAGGGTGACCTGGCCGAGCGCCAGGACGAGCACGATGCCCAGCGCCACGCCGAGCAGGACGGCCAGGACGCGCTGGCCCCGGATCGTCTCCACGAGCGAGTCGGAGGCATCGACGCCGATGAGCATCATGACGAAGAGGAAGAGCATCAAGATCGCGCCGGTGTAGACGATGATCTGCACGGCGAAGAGGAACGGCCCGCCGAGTGCGAGGTAGAGCACCGCCAGCCCCATCATCACCACGGCCAGCAGGAGGGCCGCGTGGACGGCCTTGCGGACGAAGAGGATGCCCAGGGCGGCGGCGACCATCAGGGGCGCGAGGATCCAGAAGGTCACCGGGCCCCTCCCTCGGTGGGAGCGGGTGCGCTGTAGGTGCCGCGGTAGTAGTCCTTCTCGTCGTCACCCAGTCGCATGGGGTGCGGCGGCTGCTCCATGCCCGGAAGGAGCGGGGCGAGCAGGTCGGACTTCTCGTAGATGAGATCGGCACGACTGGTGTCGGCCAGCTCGTACTCGTTGGTCATCGTGAGGGCGCGCGTGGGACAGGCCTCGATGCACAGGCCGCACAGGATGCAGCGCAGGTAGTTGATCTGGTAGACGCGGCCGTAGCGCTCCCCAGGGCTGAACCGCTCGTCCTCGCTGTTGTCAGCACCCTCGACGTAGATCGCGTCCGCAGGGCACGCCCAGGCGCACAGCTCGCAGCCGATGCACTTCTCCAGGCCGTCGGGCCAGCGGTTGAGCTGGTGTCGTCCGTGGAAGCGCGGCGCGGTCGGCAGCTTCTCGAAGGGGTACTGCTCGGTGACGACCTTCCGGAACATCGTGCGGAAGGTGACGCCGAACCCCGCGACGGGGTCCCAGAACTGCTCCTTGAAGCCCTTGGACTCGCTCATCGGTCTTCATCCCCCTCGGTGGCGGTCGGATCGGTGGCGGTCGGATCGGTGGTGGCCGAGCCGGTGACGGTGCGGCTGGCGGCGAAGGTGACCGGGGCAGCCGCGCCCCGGACCGCACCGCCGGCAGGCATCGGCGGAACCGGGAAGCCGCCCGCGAAGGCGTCGTGGGGCTCCTCGGACGCCTCGGGCTGCGACGTGTCGTCGTCCTCGCCGTCGCCCATGAACATCAGCCCGATGGCCAGCACCAGCGCCACCGCGAAGGCTGCGACGAGGTAGGTCCGGTCGATGCCGCCGTCGAGCGAGAGCACCCGGATGGTCGCGACCGCGATGATCCACAGCAGGGACAGCGGGATCAGGACCTTCCACCCCAGCGCCATGAACTGGTCGTAGCGCAGGCGGGGCAGCGAGCCGCGCAGCCAGATGAACATGAAGATGAAGAGGAAGACCTTGCCGAAGAACCACAGCAGCGGCCAGTAGCCCTCGTTGGCGCCGGGCCAGATGTGCTCGATGCCCCACGGTGCGGCCCAGCCGCCGAGGAACAGCGTCGTGGCGATGGCCGACACGGTGGCCATGTTGATGTACTCGGCGAGGAAGAACAGCGCGAACTTCAGGCTGGAGTACTCGGTGTGGAAGCCGCCGACCAGCTCACCCTCTGCCTCGGGGAGGTCGAAGGGGGCGCGGTTGGTCTCCCCCACCATCGAGATCATGTAGATGATGAACGAGGGTGCCAGGATCAGGCCGAACCAGAGCTCGTCCTGCGCGGCGACGATCTCGGAGGTCGACATCGAGCCGGCGTAGAGGAACACCGCGACCAGCGCCAGACCCATGGCGACCTCGTAGGAGATCATCTGGGCGCTCGAGCGGAGCCCGCCGAGCAGGGAGTAGGTCGAGCCGGAGGACCAGCCTCCCAGGACGATGCCGTAGATCCCGATCGAGGCGATCGCCAGCAGGAAGAGCACGGCGACCGGCATGTCGGTGAGCTGCAGGGGGGTCCGCTCGCCGAAGAAGCTGACCTCGGGGCCGAACGGGATCACCGCCCAGGTCACGAACGCCGGCACGACGGCCAGTACGGGCGCGAGCAGGAAGACCACCTTGTCGGCGGCCTTGGGGATGATGTCCTCCTTCAGCGCCAGCTTCACGCCGTCGGCCAGCGACTGCAGCAGGCCGAAGGGGCCGTTGACGTTGGGCCCGATGCGGTGCTGCATCCGGGCCACCACGCGTCGCTCCAGCCAGATGTTGAAGAGCGTGAGGAGCACGAGCACCACGAAGATCAGCAGCGCCTTGACCAGGATGACCCACCAAGGGTCCTTGCCGAAGGCAGCGAGACCGCCGTCGGGGATCGCCACCAGGGGCAGCGCGTCGATGAGCGACAGGTTCACTTGCGTGCTCCCTTCACGATCACCGAGCTGCCCGGGGACGCGAGGTCGGCGAGCACCCCCCGACCGAACGAGTTGGCAGGCACCCACACGACGCCGTCAGGCATCTCGGCCACCTCCACGGGCAGCGTCACCGAGCCCCTGTCGCCGGTGAGGGTCGCCTCGGCCGGGCCCTCGAGCATGCCGAAGAGGGCGTCGTACGACGACTGGCTCACCCGCGCGACCGCCGGCCGGGCCGTGGCGCGCAGGTGGGGCTCGCCGTCCTGCATCACACCCTGGTCGATCAGCTGCTTCCACGTGGAGAGCACCATCGAGCCGGCCTTGGGCTTGCTGGCACGCGGCGGCTTGCCGAGGGTGAGCTGGGCTCGCGGGCCGTCCCAGGGCCCGAGGGCCTCCATCTCGGCCCGGGCCTCGGAGACGGTCCGGATGCCCAGCGTGCCAGCTGCACCGAGCGCAGCGAGCTCGTCGGCGATGCCGGAGAGGATGCGCAGGTCAGGAAGTGACGCGGGGTTGGTGAACACGGCATCGAAGGGCCGCGGACGACCCTCCCAGGTGACGAACGTGCCTGCCTTGTCGGTCACCGGCGCCACCGGGAGCACGACGTCGGCGACGCGGGTGACATCGGTGGCGCGCAGCTCGAGGCTGACCACGAACGAGGCAGCCTCGAGAGCCGCACGGAAGCCCGCGGGGTCGCGCGTGTCGTCCGGGTCGACGCCGGCCACGACCAGGCCGCCGAGCTCGCCCTTGGCAAGGGCGGCGACGATGGTGTCCCCGTCTCGTCCGACCTTGTCCGGCAGCGAGTCCACGCCCCACGCAGCGGCGAGGTCGACGCGCGCCGCGGCGTCGGCCACGGGCCGACCCCCGGGCAGCAGGTTGGGCAGCGCCCCGGCCTCGACGGCTCCGCGGTCGCCGGCTCGTCGCGGGACCCAGGCTGCTCGGGCCCCCGTGGTGCGGGCGAGGTCGGCCACGGCGGTCAGGCCGCCGTGGACGCCCGCGAGGCGCTCGCCGACGAGGATGACGGTGTCCTTGCCGATGCTGATCTCGGTGTGGTCCTTCAGCGCGGTGATCGCCTCGGCCTCGCCGCCGGGGGCGGTCTGGATCAGGCGGCCGTTCATCTTGCCGAGGCCGCGGGTGGCGAAGGGCGCGACGGCAACCACCTGGGTGCCGTGTCGTGAC
The DNA here is from genome assembly GCF_004683965.1 of Nocardioides seonyuensis. NCBI lineage: Bacteria > Bacillati > Actinomycetota > Actinomycetes > Propionibacteriales > Nocardioidaceae > Nocardioides > Nocardioides seonyuensis. The sequence goes on from NZ_CP038436.1 coordinate 1,034,943, forward strand.
GCCTTGCGCAGCCGCAGGAAGATCGTGGCCGCCTCGTCCTCGGGCTCCAGCCCCACGAGCACGACCAGGGGCGCGTTCTCCAGGTCGGAGTACTCGACGTCACCCGAGAGCGCCACGTGGGCCGCCAGGAAGTCGGCCTCCTCGGCGGTGTGGGGACGGGCACGGAAGTCGATGTCGTTGGTGCCGAGCGAGACCCGGGCGAACTTGGCGTAGGCGTAGGCGTCCTCCGCCGTCAGTCGACCACCCGTCAGCACACCGCTGGCGCCGGCCTCGCGGAGCCCACGCGCAGCCACGGCGAACGCCTCGGGCCACGACGCCGGACGGAGCACGCCGTTCTCGCGGACCTGCGGATAGGTGAGCCGGTCGGCCTGCATCGGGTAGTGGAAGCCGAAGCGGTCCTTGTCGCTGATCCACTCCTCGTTGACGGCCGGGTCGTCGCTGGCCAGTCGACGCATGACCTTGCCGCGACGGTGGTCGACGCGGATCGCGGCGCCGCAGGCGTCGTGCTCGGCGACGCTCTGGTTGGAGACGAGGTCGAAGGGACGCGACCGGAAGCGGTAGTCCTCCGACGTCAGCGCACCGACCGGGCAGATCTGGATGGTGTTGCCCGCGAAGTAGGACAGGAACGGCGCATCTTCTGCGATGCCGATCTGCTGCTGCGCACCTCGTTCGACGAGCGCGATGAACGGGTCGCCCGCGATCTCGTTGGCGAAGCGGGTGCAGCGCTGGCACACGATGCAGCGCTCGCGGTCGAGCAGGATCTGGGGCGAGATGTTGATCGGCTTGGGGAAGGTGCGCTTGACGCCGCCCGTGGCGGAGAACCGGGACTCACCGCGGCCGTTGCTCATCGCCTGGTTCTGGAGGGGGCACTCGCCGCCCTTGTCGCACACCGGGCAGTCGAGCGGGTGGTTGATGAGCAGGAACTCCATCATCCCCTGCTGCGCCTTGTCGGCGACCGGGCTGGTGGCCTGGGTGTTGACGACCATCCCCTCGGCGACCGGCAGGGTGCACGACGCCTGTGGCTTGGGGAAGCCACGGCCGTTGCCGGCGTCGGGGACGTCCACCAGGCACTGGCGGCAGGCCCCGACGGGCGCGAGCAGCGGGTGGTCGCAGAACCGCGGGACCTGGACGCCGATCTGCTCGGCAGCCCTGATGACCAGGGTGTCCTTGGCCACGCTGACCTCGACCCCGTCGATCGTCAGGGTGACGAGGTCGGACTTCTCGACGGTGGATGCGGCGTCGGACTTCTGGGTGGTCATGCAGTTGCTCCCTCAACGGAGAAGAGGGCGGAGGCGGTCGGGTCGAACGGGCAGCCGCCGTGGGTGAGGTGGGCGAGGTACTCCTCACGGAAGTACTTGATCGAGCTCGCGATCGGGCTCACCGCCCCGTCGGCGAGGGCGCAGAAGGAGCGGCCCAGGATGTTGTCGCACTGGTCCAGGACCAGCTCCAGGTCGTCCTCGGTGCCCTGTCCGGCCTCGAGACGGGTCAGGCACTGCACCAGCCACCACGTGCCCTCGCGACACGGCGTGCACTTGCCACAGGACTCGTGCTTGTAGAACTCGGTCCAGCGCAGGACCGCGCGTACGACGCACGTGGTCTCGTCGAAGATCTGCAGCGCGCGGGTGCCGAGCATCGACCCCGCCGCACCGACCGCCTCGAAGTCCAGGGGCGTGTCGAGGTGCTCGGGCGTCAGCAGCGGGGTGCTGGAGCCGCCGGGCGTCCAGAACTTCAGCTCGTGGCCCGAGCGGATGCCTCCGGCCAGGTCGATCAGCTCGCGCAGGGTGATGCCGAGCGGGGCTTCGTACTGGCCGGGGTTGGTGACGTGGCCAGAGAGACTGAAGATGCCGTAGCCCTGGGACTTCTCGGTGCCCATCGAGGCGAACCAGTCGGCGCCGTTGTTGATGATGCTGGGGACCGACGCGATCGACTCGACGTTGTTGATCACGGTCGGACTGGCGTAGAGCCCGGCCACGGCCGGGAACGGCGGCCGCAGGCGAGGCTGGCCACGGCGTCCTTCCAGGCCCTCGAGCAGCGCAGTCTCCTCACCACAGATGTAGGCCCCTGCACCGGCGTGGACGACCAGGTCGAGGTTGTAGCCCGAGCCGTGGATGTTGGCACCGAGGTGGCCGGCCAGGTAGGCCTCCTGCACGGCGCGCTGGAGGCGGCGGATGACGTGGAGCACCTCACCGCGCACGTAGATGAACGCGTGCTCTGCGCGGATGGCGTAGGAGCTGATGATCACGCCCTCGATGAGGGTGTGCGGGCTCGCCATCATCAGCGGGATGTCCTTGCAGGTGCCCGGCTCGGACTCGTCCGCGTTGACCACGAGGTACTTGGGCTTGGGGTTGTCCTGGGGGATGAAGCCCCACTTCATCCCCGTGGGGAAACCGGCACCGCCACGACCGCGCAGGCCCGACTCCTTGACCGCCTCGATGACGGCGTCGGGCTCCATGGCGAACGCCGCGTCGACGCCGGCGTAGCCGCCGCGCGCCTCGTAGGAGGCGAGGGTCCAGGCGCGCTCGTCGTCCCAGTTGTCCGTCAGGACCGGGGTCAGCATGTCAGTCATCCGAGGTGCCCTCCTTGCCCGAGGTCTGCTCGACGGTCGTCTCGGACTCGGCACGCGAGGTGTCGGCGTCGTGGACGGCCTCGGTCTTGCTGTCGGGGAGGTCTGCGCCCCCGGACTTCTCGGAGGAGGGCGCGGTCCAGCCCTTCTCGCGAGCGATTTTCAGCCCCACGAGCGAGGCAGGTCCGGCGGCCGGACCCTCGTCGGCGAGGTCGTCGGGGAAGCCGGCCAGCACGCGCTCGGCCTCCCGCCACGTGCAGAGCCTGGGTCCTCGCGTGGAGTGGACCTCGTTGCCGGCGCGCAGGTCGTCGACCACCTGGACGGCCGACTCGGGCGTCTGGTTGTCCATGAACTCCCAGTTGACCATCATCACCGGCGCGTAGTCGCAGGCGGCGTTGCACTCGACGTGCTCGAGCGTGATGGAGGACCTGCCCTCCTCGGCCGGCGTCGTCTCGTCGTTGCCGACGCCGAGGTGGTCCTTGAGACGCTCGAAGATCAGGTCGCCGCCCATGACTGCGCACAGGGTGTTGGTGCAGACCCCGACGTGGTAGTCGCCCACCGGCTTGCGCTTGTACATCGTGTAGAAGGTCGCGACGCCGTGGACCTCGGCCGGGGTGATCCCGAGGATCTGCGCGCACGCCTCGATGCCCTCGGGGGTGACGCGTCCCTCGACGGACTGGACCAGGTGGAGCATCGGCAGCAGGCCCGAGCGAGCCTGGGGGTAGCGCGCGGCGATCTCGCGCAGCTCGGCCCAGGTCTCCGCGCTGAGCGCGGTGGTGTTCTCGTCGAAGGGGTCCGGCACGGTGGCGCGGACGCCGCGCTCGGTCAGGAGCTCCTCGCTCGCCTCGGTGGGGCTCTCGCCGGCCACCCACTGCTTGTCGTTGGTGCGCCCGTCGTTCGGCTCGCTCATCTGTCAACGCCTCCCATCACGGGGTCGATGGACGCGATCGCGACGATGACGTCGGCGACCATCCCACCTTCGCTCATCACGCTCGTCGCCTGCAGGTTGGTGAACGAGGGGTCGCGGAAGTGCGCCCTGACCGGTCGGGTGCCGCCGTCGGAGACGACGTGGGCTCCGAGCTCGCCTCGCGGCGACTCCACCGGCACGTAGGCCTGGCCGGCGGGGACGCGGAAGCCCTCGGTGACCAGCTTGAAGTGGTGGATGAGGGCCTCCATGGACTCGCCCATGATGTGACGGATGTGGTCGAGGGAGTTGCCCATGCCGTCGCTGCCGATCGCGAGCTGGCTCGGCCAGGCGATCTTCTTGTCGCCGATCATCACCGGGGCACCCTCGAGTCCTGCGAGCCTCTCAGCGCACTGCTCGACGATCTTGAGGGACTCCCACATCTCGTTGAGCCGGATGCGGAACCGCCCGTAGGAGTCGGAGGTGTCCCAGGTCTGGACGTCGAAGTCGTAGTCCTCGTAGCCGGAGTAGGGCTCGGACTTGCGGAGGTCCCAGGCGTAGCCGGTGGAGCGCAGGACGGGGCCGGTGATGCCCAGGGCCAGGCACCCGGCCAGGTCGAGGTGCCCGACGCCCTCGAGGCGCCGCCTGAAGATCGGGTTGGCGTTGCAGAGATCGGCGTACTCGGGGAGGCGCTTCTTCATCAGGACGACGAAGTCGCGGATCTCGTCGAGGGCGCCCGGGGGAAGGTCCTGGGCCACGCCGCCGGGACGGATGAACGCGTGGTTCATCCGCAGGCCGGTGATGAGCTCGAAGAGGTCGAGCACGAGCTCGCGCTCGCGGAAGCCGATCGTCATCACGGTGAGGGCCCCGATCTCCATGCCACCGGTCGCGATCGCGACGAGGTGGGAGGAGATGCGGTTGAGCTCCATGAGGAGCACCCGCATGACCTGGGCCTTCTCAGGGATGTCGTCCTCGATGTCGAGCAGCCGCTCCACGCCCAGGCAGTAGGTCGCCTCGTTGAAGAACGGTGAGAGGTAGTCCATGCGGGTGCAGAACGTGACGCCCTGGACCCAGGAGCGGAACTCCATGTTCTTCTCGATGCCGGTGTGGAGGTAGCCGATGCCGCAGCGGGCCTCGGTCACCGTCTCGCCCTCCAGCTCGAGGATGAGGCGCAGCACCCCGTGGGTGGACGGGTGCTGGGGGCCCATGTTGACGACGACCCGCTCGTCGGCGGCGTCGCCGATGCTCTGGGTCACCGAGTCCCAGTCCTGGCCGGTGACGGTGAACACCCGCCCCTGACTCGTCTCGCTCGGGTCGGCGTAGACGTCCTGCTGTGTCTCGTCCATCAGTTGTAGGACCTCCGCTGGTCCGGCGGCGGGATGCTGCCGCCCTTGTACTCGACAGGGATGCCACCCAGTGGGTAGTCCTTGCGCTGGGGGTGGCCCGGCCAGTCGTCGGGCATGAGGATGCGTGCGAGCGCCGGGTGGCCGTCGAACTGGATGCCGAACATGTCCCACACCTCGCGCTCGTGCCAGTCGTTGGTCGGGTAGATGCTCACGAGGCTCGGGATGTGCGGGTCGCTGTCGGGCGCGCTCACCTCGAGCCGGATGCGGCGGTTGTGGGTCATCGACAGCAGGTGGTAGACCGCGTGGAGCTCACGCCCGGCGTCCTCGGGGTAGTGGACGCCGCTGACGCCGGCACAGAACTCGAAGCGCAGCGCCTCGTCGTCGCGGAGCATCTGGGCCACGAACGGGAGGTCCTGGCGGCGGACGTGGAAGGTGATCTCGCCACGGTGCACGACGACGCTCTCGATCGCGGCGCCCAGGTCGGTCTGGTCGAGTCGGGCCTCGAGGGCGTCGGCCACCTCGTCGAACCAGCCGCCGTAGGGCCGCTGCTTGGCGCCGGGATAGATCACCGGCCTGACGAGCCCTCCGAAGCCGGAGGTGTCGCCGGTGCCGCTGACGCCGAACATGCCGTGCCGCACGCCGACGGAGCGCACCTCACCCTGGGATGGGGCGATGTTCTCCGGGGACTGGTCGACGGCCGGCTGCTCGACGGCCTTCTCGTGCTTGCCCTTGCCGTCGACGTTCTTGTCCTCGCTCACCTGAGCAGCCCCTTCATCTCGCTGGTGGGCAGGGCGCGCAGGGCGTTGGTCTCGAGCTCCTCGACCTCAGCCCGGCGGTTGGCACCGAGCTTGGTGTTCTGGACCTGGTCGTGGAGCTTGAGGATCGCGTCCATCAGCATCTCGGGGCGCGGGGGGCAGCCCGGGAGATACATGTCGACCGGGACGACGTGGTCGACCCCCTGGACGATCGCGTAGTTGTTGAACATGCCGCCGGAGCTGGCGCACACGCCCATCGCGAGGACCCACTTGGGCTCGGGCATCTGGTCGTAGATCTGGCGCAGCACCGGAGCCATCTTCTGGCTGACGCGGCCGGCGACGATCATCAGGTCGGCCTGGCGCGGGCTCGCCCGGAAGACCTCCATGCCGAATCGTCCGAGGTCGTACTTGGGACCGCCGGTGGTCATCATCTCGATGGCGCAGCAGGCCAGGCCGAACGTTGCGGGCCAGAACGAGGCCTTGCGCATGTAGCCCGCGACGCCCTCGACCGTGGTCAGGAGCACGCCGCTGGGCAGCTTCTCTTCAATTCCCATGTCTTAAGAACCTCAGTCCCAGTCCAAGCCGCCGCGTCGCCACACATATGCGTAGGCGATGAACACCGTGCCGATGAAGAGCACCATCTCGATGAGGCCGAAGACCTCCATGGCGTCGAAGTGCACCGCCCACGGGTAGAGGAAGATGATCTCGATGTCGAAGACGATGAAGAGCATCGCGGTGATGAAGTACTTGATGGGGAACCGCCCACCGCCCACTGCGTGCGGCGTGGGCTCGATGCCGCACTCGTAGGAGTCGAGCTTGGCGCGGTTGTAGCGCTTGGGCCCGATGAAGGCGCTCATGAGCACCGAGAAGACCGCGAAGCCTGCCGCCAGGAGGGCCAGCGCCAGCACCGGCGTGTAGAGGTCCATCCTGCGATCCTTCCGTCATGTTCCGAGAGGTCCATGTGACTTTGTGAACGAGTTCACGAGTGACGCGAGGGCCAGTCTAGGACGGCGCGTGCCCTTCGTCACGTCGGGGTGCCACAGCCACGATAGGCGCGCTCACCTGCGGATTTAACTCACAGGTGCCTGCCTTAATTGTCATGCCGTCGCCCGATGGAGGGCCACGATGCCGCCGGTCAGGTTGCGCCACTCCGGGTCGTGCCAGCCCGCCTCCGCGATCAGCGTTGCCAGCCCCTCCTGGTCGGGCCAGGCCCGGATCGACTCGGCGAGGTAGGTGTAGGCGTCCGCGGCGCTGGCGGTCACCGACGCGATGGCGGGGAGTGCCCTCATGAAGCCGTCGAGGTAGAGCGCCCGGAACGCCGGGTTGGTGGGCGTGCTGAACTCGCAGACCACCAGCCGTCCGCCCGGTCGGACGACGCGTCGCATCTCCCGGAGCCCGACGAGAGGATCGACGAAGTTGCGAAGCCCGTAGGAGATCGTCACCGAGTCGAAGGTGTCGTCGAGGAAGGGCAGGCGAGTGCCATCCCCTGCCACGAACGGCACGGCAGGCCGGTCGATCCTGCCCTGGCGCAGCATCCCGACCGAGAAGTCGCAGGCCACCGCGATGGCGCCGTGCTGCGCGAACGGCTCGCTGGAGCAGCCGGTCCCCGCCGCCAGGTCCAGCACCAGGTCACCCGGCCGCGGCCCGACGGCCCTCACCATCGAGCGGCGCCAGCTGCGCTGGATCCCTGCCGTCATCAGGTCGTTGGTGAGGTCATAGCGCCTGGCGACGGTGTCGAACATGCGACGGACGTCGGAGGGCTGCTTGTCGAGTTCAGCGCGGGCCACGTGGCGAGCGTAGGCGGCCCGGCAGGGGCACGCCCACCCGGAGGTCGCGGAACGACGGGGGATGGGCCACCATGAGCCATGGCCGCTCCCGTGCGCTTCGACCTGTCGGACCCGACCTTCGACGTCACCTCGGACGTCGTGCACGCGGCCCGTGCCCAACGGTGGTGGGTCGAGACCAACCTCGGCTGGGCGCTCCTGCGGTACGAGGAGTCCGCGGCGCTGCTCGCAGACCGTCGGTTCCAGCAGGGCAACGCCAAGTGGCCGGAGCAGAACGGCATCTACTCCGGCAGGTTCGCGGGCTGGTGGAAGGAGACCCTCCTCTCCCTCGAGGGCGACGACCACCGACGCATCCGCCGACTGCTCATGCCGGCGTTCCGCAGCAAGGTCATCGCGGCCATGCGGCCACAGTTCCAGGCACTCGCCCACGAGCTGGTCGACGACTTCGCACCTCGGGGTGAGGTGGAGTTCATCTCGGAGTTCGCCGAGCCCTACGCGGCCCGGATCCTGTGCCAGCTGATCGGCCTGCCCGAGGCGGACTGGCGCCAGCTCGCCCACTGGGCCGACGACCTGGGCAAGTCGTTCGGCATCGCCATCCGCGACGACCTGCCCCGCATCGAGGCAGCCCTCGACGGCCTCTACGGTTTCGTCGACGAGCTGGTCGCCCGCCGCCTCGAGGAGCCCGCCGATGACCTGGTCAGCACCCTCATCGCGGCCTCCACCGCCGAGGACGGCAGGCTGACCCGCGAGGAGCTCTCGGTCGCAGTGGTGTTCCTGGCCTTCGCAGGGATGGAGACCACGCGCAACCAGCTCGGCCTCGCACTCCAGACCCTGCTGCAGCATCCCGACCAGTGGCGCCTCCTGGGTGAGCGTCCGGAGCTGGGCGAGCAGGCGGTCGAGGAGGTGATGCGCGTCAATCCGACCGTCACCTGGGTGACCCGCGAGGCCCGGGAGGACGTCGACCTGGGCGACCTCCACATCCCCAAGGGCGGCATCGTGCAGGTGCTCTCCCACTCCGCCGGCACGGATCCCCTCGCGATGCCGGACCCCTCGTTCGACATCCGCGAGGTGCGCCCGCCCCATCTCGGCTTCGGGTCGGGGGTCCACCACTGCCTGGGCCACTTCGTCGCGCGCACCGACATGGCGGTCGCGCTGCCGCTGCTCGCCGCGCGGATGCCCGATGCCGTACCGGACGGCCCGGGGCGCTGGCTCCCCGTGTCAGGCAACACCGGAGCGCTGGAGTTCCCGGTGCGGTTCTCTCCCGGGCACTGACGGGCGACCGCGGACGCCCGGCGTAGGCTCCCGAGTCGTGACGTCGTCTCCCCACGGTCGGACCGCCGGGCCCCTGGCCGTGCGGACCGTCGCCGTCGACCCCGAGGTCGCCGCCGACCGGTCGCTGCTCGACCTCGTCCCCGACGACCACCCGGTCACCTGGCTGCGCCGCGGAGAAGGGCTCGTCGGGTGGGGCGTCGCAGCCCTGGTCCGCACCCACGGCCCGACCCGCTTCAGCGACGCGGTGAAGTGGTGGTCCGAGACGGTCGCGCGCAGCGACGTGCGCGACGACGTGGCCGAGCCGGGCACGGGCCTGGTCTGCTTCGGCTCCTTCGCGTTCGCCGACGAGCCCGGCGACTCGGTCCTGGTCGTGCCGCGCTACGTCGTCGGACGCCGAGGCGACCGCACCTGGCTGACGACCGTCGACGCCGACGCACCGGCGCTGGTCAACGCGCAACCGCCCCAGCCGAGCACCGGCCTGGTGTTCTCCGACGGCGCCCTCAACAGCGACGAGTGGATGTCGGTCGTGGCCGATGCCGTGGGCCGGATCGGGTCGGGCCACCTGGAGAAGGTCGTCCTGGCCCGCGACCTGGTGGCCACGACCGACGAGCCGCTGGACGTCCGCGGGCCGCTGGCGCGACTGGCTGACGACTACGAGATGTGCTGGACCTTCCACGTCGACGGCATGTTCGGTGCGACGCCCGAGATGCTCGTACGCCGCGAGCGCGGCCTCGTCACCTCGCGCGTCCTCGCCGGCACGATCCGTCGTACCGGTCACGACGACCGCGACCTCGCGCTGGCCGCGACGCTCGCCCGGTCCTCCAAGGACCTCGAGGAGCACGAGTACGCCGTGCGCTCCGTCGCCGACGCCCTCGAGCCGCACTGCTCCTCCATGAACGTGCCCGAGGCCCCGTTCGTCCTCCACCTCCCCAACGTCATGCACCTGGCCACCGACGTGAACGGCGTCGTCCACGACGACGCCACCGCGCTCCAGCTCGCCGAGGCCCTGCACCCGTCGGCTGCCGTCGGCGGGACCCCCACCGACGTGGCGACGGAGCTGATCGGTGCGATCGAGGGCATGGACCGCGACCGCTACGCAGGCCCGGTGGGCTGGATGGACGCGAGCGGTGACGGCGAGTGGGGGATCGCGCTGCGCTCCGCACTGGTGTCAGGGGACACGGTGCGGCTCTTCGCCGGCTGCGGGATCGTGGGCGACTCCGACCCCGAGGCCGAGCTCGCGGAGTCCCAGGCGAAGTTCGTGCCCGTGCGGGACGCGCTCTCCGGCCCCTGACTCGCGGCGCGCCCCGCGCGTCAGTCCAGGTCAGATCCGTCCTTCAGCCGCGTGTAGTCCTGCCCGGCCGCTGAGAGGAACCGGTCGAAGTGGCCGTCGACGATGCCGAGCCCGGCATCGGAGTAGACCCGGTCGTGGATCGCGAGGTTGCGGGGGGCACCGACCGAGCGGGCGAAGTCGATCGCCTCGGACACCTTCAGCCACGGAGCGCTGACCGGCAGGCAGAGCAGGTCGACGTCCTCCTCGGGGAGGGTCAGGGCATCGCCGGGGTGGTAGACCGAGAGGTCGCCCAGGCGCAGCACGTAGCCGCTGTTGTGGACCCTGGGCAGCTCGGGATGGATCACGGCATGCTGCTCCCCCACCGCCCTGACCGGCACGCCGCCGTCGAACTCCTGGTCGGGACCCACCACCCGCACGCGCTCCCGGAGGTCCGGCGCGTCCCGGGCGATGAGCTCTGCCACGTCCGCGACGGTCCAGATCGGGGCAGCGGAGGCGCGCAGGTTGTCGGCGTCGTAGTGGTCGGGGTGCTCGTGGGTGATGAGCACCGCGCCCGCCCCGTCGAGCGCGGCGCGGTCGGTGAAGACTCCCGGGTCGATGACGACGACCGAGTCGTCGTGCTCGAGGCGGACACAGGCGTGACCGAGCTTCGTGATGCGCATCTCTCCAGACTAGGCCGCGCAATTGGCCGTTCGAATCGGTTTCCGCGGGAGTTCTGGTTATCGTGGGCGGGCCCTCGATCGGTCGACGGCCTGGGGGGGCCAGCAATTCACTCCGACACGTAAGAGAGAACCCATGTCTGCACGCCGCGTGCTCGTCGCCAGCGCCATTGCGCTGTTGATGCCCGCCTCGTTGCTCCTGTCCACCCAGACCAGCTCCGCCAACCCGGTCAGCACGGTGTCCTCGCACACCGCTGCCAAGACGTTCGCCGCCACCACCTCGGCACGCAAGAAGCGCAAGGGCAAGGTCACGCCCCTGCCGTCGACGACCCCGACGTGGGCCGACGAGTTCTCCGGCTCCTCGCTGGCTCCCCACTGGAGCCACCGCGGCCAGGACTACGAGAAGGACAGCAAGCGCCTCTGCTCCAAGGGCGACCCGAGCGCCGTCAAGGTCAAGGGGGGCAAGGTCCGCATCAGCGTGATCAAGGACCGCAAGCGCAAGGGCAAGTGCAAGGCCCGTGAGCGTGGCAAGGTCGTCGGCAAGTTCGCCTACCGCCTCAACGGCCACATCGGCACCGAGAACCAGTTCTCGTTCAAGTACGGCACCATCGCGGCCCGCATCAAGTTCCAGAAGTCGCGCGGCCAGCACGGCAGCTTCTGGATGCAGCCCGCCGAGGCGACCGGTGGCAACGAGATGGACGTCATCGAGTACTTCGGCGACAAGCACCCCCAGGGCGGCCTGACCAGCTTCATCCACTGGTACAAGGGCAAGAAGTCCATCAAGACCGGCTCCTGGATCAAGAAGTCCCACAAGTTCCTCAAGAACAAGCGCGACGGCTGGTCGAAGAACTTCCACGTCTTCTCGGTCGAGTGGAAGCCCAACCTCCTGATCTTCCGCATCGACGGCAAGGAGTCGTGGCGCACCCGCACGGCGGTCTCGCAGGCTGCCCAGTACCCCATCCTGAGCCTGCTCGCCTCCGACTACGAGCTGTCGGAGATGAAGGACAAGAAGCTCCCGCAGCACATGTACGTCGACTGGATCCGCGTCTGGGAGGACACTCCCTGATCGTTGGTGGGTGACTCACACCAGCGCGCGGATGCGAGCGTCGAGCTCGCGCCGGTTGTCCCGTCTGACGGCGGCCTCGATCACCTCGAGGCCGCCGTTCGGCATTGAGAGGGCCTGCTCGAGCTCGGGCAGGGAGCCGACCCGGAGGTGGGGCGTCCGAGTCGCCGCGCAGAGGCTCGCCACGTCCACCCCGTGCGGCGTCCCGAACAGGGTGTCGTACCGGTCGGCGTAGCCCTGCGCGCCCTGCTCGAGCATCGAGAAGATCGAGCCGCCGTCGTCGTTGACCACGACGATCGTGAGGTCGGGACGCTCCTCGCGCGGGCCCAGGACGAGGCCGGTCATGTCGTGCAGGAACGTCACGTCGCCCATCAGGGCGAGCGCCCGCGAGGAGTCCGGGCGCCCCAGGGCGGCGCCGACGGCGCTGGAGACCGTGCCGTCGATGCCTGCCAGCCCACGGTTGGCGATGACCTTGCGGCGGTCGCCCACGCCGTAGGGGGCCACCATGAGGTCGAGGTCGCGGATCGGGCTCGAGGCGCCGACGAACAGCAGCCCGCCAGGCGGCAGCGCGCGGCTCACCGCACCGGCCACCTCGTAGGGCGTGAGGTCGGGCTCCTCGGCCAGCAGGCGGTCCAGCGCACGGGAGACGTCCCTGTCGGCCGCACGCCACTCGTCGAGCCACTCACCGCCGTCGCTGGTGGCCACCCGGACCGCCTCGACGGTGCGGGACACCGCGAACGGCCGCTCGGCCCAGGTGCCGCGCGGACGCACGGACACGACCTCGACGTCCTCCCTCTCCAGCAGCCTCGTGACGGGCCGCGACAGGGTGGGGTGTCCTGCCACCACGACCCGCTCGATGCGCCCGCCGAGGGCGGAGTCGAGGAGGAGCCGGTAGCAACGGATCGGGTTGTCGCCGGTGCGGGATCCGGACGTCGGCTCCGCGAGCAGCGGCCACCCGCCGGCCTGCGCGAGCACCCTCGCCCGGGGCCCGGCGTCGTCACCCGCCACGACGACGGTGCGCGGCCCGGGGGCGAGCTCGAACTGGTGCGGGGCCTTGCGACCCTTCCGCACGAACGGGGACTCGACGGTCGTCGCAGTCGCCTGCCACCGGTCCTCGGGGACCAGCGGCGGGGAGAGCTGGACGTTGACGTGCAGGGGACCCTCGGCCCACGGCAGGTCGGCGAGGGAGTGTCGTACGTCGGCCAGGTCGGCGTCGGTGGCCACGTCGTGGAAGACCGCGGCGCCGCCGAAGATGCGCACCTGGTCGGTGGTCTGCGAGGCGCCCGTGCCGCGCAGCGCGGCGGGCCGGTCGGCGGTGACGACGACGAGGCCGAGCCCGGCGTGCGCTGCCTCCAGGACCGCGGGGTGGAGGTTGGCGACGGCGGTGCCGGAGGTGCACACGACGGCCGCGGTGGCTCCCACCTTGGTCAGGCCGAGGGCGAGGAAGGCGGCTGACCGCTCGTCCAGGCGCGTGTGCAGGCGGAGCAGCCCGGCGTCGGCGGCGTCGTGGAGAGCGAACGCCAGCGGGGCGTTGCGGGAGCCCGGCGCGAGGACGACGTCGTGCACACCGGCTCCGACCATGGCTCCGACGAGGTTGCGCGCCAGCCGCGTCGAGTCGCTCATCGCTGGGTCACCCCTGCTCCTTCACGTCGGCGAGCCGCTGTTCCCAGTGCGCCACCCGGTCAGCCGGTGCGGCGAGCCGCTCGAGGGCCGCCGCGTCCACCTGGGGCGTGCGCACCGGCAGCATCCCACCCACGGGGAGCAGCGGCTCGACCGCCACGTCGTCGGTGAGCAGCTGGACCGTCGCGAGGCCGCACGCGTGGGGCAGTTCTGGCAGGGCAGCCGCGAGCGCGACGCCCGCCGCGATGCCCACGCTGGACTCGACCGCGCTGGAGACGACCACCGGGAGGCCGATGTCCTCGGCGATCCGCAGGCAGGCGCGGACACCCCCCAGCGGCTGGACCTTGAGCACCGCGATGTCGGCGGCCTCCAGGTCCCGGACGAGGTAGGGGTCGTCGGCTCGCCGGATCGACTCGTCGGCGGCGATGCGGACCTCGACCCTGCGACGTACGACCGCCAGGTCCTCGACTGCGGCCACGGGCTGCTCGACATACTCCAGCCCGCCGGCCGCGCGGTCGAGCACGGTGATCGCCCGGACGGCCCCGTCGACGTCCCAACCGCCGTTGGCGTCGATGCGGACCAGCCCGGTCGGGCCGAGCGCGTCACGCACCGCCTCGAGACGGGCCTGGTCGTCGGCCAGGGTCTGTCCCCGCTCGGCGACCTTGACCTTGGCGGTGGCGCACCCGCCCGCCCGCACGATCTCGTGGGCCCGCTCGGGGTCGCAGGCCGGCACGGTGACGTTGACGGGGACCTCGTTGCGCAACGGCTCGGGCCAGTCGCCCGCCGCGGCCTCCTCGGCGGCCGCGAGCCACGGACGTGCGGTGGAGGCGTCGTACTCGAGGAACGGCGACCACTCCCCCCAGCCCGCCGGACCCTGCAGGAGGACGCCCTCGCGGACCGTGATGCCGCGGAACGGGGTGCGCAGCGGGATCGAGAAGACGCGGATCACGCCAGCTCCTCGAGACGTCGCCGGTCGACCTTGCCGTTGGGCAGCAGGGGGAGCTCCGGCAGCACCACGACCTGTCGCGGGGCCCACGAGCGCGGATGGACGCCGGCGACCCAGTCGCGCAGGACCTCGGTGGTCGAGGTGCGAGCGGCGCGGGACTCGAGACCCTCTCCGACGACGAACGCGACGACCCGCTGCCCCCACTCCGGGTCGGTGACCCCGACCAGCTCCGCGAGCTCGACCTCGGGGTGCTCGCGAAGGCGCCTGGCGACGGCCGGTAGTGGGACGTTCACTCCCCCGCTGACGACCACGTCGTCGAGACGGCCGAGCACCTGCAGGCGGCCGTCGTCGTCGAGGCGGCCCGCGTCGCTGGTGAGGTACCACCCATCCACGAGGACCTCGGCCGTCAGCCCGGGATCGCCGTCGTAGCCGTCGAAGATCGTCGGACCGCCCAGCCGGATCCGTCCGTCCGACCCCAGCGCGATCGCCACGCCGTCGAGCGGCACGCCGTCGTAGACACAGCCACCCGCGGTCTCCGACGCTCCGTAGGTCGCCACGACGCGGATCCCCGCGGACTCGGCCCGCCGACGCAGATCCGGGTCGATCGGCCCCCCGCCGAGCAGGACCGTGTGGAGACGCGCCAGAGCCTCCGTCTCGGCCTCGTCCTCGAGCAGCCGGTGCAGCTGCGTCGGCACGAGGGACGTGAAGAGCGGGCCGTCGTCGTGTCCCTGGGTGCGGAGTGCCGTCTCGAAGCCGAGACCCTGCACCACCACAGGCTCGTGCCCGGCCACCAGGGACCGCACGACCACCTGGACCCCGGCGACGTACGACGGCGGCAGCGCCAGCAGCCAGCGACCGCTCGCCCCGAGGCGGCGCGCACTCGCCTCGACGCTCGCCAGCACGGCGTCGCGTGAGAGCAGGACACGCTTCGGACTCCCGGTAGAGCCGGAGGTCTCGATGAGCAGCTGGGCCGGGCTCGTCGCGTCGAGCCACTGGCGCAACTGGACGACGGCACGGCCGGGTTCGTCGGCGACGCGCAGGGGGCTCACGAGTCGTCACGCTAGTCCTCGCGACGATGCCGTCCGAAAACCGCGCGACAGGGGCCTCGGCCGGGCGGGAGAATCATCCGCGATGAGCATCGTGACGACCGTGAAGACCCAGGCCACGCCACCCTCGCCCCTGGCGGGTCGCCTCGCCACGCAGTCGCTCCTCTTCGCCCTCGGCGAGGGGACGTTCATGGCCGGGTCGGCCGTCTTCTTCACCCAGATCGTCGGGCTCACCATGGCGCAGGTCGGGCTGGGCCTGACCATCGCCGGAGCTGCTGCCTTCCTCGCCGCCTACCCGATGGGCCTGCTCGTCGACCGCATCGGCCCCAAGCGGTGCTGGGCGATCAGCTCGACGGGCCAGGCGGCGATGTTCGCCGTGTGGCCGTTCATCGATGACTTCACGGGCTACGTCGCCATGGCCGTCGCCATGGAGGTCATCGGCGCGCTCGGTGGGACCGCCCACGGCGCATACACGATCGACGTCCTGCCTCCGAAGGAGCGGGTGACGTCGCGCGCCTACATGTACTCCGCCCTGAACGTCGGCTTCACGCTCGGCTCCCTGGTCGGCGGCATCGCCCTGGCCTTCGAGTCACTCACGCTCCTGCAGGTGGTGCCGTTCTTCACCGCGGCGGTGTTCCTGGTCAACGCGTTCAACGTGGCGACTCGACTTCCCAAGGCGCCGCACGACGAGAAGACCGCGGAGGAACGCAGGGTGAAGCTGCCGGGCCCCGGCCCGATGCGCAACTTCGGCTGGCTGGCGACCTGCTTCTTCACCGGCGCCCTGTGGACCAACCAGGTCATCCTCAACCTCGTCATCCCGCTGTGGCTCGTCCAGCGCACGGACGCCCCCTGGGTCGTCCTGGCGCTGCTCTTCGGCACCAACACCGTGATGTGCATCTTCCTGCCGATGGCTGCGGCGCGCGGGATCAGGGACACCCGTACGGCGCTGCGCGCGATCCGCGTCTCCACGGTGTTCTTCATCGTGTCGTGCGTCATCACGCTCTCGACGCACGACTCGGTCGGTTGGATGACCATCGCCCTCTTCTTCTTCGGCCACGTGACCCTCACCGGCGCCGAGCTCTACCTCTCCGCAGCCAGCTGGACCTTCGAGGCCGAGCTGATGGACCCGCGCCGTCGCGGTGAGTACCAGGGCGCCTCCGAGCTCGCCGGCACCCTCGGCCGGGTCTGGGCCCCCGCTGCGTTCACCTTCCTCGCGATGAACTGGGGCGCGGTCGGCTGGCTCACCATCGCGGGCCTCATCACGGTCGCGGCGGCGGCGCTGCACCCCTCCACGCGGATGGCCAGGTCCTTCTTGGAGCGCCACGTCCCTGCAGACGTGCTGGCCGACGCGGCCGCCGGGGAGGCCGAGGACCACGCGCCGCCCGTCGGCCCGCCGACGGTCGAGCAGCCTGCCGAGCCCGGTGGCGTCCACCCCGGCGTTCCTGTCGTCTGAGCCCTCCCTCCCGACCGGGTCGCGCTCGTTCTCCGGGGGACCCCACCAGCGGTCCGGCGCGAGGTACCCTCCGGACAACTGCAGCAGGAGCGAGCCATGACCGACACCACCCAAGACGCCACCCACGACATCGCAGCCATCATCACCCAGGCAGCCGCCACGATGCATGCCCCCGCCTCGCTCGAGGACACGCTGGAGGCCATCGTGAGGTGCACCCTGGACACCGTTCCCGGCTTCGACCACGTCGGGATCTCGGTGACCCACAGCAACGGCGAGATCGAGACGCTCGCCGGCACCGATCAGCTGGTCTGGGACCTGGACACGATCCAGTACACCCTGCGCGAGGGGCCGTGCTACGACGCGATCCGCGACGGCGACATCAACCGTGTGCCGCACGCCGCCCAGGAGACGCGGTGGCCCCGCTACATGCCCGAGGCCCTGAAACGAGGTCTCAAGGCCCAGCTGGCCGTCGGCCTGTACCGCGACGACAAGAGCCTCGGCGGCCTGAACCTCTACTCCACCCGTTCCGAGACCATCTCCGACGACGCGGTGAACATCGCCCAGCTGTTCGCGGTCCATGCAGCCCTCGCGCTCGGCAGGTCACGCACCGAGCACCAGCTCAACGACGCGATCGCGACCCGCAAGGAGATCGGCCAGGCCCTCGGGATCCTGATGGAGCGCTACAAGATCCCCGAGGACCGGGCCTTCCAGTTCCTCGTCCGCGCCTCCTCCACCAGCAACCTCAAGCTGAGGGAGGTTGCCCGCAAGTTCGTGGACACGCTCAACTCCCAGTACGCCCACCTCGGCGACCGTGACGGCATGGTGGACCCCTCCGCGTGACGTGAGTTACACTGTGCCCACGGTCGAGCCAAAGGCCGTCGCAGCACGTATCGCGGTCGCATCGTGGAACTCGGAAGTACCTACGATGTCCTCACTGCAAGACACCCATTCACTGCCGAACGGCTCCGAGAGCCTTCGCATCGACACCTGCGTGTTCAGGTCGGTCAAGGTCCTCACCGTCGCCGGCGAGGTCGACATCGGCACCGAGCATGAGCTCGAGGGCGCCATCTGTGACGCCCTGGTCGACGGGGCGGTCGTGGTCGACCTCCACGACGTGCCGTTCTTCTCCATCGGATCCCTCGGCATGCTGCTGCGCTGCCGGCGGCTCGGCATGCAGCACGGCCACCCGGTGGTGATCGCATCACCGGACCGTCAGTTCGTCCGCCTCGTCAACGCCGCCCACCTGAGCCCGCACCTCCCGTGCTTCGGCTCCCTCGGTGTCGCCTGCGCGCGGGCGCGACAGATCGACCGGGCCCGCAACCCGGCGCCGCCTCGACCACCACGACCCCGCGGCTGACCCCAGGCTGGCCGCTCGACCCGCCGGTTCCGCGGACCGGGAGGTCGGGCGGTCTTGACCGACAGCCCCCCGCCTCACGCAGGCGGGGGGCTGTTCCATGCCGTCTCGAAACCACCCGCTCACGTTGGTTGAGGAAGGACGGAGTCCTGTATCGAAACCACGTCCCTCGCTGGTTGAGGAAGGACGCAGTCCTGTCTCGAAACCCCTGTGGAATGGGGCTTTCCGAGGCCTCCGACTGTCAGTGGTCTCAGGTTGGATTGAGTCATGCCAGCCACCACCGCCACCACCACGCAGCCGGGTTCTGCTGCTGCGTTGCTGGCGGCCGTGAAGGCCGAGCGCGTTGTCGAGCAGGCCGCGGCTGCCCGGCAGTTGACCTTGGCTGCGGAGTGGGCTGGCCTGCACCCACCGGAGTCGATCCACCACGCCGCCGGGTTCACTGTGCCGGGCTGCGAGCACGAAGAACCCCTCGCCGGACCCGGCACCCCGCTGGTCGCGGAGTTCTGCTGCGCCGAGCTCGGCGCCGTCCTGGGCGTCTCGACCACGGCGGCGAAGCGGCTGATCGGCAACGCCCTCGAGCTCAGGCACCGCCTCCCCCGACTCTGGAAGGCCGTCCAGTCCGGTCAGGTGCCGGCGTGGCGGGCACGCTTGGTGGCAGAGGCCACCGCCCACGCCTCCCCGGCCCTGCCGATCGAGGCAGCCGGTTGGGTCGACGCTCAGGTCGCCGCGGTGGCCGGCAAGGTCGGTGCCGCGCAGCTCGACCGGCTGGTCACCGAGGCGATCACCCGGTTCCAGCTCGACACCACCGACCCCGACGACGAGAGGTCACCGGGAGAGAACCGGCACGTCACCATCGAGAAGGACATCGTCTCCCGGTGCGGCACCATCTCGGTCAACGCCTCCCTCGACCTGATCGATGCCCTCGACCTCGACCACACCCTCACCCACCACGCCGCCACACTGAAGGCACTCGGCTCAACCGAGTCCCTCGACGCCCGCCGCGCCACCGCCCTCGGCCACCTCGCCCGCACCCAGACCAGCCTCGACCTCGCAGGCCTCCTCGGTCACGACTCCTCGGCGGCTGAGCGGGGTTCGGTGGTTGAGGACGGCCAGCCAACTTCCGTGGTTGAGCCGAGTTCGGTGGCTGAGGAGGCGCGCCAGCGCCGTCTCGAAACCCCCGCGGCCCGGCAGCTCGTCCTCCATATCCACCTCACCGCAGCCGCAGTCGGCGGCGGGATCGTCTTCGATCACCTCGGTCGGATGGAGGAAGGCATGCGACTCCTCCTCCTCGACCAGGTCAGGTCCTGGTGCGCCGACTCTCACACCAAGGTGGTCCTCAAGCCCGTCATCGACCTCAATCAGCCGTTGCGAGCCGACGGCTACGCGATTCCCGACCGGATTCGCGAACGCGTCGTTCTCCGGGACCGGACCTGCGTGTTCCCTCACTGCACCAGGCCAGCCCGGCGCTGCCAGGTCGACCACATCATCCCCTACGACCACGACGCCGTGTCAGAGGGCAGACCCCAACCCGGGCCAACCGAGACAGCGAACCTCGCGACGTTGTGCACCTTCCACCACCGGCTCAAGACCCACACCGGCTGGCGCTACACCATGGTCGAGCCCGGGGTCTTCGAGTGGACCAGCCCCCACGGCCACCGCTACCTCCGCGAACACGACGGCACGACCGCGCTCGCCGAGTCTGGTTTCGAGACAGGACTTCGTCCTTCCTCAACCACCGAACGTCGCCGTCCTTCCTCAACCAGCGAGGGTCAACGACATTGACCCCGCCCCGCACCCTGCCGCAGCAGCACTCGGCAGGGGCTGCGGGGCGTCCCCGGCCGGGCTGACACAATCCCCCGGTGGCATCACCCTCTGACTGGCTGGCCGGAGCCCGCCCACGCACCCTCCCCGCCGCTGTCGCTCCCGTCCTCGCCGGCACCGGGGTGGCGTCGTACGTCGACGAGGCGGTGTGGTGGAAGGCGGCGCTCGCGCTCGTCGTGAGCCTGGCGCTCCAGGTGGGTGTCAACTACGCCAACGACTACTCCGACGGGATCCGCGGCACCGACGCGGACCGGGTCGGGCCGATGCGCCTGGTCGGATCCGGCCGTGCGACTCCAGGGGCGGTGAGGCTCGCCGCCTTCGTCGCGTTCGGCGTCGCAGCCGTCGCGGGTCTCGTCCTGGCTGCGACCACGGTCTGGTGGTTGGTCGCGGTCGGCGTGGTGTGCGTGCTGGCAGCCTGGTTCTACACCGGCGGGGACAGGCCCTACGGCTACCTCGGCCTGGGCGAGGTCATGGTGTTCGTCTTCTTCGGGCTCGTCGCCGTGATCGGCACGACGTACGTCCAGACGCTGACGTGGGAGTGGCCCGCCCTCTACGCGGGCATCGGCATCGGCGCCCTGGCCTGCGCCATCCTCGTCGCCAACAACCTGCGCGACATCCCCACCGATCGAGTGGCCGGCAAGACCACGCTGGCCGTCCGGCTGGGCGACGAGCGCACCCGCTACCTCTTCGCGTTCCTCGTCCTCGTGGCTGCCGCCGCGGTCGTCGCCGTCGCGGCCGCCACGACGTGGTGGGCGCTCCTCGGCCTGGTGTTCCTGGCGCGTGCCGCCGCCCCCACCCGCGCGGTGCTGGCCGGTGCCGCGGGTCCCGACCTGATCCCGGTCCTCGCTGCCACCGGCATCGCCGAGGTCGTCTGGGCAATATCGGTGGCCGTGCCACTCTTCGCTGGCTAGCGTCGAGGGGTGGACTACGAATTCGCGCGTCTTGACCTCGTTGACGAGTCCGACGAGGCGGTCGCTCGTCGACAGGGTTTCCTGCAGGCGGTGGTGCGTGGGTTCCACGAAGGCCGGGCCGACGAGGACTTCGAGAAGCACTGGCTCGCCACATCCCGCGCGGACCAGGCGGTGTGCTCCGGCGCCTGGCTCCCCCCGGGCGAGTTCGGGGCGGGGGCTGTTCCGGTCGCGACCTTCACCAGCTTCGACAAGACCCTCAACGCCGGCCTGGAGCTGCTGCCCCTGCGGATGATCACGGCGGTCACGACGAGTCCTGCCCACCGCCGTCGCGGGCTGATCCGGCGACTCATGGAGGACGACCTGGCGGACGCCGTGGCCCAGGGGATCCCGGTCGCGGCGCTCACCGCGAGCGAGGCCACGATCTACGGACGATGGGGCTTCGGTGCTGCCACCTTCGCCCAGAAGGTCGAGGTCGACACCGGCCCGCGCTTCGGGCTGCGCGCCTTCACCGACCCCGGTCGCGTCGAGCTCATCGAGCCCCCCGAGTCGTGGTCGCTGGTGAAGGGCGTCTTCGAGCAGTTCCACGCGCAGACCCGCGGATCGGTGGCCTGGCCGAGCCAGTACGAGCAGATCCTCACCGGTGCCTACGACTTCGATGCTGCCGCGCCGGACAAGTTGTTGCGTGGGGTGGTCCACCTCGATGCCGAGGGGACCGTCGACGGCGTCGTGCTCTACAAGTACGACGGCGAGGACGGGGCCAAGCGCAAGGTGAGGGTCGTCGAGATGATGGCCTTGTCCACCACGGCGACGCTCGCACTGTGGGACTTCCTCGGCCACCTCGACCTGGTCAACCACGTGACCTTCTCCCTCGCCCACCCCGACGACCCGCTGCGCTGGGCGCTCACGGACATCAACTCGGTCTCCTACACCGCCCTCCAGGAGTTCCTCTGGATCCGGGTGCTCGACGTGCCGCGAGCCCTGGTGGCCCGGCCCTGGGCTGCCGACGGCGACGTCGTGCTCGAGGTCGTGGACGACCAGCGTCACGCCGCCGGCCACTACCGCGTGGTCACCCGGGGAGGTCGCGCGGTGGTCGAGCGCACCGAGGACGCACCCGAGGTCCGGGTGACCGCGGAGACGCTCGGGTCGCTCTACCTCGGCGGTGCCCACGTGACGACGCTGCGGCGCGCCGGCCGCGTCGACGGCACCGACGTGGCGGTGGCGCGGTTCGCCGCGATGGCGGACCTCGCCGTGCCGCCGTACAACCTCACGGGTTTCTAGGAGCAGGGCGCCGCAAACTCCCTAGACTGCCCGCGTGAGCCAGCCCGCCGACGAGCCCGACACATTCGACTCGGTCGTGCAGGCGCACCTGGCCGCCGCCGAAGCGCGGCGACAGGCCGCACATGCGCGTCGCAGGGCTGCGCGGGCGAGCTCCCTCGCCTCCGACGCCGAGCGGGACGCCGTCACCTCGGTCCTGAACGACGCCTTCGCCCAGGGCCGGCTCACCTCGGCCGAGCTGTCACAACGCACGACGCAGACACTCGCTGCCCGGACGCACGGGGATCTCGACGAGGCCCTCGAGGGCCTCGTCCTTCCCCCGGCCGCGGCGAAGAGCCCCGTCCGGTTCATCGTCGCCGGCGTCATGCTGTTGTTCATGGCGCCGTTCCTGCTGGTCGGCCTGCTCGCACTTCTCGCCGGCTCGGACGGTGGCGACCGAGTCTTCGGCGTGGTCTTCCTCGGCGTCCTCGTGCCGCCCCTGCTGATCGTGTGGCGCTGGGCCTGGCCCTCCCGCTAGTCGGCGTCCTCGCGGGCCTTGCGCTCCTCGAAGGCCGCCGACGCCCGCGACGCGCGGTCCTCGACGCGTCGCGCGAACGCCTCGCGCGGACCGCTGAGCAGGAAGTAGGACGCGATCCCGGACACCAGGAAGGCCAGCACGACCGAGAACAGCAGGTGCACGCGGCCGTCGTTGAGCAGCGCCCAGATACCGGTGATCACCGCGAGGGACCCGAGGAAGAGCAGGATCCTCATGACCGTGTAGACGACGAACTCCTTCACGCTGCCACCCTAGACTCGACCGACTACATTGGAAGCATGCTCAAGGTCCTGCTCACCGTCGCCGCGATCGCGCTCGTCGTGTGGGTTGTCGTCCGTCTGCTCGACCGCCGCGGCCCCGGCGCCGTCGGCGGCGCTCCCCGCCGTCGCCAGCCCCCGCCCCGGGTCACCGGGCCTGACGACGACCCGGAGTTCCTGCGAGAGCTCGAGCGACGTCGCCGACGCGAGCAGCGGGACGGCAGCGACTGAGGTCGTGACGGTGGACGACTCCGCGCCGGCGTAGGAGTGCTGGCTGGAGCTGCTGAAGAAGTTGATCCCGATGAAGTTGAACCACAGCGTGGCCAGGCCGACCAGCGCGAGCCAGGCTGCGCCCTTGCCCCGCCACCCGACGGTCGCGCGGGCGTGGAGGTAGGTCGCGTAGACGACCCAGGTGATGAACGCCCAGACCTCCTTGGGGTCCCAGTTCCAGTAGGAGCCCCAGGCCTGGTGGGCCCAGATGGGGCCGGTGATGAGGACGGCGAAGGTCCACACGAGGAACCCGTAGGCGTGCAGCTGGTAGGAGAGCCGGTCGAGCCGCGCGAGGTCGGGCACCCGCGCGAGGTAGCCGCGACTGGAGTCCGAGCGCGCCTTGAGCAGGTAGAGCACCGAGAGGATGCCGCCGATCGTGAAGACGCCGGTGGCGATGATCGCCGAGATCACGTGGATCACCAGCCAGGGCGAGTTGAGCGCGTCTGGCAGCGGCAGCACGGCGTCGTCGAGACCCAGGAACGCCGCCATCAGCGAGGCCAGCACCACCGGCACCACGATCGGGCCGAGCCACGAGACGTCGCGCCTGAGCCCCACCAGCAGGAAGGTGAGGGTGACCATGAACGTCCCGGCCAGGGTGAACTCGTACATGTTGCCCCACGGCACGCGGTTGGGGTCTGCCGCGAGGCCTCGGGTGACGAGCGATGCGAGGTGGACGGCACCGCCGAAGGCGGTGAGCACGAGGCCGAGCCGCCCGGCCATCTGGGTACGGCGACCCGGCTCATCGTCGACGTCCGGCCCTTCCGCCGCGGTGCCGCGGCCAGTGCCACCGACTCCGGCGGCCACGAGGTCGGGGACCGCCTCGGAAGGGGCGACCTTGCGCAGCCCGGCCCACTCCACGAAGTAGGCGAGCATGGCGAGGAAGTAGAGCACCGCACCGGCGATGACCGCCTGGTAGCTCAGGATCTCCCACTGTGCGTCGGTCACGACGCTCCTCCTTCAGCTGCGCGGGCCGGACGGCCCAGCGAATCGAGAATGGCACCCATCTCCTCGGCGCCCGTCTCCGGGTCTGCACCCGAGGAACGGTCGAGGCGCGCTGCCTCGACCAGGGTGCGGCCCTCGGGGTCACGGCGCGCACGCACCCAGACCCGGCGAGGCCGCACGAACAGCGAGCCGAACAGGCCGATCAGGGCCAGCACGACGCCGCCGAGGGCGAGGAACTTGCCAGGGGTGCGCGAGATCTGGATCTTGTTCCAGCGCTCGACCCCCTCGAAGGTCACCGAGCCCATGTCGTCGGGGAGCTCGACCGTGTCACCGGGACGCAGGTCCAGCCGCAGGGGGCGGCCCTCGTCGTTCAGCACCGGCTCGGCATCGGCCTTGTCGAGCACGTAGACCGACGAGGCGGAGCCGTCGTTGAGACCGAGGTCGCCGGTGTAGACGAGCATGGAGACCAGCGGGTCGAGCGCGTCGCCCCAGGCGGAGTAGGGCATGGTCAGGTTGCCGTCCTCGTCCTGCCCCATCGCGAACGTCGGGTAGAAGGTGCCCTCGAGCCCGATCTGGTTCGGGGAGGCATCAGGCGCCTTGACGACGCCGAACGAGGCGAACGACTGGTCAGTGGGCAGGAACACGGTGGGACCGCCGGTCGCGATCTCGCCCTCGCCGTCGCGGATCGTGATGACGGGGGCGTAGCCGTGGCCGATCAGGAACACGTCGGTGCCGCCGATGGTGAGCGGGTGGTTCACGCGCAGGGCGTGCTCCTTGGTCTCGCCGCCCTGGGTCTCGGTGTAGGTCAGGTGGGCCTTGAAGTCGCGCGCCTGCCCGGCGCTGAGCCCCTCGGTGAGCCAGGTGACGTCGAACTCGTCGACGCTGAAGTGGAAGTCCTCCATGGTCGAGGGGTCGAACAGCGACCCGGGGGCGAAGTCGTCGTACTGCGTGAGGTTGTTGGAGAAGCCGTTGCCCACCAGCAGGATGACGCCGCCCTTGTAGCCGAACAGCCCACCCACGGCGAAGCCGACGAGGACGACGAGGACGGCGAGGTGGAAGAGCAGGTTTCCGGCCTCCCGCAGGTAGCCGCGCTCGGCGGCGACGGCGCCGTCACTCGCCTCGACCCGGTAGCCACGCTTCTTCAGGACGGCCGCAGCTCGCTCGAGGACGACCTCGGGCGCCTCCTCGGTGTCGTACGACGCGTGCTCGGGGAGGCGGGACAGGTGACGGGGGGCCCGGGGCGGGCGCGCTCGCAGGGCACGCCAGTAGACGCCGGTGCGCGGGATGATGCAGCCCACCAGCGAGACCATCAGCAGGATGTAGATCGCCGAGAACCAGACCGAGGAGTAGACCGAGAAGAGGTCGAGGCTCTCCCAGATGGGGGTGAGCTTCGGGTGGGCGTCCTTCCACTGCGTGACCGCGAGGGAGTCGATGTCCTCCTGGGGGAACACCGAGCCCGGGATGGCGGCCAGCGCGAGGAGCAGGAGCAGGACGAGGGCCGTGCGCATCGACGTGAGCTGGCGCCACGCCCAGCGCGCGAGCTCGCGCGCTGTCATCGCGCTGGGCAGAGCAGGCGCCTGCCGGTCCTCGCCGCCGGTCACACCGCCACCTCGAACTCGCTGACCAGCTGGACCTGGATCCACTGCACCATGACGTCCCACCAGCCCGTGAGCAGGAGCACGCCCACCGCGACCAGCATCAGGCCGCCGGCCCGCATCACCCACTTCTGGTGGCGGCGGATGACGGCAAAGGCGGAGAGCGCGCGGCGGTAGGCGAGCGCGGCGAGGATGAACGGCAGCCCGAGCCCCAGCGCGTAGACGCCCGAGAGCAGGGCGCCGCGGGCGGCGGTGCCCTCGTTGATGGAGAGGCTGGTGATGACGGCCAGGGTCGGGCCGATGCAGGGCGTCCAGCCGACCCCGAAGAGGAAGCCCAGCACCGGTGCGGCCGCGAGCCCGACGGACGGCACCGCGTGCACCCGCCAGTCGCGCTGCAGCACGGGCAGCGCGCCCATGAAGGCGAGCCCCAGCAGCACGGCCAGCACACCGAGCACGACGTTGAGCTCGCGCTGGTGGGTCACCAGCCAGGAGCCGACCTGCCCGGTGGCGAGGCCGAGGAGCACGAAGACGGTCGAGAAGCCGAGCACGAACAGGCTCGCACCCAGCACCATCCGTCCGCGCTGGCCCGCCGAGAACTCACCCTCGGCCAGGTCGGCGCCCGAGAGGCCGGTGGCGTAGGAGAGGTAGCCGGGCAGGAGCGGGATGACGCAGGGGCTGAAGAAGGACACGAGGCCGGCGACGAGGGCGACGGGCAGCGCGAGGACGAGCGACCCGGAGAGCGCGGTCTCCTGGAACCACTCACTCACCGGTGCCACCTTCGGAGAGCACCGTCTCGACGATCGAGGTCAGCGTCAGCTTGCTCGGCACCCGACCCATGATCGTCGCCGCGATGCGACCCTGCGCGTCGAGCACGATCGTGCTCGGGATCGAACGGGGCGGGATCGAGAACGGCAGCAGGGCCTGGCCGTCGGGCGAGTGGATCGAGCTGTAGGGCACGTCGTAGCTGCGGACGTAGGCCTGTGCCGGCGCGACGTCGGGGTCACGGATGTTGATGCCGAGGAAGGTCACCTGGTCCCCGAGCTCCTCGGCCGCCTCGTTGAGCTCGGGCTGCTCGACGCGGCACGGCGGGCACCACGACGCCCAGGCGTTCACGACGACGGGCTTGCCGCGCAGGTCGGCCAGGTCGACAGCGGCGCCCTCGAGGTCCTCGCCCTCGAGCTCCACCGGGTCGCCGCGGTCGGCCACTGCGATCTCCCTGGGGACACCGTCACCGGTGAGGTAGCCCTGGCTCCCGGTCCCCGAGAGATCGCTGCACCCCACCAGCGCGAGCAGGCAGGCGGCAACGACGAGGGCCCGCAGGCCCGTGGGGATGGACATGATCAGGGCCGCTCCTCCTCGGCCGCTCCCCCGGCCGAGAACGGCGCGGAGCGGTCTCCCACCGGGATCAGGTCACCGGCGGGCTCGGAGTAGCGCACCTGCTTGACGCGGTCGCCCTCGAACACGATCGAGGTGAGCGAGCACAGGGTGCACTGGCGGGTCTTGGGGTGGTGGAGGTAGCTGCGCTTCTCGAGGAAGAGCCGCGTGGTCCAGATGGGCAGCTGGTGCGACACGATCACGGCCTCGGCGCCCTCGGCTGCCTCGCGCGCGTCGTGGACGGCGGCCATCATGCGCGCGGCGATCTCGTCGTAGGGCTCCCCCCACGACGGCTTCAGCGGGTTGCGCAGGTGGTGCCACAGGTGGGGCCGCTTGACGATCGTCCAAGCGCCCTCGCCGAAGCTCAGACCCTCGAAGACGTTGCTCGACTCGAGCACGCGGGGGTCGAGCACCGGACTGAGCCCGCGGGCCTCGGCCAGCGGCGCGGCGGTCTCCTGGGCACGCTCCAGCGGGGAGCTGCGCATGTGGACGATCTCGCGGTCACCGACCTCGGCGGCGACCCGCTGGGCCATCTTGTTGCCGAGGTCGGAGAGGTGGAAGCCGTCGCGGCGACCGTAGAGAACGCCTTGGGGGTTGTGCACCTCACCGTGGCGCAGCAGGTGCACGATGGTCTCGGTCTGCGACATGGTCAGGCTCCTGTGGTGCGGGCGGTCGCGGCCGCCGTGGCGGCAGAGGGCAGGGCGTCGAGGATCGCAGACACCGCGCGGTCGTCGTGGGCAGCCGACACGAACCAGCACTCGAAGGCCGACGGCGGCAGGTAGACGCCCTGGTCGAGCATCGAGTGGAAGAACGCGGCGTAGGTCGCGGTGTCCTGGGCCCCTGCCTCGGAGTAGTCGCGGACAGCTCCCTCGCGGAAGAACACCGAGAACATCGTGCCCGCGTGCTGCACGACGTGGGGCACCCCGGCCGCGGTGAGAGCCTCCGCGACTGCGGAACGGATGGTGGCGGCGGTGGCGTCGAGGCGCTCGTAGACCTCGTCGGTGGCCAGCTGCAGCGTCGCCAGCCCGGCGGTGGTGGCGATCGGGTTCCCCGAGAGGGTGCCGGCCTGGTAGACGGGGCCCTCGGGCGCGAGGTGCGCCATGACGTCGGAGCGACCGCCGAAGGCTGCCGCCGGGAAGCCGCCGCCCATCACCTTGCCGAAGGTCATCAGGTCGGGCACCCAGCCCTCGATGGCGCCGTCGAGGCCCCAGCCGCCCTCGCGGGTGGCGCGGAACCCGGTCATGACCTCGTCGCTGATGAAGAGCGCGCCGTGCTCGCGGCACGTCTGCGCGAGGAAGGAGTTGAAGCCCGGTGCCGGCGGGACGACGCCCATGTTGCCGGGGACCGCCTCGGTCACCAGGCAGGCGATGCGGGTGCCGTACTGGGCGAACGCCTCGGTCACCGCATCGCGGTCGTTGTAGGGCAGCACGATGGTCTCGGCCGCGCTCCCGGCGGGGACGCCGGCGGTGCCAGGGACCGACAGAGGTCGTCCCGGCGTGTGGGCCTGCGAGCCGCGAAGGGTGGCGACGCCGGAACCCGCGCTGGCCAGCAGCGAGTCGACGTGACCGTGGTAGCAGCCGGCGAACTTCACCACGACGTCGCGCCCGGTGAACCCGCGCGCCAGCCGTATCGCGGACATCGTCGCCTCGGTGCCGGAGGAGACGAAGCGCACCTGCTCGGCCGGGGTCCTGGAGACGATCTCCTCGGCGAGCTCGACCTCGGGCTCGGTGGGGGTGCCGTACGACGTCCCGCGCGCGATCGCCGCGGCGATGGCCGCCTGGACCTCGGGATGTGCGTGGCCCAGCAGCATCGGCCCCCACGAGCAGACGAGGTCGACGTAGTCGTGGCCGTCGACGTCGGTCAGCCAGGCCCCGCTCGCCGAGCGCATGAACCGGGGCGTGCCCCCGACCGCCGCGAAGGCGCGCACCGGGGAGTTGACGCCTCCCGGCGTCACGGTCCGCGCCCGCTCGAAGAGGGCCGCGCTCTGCTCGGTGGACACGGGTTTCACCGCCTCATTGTCGCGTAGCCGCCCAAGCGCACCCAATCCGCCCCCGCGGGAGAGGTTTCACCGCGTGACCAACTGTGAAAACATTCGTTGTGTGTAGGTAGACCACCCTGGGGAGACCATCACATGCCGCTCATGGCTCACGCTCACCGCGCCACTGCCATCGTCCCGCTTGCCCTCATCTCGGCCGCCTGGACCGTCAGCCTCGCCGGGGTGGGGACGACCACGGCCAGTGCCGACGACGACCGCGGCGGCACCCTCCCCGACGGCACCAGCCTGCCGGCAGAGGCGGTCGAGGCCCCGGCCAGCGTCTCCCGACCGGCCAACGGCCGTGTGGGGCTGCCCACGGGCACCGACGCCAGCGGCATCCCGCAGGCCGCGCTCGCCGCCTACCAGCGCGCGCAGGCCGTCATCAACGAGGCCGACCCGGGCTGCCGCGTGCCGTGGGAGCTGATCGCGGCGATCGGTCGCGTCGAGTCCGACCACGGGCGCTTCGGGGGCAACGAGCTCGACACCAACGGGGTCGCCCGCCCGGGGATCTACGGCGTGCCCCTCAAGGGCCAGCGCGGGACCCAGCGCATCACCGACACCGACGCCGGCCAGTACGACGACGACACCCGCTTCGACCGGGCCGTCGGCCCGATGCAGTTCATCCCCTCGACCTGGGCCGTCGTGGGCGTCGACGGCGACAACGACGGCCGGCGCAACCCCCAGGACATCGACGACTCGGCGCTGGCCGCCGCCGTCTACCTCTGCTCGGGAGAGGACGACCTCTCCGCCGAGCAGGGGCAGCGCGCCTCGGTCTACCGCTACAACCACTCCAACGACTACGTCGAGCTGGTGCTGGCGTTCATGCGGGCCTACATGGACGGCGACTTCAGCTCGGTGCCCACGGCCGCCGGTCAGCTGCTTCCCGAGCCCGTCCGCACTGGTGGCGGCAAGGGCGGCCCCGCCAAGGTCAAGGGCGGCGGCTCCGGCTCCAAGGGAGGCGGCAAGGAAGGTGGCAAGGGGACCAAGACCACCAAGCCGACTCCCACCCCGACGGCGAAGCCCACGGCGACGCCCACCGCCACGCCCACACAGACGCCGACCTCATCCCCCACCGCCACGCGCACACCCGAGCCCACCAGCTCTCCCTCGGTCCCGACGACCCTCCCGTCGACGACGCTGCCCACGCTCCTGCCGTCCACGACTCTGCCGCCGCTGCCCACGGCCACCATCCCGCAGCCGCTCACCCAGCTGGAGGCCCAGGCCAGGTGTCTCGCCCAGGGTGTGGTCGACAACCCGCTCACGTCGGTCAACGAGCTCAGCGTCTGCATCGACGGCCTGATGAACCCCTAGGGTCCCAGTCCCCGCCCGTCGGAGTCACCGGCTACCCGGTGGTTCCTCGGGATATCGACCGTTGCAACGGGCAGGAACCGTGTCAGTCACCGGGTAGCCGGTGATCGCGACGGAGGGCTCAGCGAGCGAGGAGGCGGGCGGCCTCGGCGGCCCAGTAGGTGAGGACGACGTCGGCGCCGGCGCGCCGGATCGACGTCAACGTCTCCAGGATCGCCGCCTCGCGGTCGATCCAGCCGTTGGCAGCGGCCGCCTCGACCATGGCGTACTCGCCGGAGATGTTGTAGGCCGCGACCGGGACGTCGACGGCGTCACGCACGCGGCGTACGACGTCGAGGTAGGCGAGCGCGGGCTTCACCATGACGATGTCGGCCCCCTCGGCGACGTCGAGGAGGGCCTCGCGGACGCCCTCGGCGCCGTTGGCGGGGTCCTGCTGGTAGGTGCGGCGGTCACCCTCGAGCGAGGAGTCCACCGCCTCGCGGAAGGGACCGAAGAAGGCGGAGGCGTACTTGGCGGAGTAGGCGAGGATCGAGACCCCGCTGTGCTCGGCGGCGTCGAGCGCTTCGCGGATGACCCGCACCTGGCCGTCCATCATCCCGCTGGGCCCGACCATGTCGACGCCCGCCTCGGCCTGGGCCAGGGCCATCTGGGCGTAGGCGGCGAGGGTCTTGTCGTTGTCGACCTCCCCGTCCGGGGTCAGCAGCCCGCAGTGGCCGTGGTCGGTGAACTCGTCGAGGCACAGGTCGCTCATCACCGTGAGCTGGTCGCCGACCTCGGCGACCACGTCGGTGATGGCGAGGTTGAGGACCCCGGCAGGGTCGATGCCGCCCGAGCCGACGGCGTCCTTCTCGAGGGGGATGCCGAAGAGCATCACCCCGCCCAGGCCGAGCTCGGCGGCCTCGGCGACGGCACGCCGCAGGCTGTCGCGGGAGTGCTGGACGACGCCGGGCATGGACGAGATGGGACGCGGCTCGTCCAGCCCCTCCCTGACGAAGAGCGGCAGCACGAGCTGGCGCGCCTCCAGGGAGGTCTCGGCGACCATCCGCCGCAGCGCGGGGGTACGACGGAGCCGTCGCGGCCGCAGCGTGGGGGTGGTGACCGCCTGGTTCTGGTCCTCGCTCACTGCCCGACGCTCACTTGGCTCGGATCTTCCGGCGACCGGCAGGGGTGCGCTGGCTCGGCCGGGTCACGGCCTCCCCCGCCTCGATCATCGCCAGGCGGCGGGCGGCACCGAAGTCGGCGAGGGCGTCGACCAGGACGTCGATGTCGGGCTTCGGGGCCAGGACGTCGACCCGCAGGCCGTGCTCCTCGGCGGTCTTGGCCGTGGCAGGCCCGATCACCGCGATGACCGTCGAGGGGTGCGGCTTGCCGGCGATGCCGACCAGGTTGCGCACGGTCGAGGAGGAGGTGAAGACCACCGCGTCGAACTTGCCGGTCTTGATGGCGTCGCGGGTCGGCGCCGGCGGCGGCGTGGCCCGCACGGTGCGGTAGGCCGTGACGTCGTCGCACTCCCAGCCGAGGTCGACGAGCCCGGCGACGAGGTTCTCGGTGGCGATGTCGGCTCGAGGCAGGAAGACGCGGTTGATCGGGTCGAGCACCTCGTCGTACGGCGGCCACTCGGCGAGCAGGCCGGCCGCGGACTGCTCACCGGTCGGCACGAGGTCGGCCCGCAGGCCCCAGGCGGCGATCGCCTCGGCCGTCTTGTCGCCGACCGCGGCGATCTTGAGCCCGGAGAACGCGCGCGCGTCGAGGCCGTACTCCTCGAACTTCTCGCGCACCGCCTTGACGGCGTTGACGGAGGTGAAGGCGATCCACTCGTAGCGTCCCTCCACGAGGCCGCGGACGGCCTTGTCCATCTGGAGGGGGTTGCGCGGGGGCTCGACGGAGATGGTCGGGACCTCGTCGGGGACGGCGCCGTACTCGCGCAGGCTGCGTGAGAGCGCGCCGGCCTGGTCCTTGGTGCGCGGGACGAGCACCCGCCACCCGAAGAGCGGCTTGGTCTCGAACCACGACAGGGTCTGGCGCAGGTCGACGACATCGCCGATCACGATGATCGCAGGCGGCTGGGTGCGGGCCGCGCGGACGGCCGCGCCGACCTCGCCCAGCGTCGAGATGAGGGTGTCCTGGTCGGTGGTCGTGCCGACGCGGGTCACCGCCACCGGCGTCTCGGCCGAACGACCGGCGGCGATCAGGGCCTTGGCGCACTCGGTGATGGTGCCGACCCCGGAGAGCAGGACCAGCGTGCGGTCGTCGGCGTAGAGGCTCCAGTCGACCTTCTCGCCGCAGGTCACCACGGCCATCTCCCGGTGGGCCTTCGTGGTGAGCGGGATGCCGGCGTAGGCCGGGACAGCGCTGACCGACGAGACGCCGGGCACGATCTCGAAACCGACCCCGGCCTTGACGCAGGCCTGGGCCTCCTCGGGACCCGAGGCGTAGAGGAACGGGTCGCCGGTCATCAGCCGCACGACGCGCTGCTTCTTGCCGTGGCGTACGACGACGCGCCCGCGCGCGGCGTGCGTCAGCGGCTGGCCGTCCTCGCCGAAGCCGCCGTCGACGAACTGCGGGCCGGACTCGCTGTCCTCGGTGAGGCCGAGGACGGTCCGGACGAGCTCGACGTGCTCGGGGACCTCGGTCACGACGACCTCGGCACTGCGGAGCAGCTCGACGGCGCGCACGGTGAGGAGCCCGGGGTCGCCCGGTCCGCTCCCGACGAACGACACCCAACCGGGGAGCGTGGCGGTCCTGCTGGTGGTGGCGCTGTCCTGTGCTCGCGTCATGCCTGCTGCTTCCTCACTGGTGGTGCTTGCGGGGTGGGTGGAATCAGGTCTGCTGCTCCGTCGTCGAGCATCTCGCTCGCGAGGCGGAGTCCGATGGCCTCGGCCTGGTCGACCGGGCCGGTTGCGCTCTTGCGCACGGAGAGGGCGCCGTCGAGCGAGAGCGCGGCGGCGCGGATCCAGAGCTCGTCGCCGTCGTCCCCCTCGACCACCTCGGCGAGGGTGCCCAGGGGCGCCGAGCAGCCGGCCTCGAGTGCTGCCAGCACCGCTCGCTCGGCAGTCACGGCCGCTCGGGTCGGGCCGTGGTCGAGAGAGCCCAGCAAGGCGACGAGCTCGGCGTCCTCGGAGCGGCACTCGATCGCGAGCGCGCCCTGCCCGGGAGCGGGCAGCACCTGGATCGGGTCGAGCACCTCGGTCGCCTCGTCGAGCCTGCCCAGGCGGGCCAGGCCTGCGCGGGCCAGCACGATGGCGTCGTAGTCGCCGGCCCTGAGCTTGCGGATGCGCGAGTCGACGTTGCCGCGGATGTCGACCAGGTCGAGGCCCAGGCCCAGCGCCGCCAGCTGGCTGACGCGACGCGGGGAGCCGGTGCCGACTCGGCTGCCCGGTGGCAGCTCGCCCAGCGTGAGGCCGTCACGGGCGACGAGGACGTCGCGGGCGTCCTCCCGGGGCGGCGTGGCCGCCAGCGTGATGCCTTCGTGGGGGTAGGTCGGGATGTCCTTGAGGGAGTGCACCGCCAGGTCACAGTCGCCCCGGAGCAGGGCATCGCGCAGGGCGCTGACGAAGATGCCGGTGCCGCCGAACGTCGTGAGCGGGGCGGTGCTCGTGTCGCCCTCGGTGCTGATCTCCACCAGCTCGACCTCGCGGCCGAGCTCGCGGATCATGTCGGCGACGTGCCCGGACTGGGTCGTGGCCAGCTCGGAGGCCCGGGTGCCCAGGCGCAGCGTGCTCGTGGCTACGGTCACTGGGGTCCCTCCGCCCTGGTCACTGCCTCGACCGCCTCTGGGTCGAGGCGGAAGAGGTCTGCGAGGGCGGTGGCGTAGGAGACCGCGCCTTCCTCGCCGGCGAGCTCCTTGACCCGGACGGTCGGCTCGTGGAGCAGCTTGTCGGCGACCCTGCGGACGGTGTGGAGCACCTCGGCCCGTGTCGCCTCGTCCAGGTCTGGCAGGCGAGCTGCCAGGCGGGACATCTCGGCGTCGACGACCGACGTCGCCATCGAGCGCAGCGCCACCACGGTGGGGGTGACCGCGGCCTGGCGACGCACCGCCAGGAACGCCGCGATCTCCTGCGCCACGATGTCGCGGACGTCCTCGACACCGCTGGCTGCGGCCGTGTCGCGCAGCTCCTGGGCGAGCCCGGCCAGGCCGATGAGCTCCACTCCGGGCAGGTCGACGACCGTGGGGTCGACGTCGTGGGGCAGGGCCAGGTCGATCACCGAGAGCGGCCGGGACACCCCGGTGCGTGCGGCGGCGAGCGCCTCCTGGGTGATGAGCACCCCGGCCGCGCCGGTGCAGGCCACCACCAGGTCGGCCGACCGGAGCTCGGCCGAGAGCTCGGAGAGCGGCGCCGAGCGGGCGTCGTACTCCTCGGCGAGGCGGACGGCGTTGGACGAGGTGCGGTTGAGGACGACGATGTCGCGGGCGCCGCGCCGGGAGACGGTCGCGACCGCGAGCGAGGCCATGGCGCCTGCGCCGAGCACGACGACCCGTGCCCCGTCGACAGGGACCGCCGAGCGCTCGAGGGCTGTGCTCACCAGAGAGGGAGCCGCACGGTCGATGTCGGTCTCGGCGCGGGAGCGCTTGCCGACGCGCAGCGCCTGCTGGAACAGCACGTTGAGCGCAGGGCCGACGGTGCCGGTCTCCTGCCCCAGACGCAGGGCCTCACGCGTCTGGCCCAAGATCTGGCCCTCGCCGAGCACCATCGAGTCGAGGCCGGCGGCGACGTTGAACAGGTGGGCGACCGCGCCCTCGTCGTAGTGGACGTAGAGGTGGGGCAACAGCTCCTCGCTGCCCGCCTGCGCTCGCACCGTGAGCAGGCGGGAGACCTCGTCGACGGTGTCGTGGAAGCGGTCGACGTCTGCGTAGACCTCGAGCCGGTTGCAGGTCGCGATCGCGGTCGCCTCGGTGACGTGGGTGCCCTCGACGACCTCGCCGAGCAGCTTGACGACGGCGTCCCTGTCGAGGGCGAGGCGCTCCAGCACCGCGACCGGCGCCGACCGGTGGGAGATGCCCACGACCAGGACGCTCATCGCACGACCTCCCGGGCGTCGGCTCCGGCGGCCTTGCGCTGCTCGTGGTAGGCCAGGATCTGCAGCTCGATGGAGAGGTCGACCTTGCGCACGTCGACGCCGTCGGGCACGGAGATCACGCCGGGGGCGAAGTTGAGGATGCTCGTGATGCCGGCGGCGACCATCCTGTCCGCCACCGCCTGGGCCGCGACCGCGGGAGTGGCGATGACGCCGATCGCGACGCCGCTCTCGACCACGATGTGCTCGAGCTCGTCGAAGGGACGCACCTCGATGCCGGCGACGAGCTCGTCGTGGCGCCTCGGGTCGGCGTCGAGCAGGGCCACGACACGGAAGCCACGGCTGCGGAAGCCGGAGTAGTTGGCGAGCGCGTGACCGAGGTTGCCGATCCCCACGATGACCACGGGCCAGTCCTGGGTGACGCCGATCTCGCGGGCGATCTGGTAGGTGAGGTACTCGACGTCGTAGCCGACGCCGCGGGTGCCGTAGCTGCCGAGGTAGGAGAGGTCCTTGCGCAGCTTGGCGCTGTTGACGCCAGCAGCAGCCGCGAGCTCCTCGCTGGAGCAGGTCGCGGTGCCCGCGTCTGCCAGCGTCGTGAGGGCACGCAGGTAGACGGGCAGCCGCGCGACGGTCGCCTCGGGGATGTCCCGGGCGGCATCGGGGTTCCGTGCGGTC
Organism: Nocardioides seonyuensis; assembly: GCF_004683965.1. Taxonomy (NCBI): domain Bacteria; kingdom Bacillati; phylum Actinomycetota; class Actinomycetes; order Propionibacteriales; family Nocardioidaceae; genus Nocardioides; species Nocardioides seonyuensis. Next base: position 1,071,010 of record NZ_CP038436.1, read on the forward strand.
ATGCGTCTTCTCTCCAGCCACGTCGAACCGGCCCGGTGGATCGGATTTCCGGAGGGCCTGGTCAGGTCGCCATGACCCGGTCACTGTAGGAGTTTGTGAACGGGAGAACAAAACGAGTCCGGTCTGCGGCTAGCACATGTGAGAAGCAGCACCCCGCCGGGGGTTGCCTCGGCGAGCGCCCTAGGGGGTGCTGAGGCGCATCCACCCCTCCGCGATCGCGGTGGGCGCCATGCCGGCAGCCCGGATGGACCCGAGCAGGAAGTCTCGGTCGGTCACCCACTCGACCCGTTGGTGCTGGGCCTGCTGGACGACGTCGCCGCGTCGGTCCGTGAGGGTGTACTCGTCCACCACGGTCCGCTCGCCCCGACCGGAGTTCTCGGCCGTGGACCAGTGTGAGCAGGTGAAGTCGCCGATGCGTCGCTCCGCCACCAGCCGGCGGGGCTCGCTGGCGTCGGTCTCGGCGCCGAAGCAGTCGTCGATGATCGTGGAGCCGTCGTAGCCCATGCGCCGCGACAGCCTCATCAGCACGGCGCCCCGTGCGTCGGGCGGCGTGCGGCACAGCAGGTGGCGGGCGACCACCAAGTCGAACGTGCCGAGGAAGTCGACCTCGAAGATGCTCAACGGCAGGACCGAGACCCTGGCCTGCAGCTCCGGGGCGCCCGCGAGACGCCACGCGAGCGCGCTCCGGGCCGGGTCGTCGGGCTCGAGGGCCACCACGGTGGCCTGCGGGAAGGCCTCGGCGATGCGCAGGGTGCCGAGCCCGGGACCCGCACCCACCTCGAGCACCCGCGCAGGAGCCGGCCGCACGGCCTCGAGGGGGTACGTCGCCTCGTCCACGCCGAGGTAGGCCTCGGCCTCGCTGGGGGTGATCATCTGCGCAGCGCCTCCTTGAGTCTCGTCTCGTCCACGCGCCAGAAGTCGTGCTGCCTGCCGTCGACGAACGTCACCGGGATCTCCTCGCCGAAGCGGTCGATCAGGTCCTCGTCAGCGTCGATGTCGACCTCGACGAACGACTCCCCCGTCTCGGCGCACACGCGCTCGATCACGGTGCGGGCGTCGTCGCACAGGTGACAGCCCGGTCGCGAGTAGAGCGTGATCCTGGAGGTCATCGGCTCACTCGAGGAGCCCAAGGTGACGGCGCCGCTCCATGCCGCGCAGCCGGCCCTTCTGCACCTTGCCCGTCACCGTGACGGGCAGCTCGTCGACGACCTCGATGCGCGTGGGCCGCTTGAACCGCGCGAGCCGCGTGCTGATGTGCTCCTCGACGGCCTCGACTACTGCGGCGGGGTCGAGGGAGTCCGAGACGACGTAGGCCACCACCGCCTCGCCCGTCATCTCGTCCGGCACGCCGATCACCGCAGCCTCCTCGACCCCGTCGACCTCACGGAGGACGTCCTCGACCTCGGTGGGGTAGACGTTGAAGCCGCTGACGATGACCAGCTCCTTGACCCGGTCGACCAGGAACAGGTCGCCGCCGGCGTCGAGGAACCCGACGTCCCCCGTCGACCACCAGCCTTCCGCGTCGGGACCGTCGGCGCCGTCGGGCCAGTAGCCGCTGAAGAGGTTGTCGCCGCGGACCTGGATCCGGCCGGGGTCCTCGTCGGTGATGACCGCACCCGACTCGTCGACCAGCCTCAGCTCGACACCGGGAAGGGCCGCCCCGACCGACGCGAGCAGCTTGTCGTCCTCACTCGGCGCGGACCGGCTGCACAGCGTGCTGGTGACCACGGGTGAGGCCTCTGTCAGGCCGTAGCCCTGGTGGACCGGGATCCCGGTGATGTCGGTGAAGGAACGGATCACCTCGGCCGCCAGCGGGGCCGATCCCGAGAGCACCAGCCGCACGGGACCGAGGCGCTCCTTGAGGTGCTCGTCGGGGAGCCAGTGGGCGAAGACCGGCGGCGCCAGGGGGAGCACGCTGCACGCCTCGTCATCGATCAGGTCGAGCGCCGCCTGCGGGTCCCAGCGGTCGACCAGGAGCAGTCGGGCGCGGTGGCGGAGGACCCCTCCGAGGACCGCGTTGAGGCCGTAGACGTGGAAGAGGGGCAGTGCACCGAGAACGACGTCGTCGCCGTGCATCATCGGTGGCTCCACCGATGCGACCTGCTCGATGTTGGCCAGCAGGGCCCGATGGCTGAGCATGGCTGCGCGGGGACGCCCGGACGTGCCGCTGGTGTAGAGCAGCGCCGCGAGCTTCTCCCCGTCGGGCAGTGGCGGCACCGCCCGGGCGACGTCGGCCAGCAGCGCCTCGAAGGCCAGCTCGTCCCCCTGCGTCGGGCCGTCCACGACGGCGACCCTCGGGGCGTCCGCGCTCCCGAGGTCGGCGAGTGCGCGTCGTACGACATCCGCTGCCGCGGCGTCCACGACGACGAGCCGGCTCCCCGAGTCGGCGATCATGCGGGACAGCTCGTCGGACGTCGAGCGCGGATTGACCGGCACCGCGACGGCCTGGGCCCTCAGCACGCCGAGGTAGGTCGTGACGAACTCGATGCGATTCCCCAAGACGATCATGACCCGGTGACCGGCGAGCAGCCCGAGGGCTCCCAGGCCGGTGGAGATGCGCGCGACCTGGTCCTCGAGCTCGGCCCAGGTCAGGGCCCGGCCGCTGCTCTCGACCAGGGCCCGGCGCTCGGGAACATCGAGCGCGGCCTCGGTCACGAGCACGGAGATGTCGGTCCGCTCCATGTCGCGATCCTTCCACAGGCGCGCGCCGCGCACAGGCGAACCTGCCCACGCTCCCGCTCGCGCACTACCCTGAACCCCGTGACCCGTGCAGAGCGACCGAGACGGCTCAACCTGCAGCAGCGTTCGGCCCTCGCGGGGGAGGCGGCCGCGGCCGCCGCTGAGGTCGAGACGGCGCTGAGCCAGCCCGCCGACCCCACGGCCGGGGCGTTCTTCGACGTCGACAACACCGTGATGCAGGGCGCGAGCATCTTCCACCTGGCCCGCGGGCTCTACCGCCGCAAGTTCTTCACCACGCGGGACATCCTCGGCGCCGCGTGGAAGCAGGCCTACTTCCGGGTGATCGGGGTGGAGGACCCCGAGCACGTCGCCGAGGCCCGCAACTCGGCGCTCTCCTTCATCGCCGGGCAGCACGTCAGCGAGCTCGAGTCACTGGTCGAGGAGATCTTCGACGAGGGCATGGCCCACCGCATCTGGCCCGGCACCCGCGCGCTGGCCCAGATGCACCTCGACGAGGGGCAGCGGGTGTGGCTCGTCACCGCCGCGCCCATCGAGATCGCCAGCATCATCGCCCGCCGGCTCGGGCTCACCGGAGCGCTGGGCACCGTCGCCGAGCACGAGAACGGCGTCTACACCGGCCGCCTCGTCGGCGACCTCCTCCACGGCCCCGCCAAGGCGGAGGCCGTGCGCGCCCTCGCCGAGCGCGAAGGGCTCGACCTGGACCGCTGCTCCGCCTACTCGGACTCGAGCAACGACCTGCCGATGCTCTCCCTGGTGGGCGACCCCTGCGCGATCAACCCGGACTCCCGGCTGCGGTCCTACGCGAAGGCCCACGGGTGGCGCATCCGCGACTACCGGACCGGTCGCAAGGCGGCACGCGCGGGCCTGGTCGCGGCGGCCGTCGCCGGGGCCGCATCGGGCGCGGTCGCGGCCGGGGCAGGCATCAGGGGGCACTACCGCCATTCCTGACCTACTCTGGTAGCCATGGTGGGACGGACCAGGGTGGAGTGCGGGCTCGACGCGCTGCGCCGTGCCGTGGCGCAGGCCCTGGTCGGCCCCGACCTGGCCCTGATGACGGTCTCCTCCGGAGCCCCGGCGTCAGGATCTGGCCCCCGCGGCTCCTTCGGCGACCACGACCAGGCCGCGTCGTCGGAGGTCGACGCGGCCGAGCGCGAGCGACTCATCGCCCTGGTCGAGCTGGCGCGCGCCGGTGACAAGGAGGCCTTCGGGCTCCTCTACGACCACTACCAGCCGTCGGTCTACCGGTTCCTCTACTACCGCACCCGCTCGGCGACCCTGGCCGAGGACCTGACGTCGGACACCTTCTTCCGCGCGCTGCGCAGCATGGACAGCTTCAGGTGGCAGGGCCGTGACTTCGGGGCGTGGCTGATGACCATCGCACGCAACCTCACGACCGACCACTTCAAGGCAGGCCGCACCCGCCTGGAGATGACCACCGAGGACATGACGCCTCATGACGGCACCGAGGTGGGGCCCGAGGGCGCCGTCCTCGCCGGACTCACCAACGAGGTGCTGCTGCAGGCCCTCACCGAGCTGCCGACCGAGCAGCGCGACTGCCTGGTCATGCGGTTCCTCCAGGGCATGAGCATCGCCGAGACCGCCAAGGTGCTGCAGCGCAGCGACGGTGCCGTCAAGCAGCTGCAGCTGCGCGGGGTGCGCAACCTCGCCAAGCTGCTCCCCGAGGGGGTCCGCGACTGATGAGGGCCACTTGCCGCGTAACCCCACGAGGGGTCCGCTCGTTCCTCTTGGTGGGAGGACTCCACCCGCACCAGACAGGACGCTCGCGATGACACCCGCCTTCTCGGCCCGACGGCGCGCCGACGATTTCGAGGCACTCGTCTCGAGGAGCGACCACACTCCCCTGACCGAGCGCGACGCCCGCGACTTCGCGGCCCTCCTGGCCGTCGTCGAGGACCTCCGGGCCGTCCCCGAGGTCACCGCCAGGCCTGAGTTCGTCGGCGACCTGCGTGAGCAGCTGATGGCAGCCGCCGACACCGCGCTCGTCCCGGCCAGCGACCCCGCCCGGGATGCACGCGCGCCAACCCCGCTCCGGTCCCCCCGGCGCCAGCGCCGATTCTCGGTGCTGCTCGGCGGTGCCGCCCTGGTGGGCGCGACGGCCACGGTCGCCGTCGCCGCCCAGACCGCTCTGCCGGGCGAGTCGCTCTACCCGGTCAAGCGCGGCATCGAGTCTGCGCAGCTCCAGCTCGTCTCCGGTCCCGACCGCGGGCGCGCGCAGCTCGCCAACGCGGCCGACCGGCTCACCGAGCTCGAGGCCCTCTCGGCCGAGGACGACGACGCCCGTATGGCGACGTTGGCAGCCGACACGCTCGAGTCGTTCACCGATCAGGCGGACGAGGGCGGCGAGCTCTTGCTCCAGGCCTACGCCGAGACCGACGACCGCAACCTGGTCGAAGAGGTCCACGACTTCAACGTCTCGAGCATGAGTCGGCTGGGCGCGCTCGAGGAGGCGCTGCCCACCGACACCACCGATGCACTGTCCGCAGCCGCTGAGGTGCTCCTCGATCTCGACGTGCGGGCCGCCAACGCCTGCCCGGTGTGCAGTGGCGGACTCTCGCAGGTGTCGTCCACCGACGACCTCGGCCTCGGCGCCGTCCGCCCCACGAGGACCCTCCCGGGCACGACCGGAGTCGGTCAGGAGATCGACGGGATCGTGGTTCCTGAGCTCGTCGTACCTCCCGTCGAGGAGCCGACCGACGGTGAGGCCCCCACTCTCCCCCTGCCCCTGAGCCCGACGCCCTCCCCGACCGGCACCAAGACGCCCGGTGAGGTCCTGGCCGGGACCACGGGCAAGGTCGAGGAGACGCTCAAGGGCACCGAGGAGACGCTGAAGGGGACCGGCGAGACCATCACTGACGGCACCACCGGCGCGGTCGAGGAGCTCACCAACGGCGTCACCGGCTCGGTCGGTGGTGTCGGCGAGGTCACCGAGGGAACCATCAACGACGTCACCAGGTGGCTCGACTACCTCAACGGTGGAGGCCAGCCTTCAGGTGGCGGGCTCACCGAGGAGGTCCTGCCGGACACTTCCCTGCCGGACAGCCCGCTCCCCTGACTCGGGGTCGTCGTACCTCCCCGGCCGTCGTACCTCGGCTGCTACCGGCGCCGGCAGTTGTCCCCCGATGAAGTTCCACTCGTGCGAGTGGAAGTTCAGGCCTCCTGGCGCACCCTGAGCGTGGAGCTCCGATGAAATTCCACTCGTGCGAGTGGAAATGCAGGAGATGGATGGCAGGGCGGTAGCGCGAACCCTCAGCCGAAGACGCTCTCGCGCTGCCGCAGCAGGTCGTAGAGCGTGTGCTGGATGGTCTCGCGGACCTGGTCGGTGACGTTGAAGACCAGCATCGGGTCCTCGGCCTCCGCCGGGGTGTAGGCGTCGGTGCGGATCGGCTCTCCGAACTCCATGAGCCACTTCGAGGGGAGCGGGATCATCCCCAGGGGGCCGAGGAGCGGGAAGAACGGGGTGATCGGGAGGTAAGGGAGCCCGAGCAGTCGCGCGAGCGAGGGGACGTTGCCCACGAGCGGGTAGATCTCCTCGGCGCCGACGACGGACAGCGGCACGATCGGGACACCGGTCCGCAGCGCCGCCGACACGAACCCTCCCCGGCCGAACCGCTGCAGCTTGTAGCGCTCGCTGAAGGGCTTGCCGATCCCCTTGAACCCCTCGGGCCAGACTCCCACCAGCTCACCGCGGGAGAGCATGCGCTCGGCGTCCTCGGTGCACGCGAGGGTGGCGCCGCTCTTGCGGGCGAGTGAACTGACGAACGGGAGTCGGAACACCAGGTCGGCACCGAGAGGACGCAGGAAGCGGTCGGCCCGGTCGTGCACGGCGAGCATCGTCATCAGGCCGTCGACGGGAACCGTGCCCGAGTGGTTGGACACCACGAGTGCGCCACCCTCCGCGGGGATGTTCTCGATGCCACGGACCTCGACGCGGAACCACTTCTCCGAGATGGGTCGCAGTGCGGCCATGAGGAAGCGGTCGGTGAGCTCTCGGTCGAAGCCGTACTCGTCGACCACGTAGTCGCCCTCGAGCCGGCGACGCCAGAAGGCCATGAGCTCGGCCAGCTTGCGCTCCCAGTCCTCGCCGAAGACCTCCAGGCCGGCCCCATGCAGGGCGGCGAGCCACTCGGTGACCGGGATGTCCCCCAGCGGGTGACGGTCGTGCGCGGTCGTGGACGAGGCTGCGGCTGCCCGGGGTCGGCCCGGCGTGGGTCCCTGGGCCTCGGACCTCGCCGGCATCGGCTTCTTGGGTGTCGACTTGCGTGCCGGCCTCTTCTCCGCCTTGTTCGGCGCGGCCTTCTTCGCCGCTGCCTTCTTGGCTGAGTTCGGGGCAGCTGCTGCCTTCTTCGCGCCTGACGAGGCGGCAGGCTTCACTCGGTCGCCGGCGAGGTTGCGCGCGGCTGCGGAGGGGCGTGCTCGGCCGCTACCGCGGCCCGGGCGGCCACGGGTGCCGATCGGGATGACCTCGGCGTCAGACACTCTGGCCTCCTGAGGTTGCGGGCTGTGGGCTCGGCTCGGGTGCCGGCACCGGTCCAGCGCCCATCGACCTGCAGAAGTCGGCGAACGCGCTGGCGGTCGTGAACCTCGGCTCGAACCCGAGCTCGGTGCGCATCCGCGTCGTGTCCACACCACGTCCGTAGGTCAGGAAGCTGAGCTGCTCGGGCGAGAAGTCGGACACACGAGCCTGCCTCAACGTCGACCCGAGGCGGCCCACGGCGAAGGAGGGCAGGGACGTCGACGGACGACCGAGGCGGCGTACGGCCTGGCTCAACGTCAGCACCCCGTCGCCGGCCACGTTGAAGGTGCCGGCGGGGCCGTTCACGGCGGCGCGGCGCAACACCTCGAGGAGGTCGTCCTCGTGGAGGAACTGCAGGCGCGGGTCGTAGCCGAGGACCCTCGGGATCACCGGGAGACGGAAGTAGCTGGTGATCGGGCTGACCACGTGGGGGCCGATCACGTTCGCCGCCCGGATCGTGGTGACCTCGACGTCGGGGCGGCGGCGGGCGAACCCGCGCACGTAGGCCTCCACCTCGAAGACGTCCTTGGCATAGCCCGAGGACGGCACCCGCTTGGGGCCCATGTCCTCGGTGAACATCGCGGGATCGCGGGGACCCGCGCCGTAGACGGTGGTGGTGGACTTCACGACCAGGCGCTCGAGACCGGGAGCCTTCTGGCAGGCCGCCAGGAGCTGCATCGTCCCGATGACGTTGAGCTCCTTCATGGTGCCGCGACCACCGGCGGAGCCAGGGGTCGCGATGACGCTCATGTGGACGACGGTGTCGACGTCCTCCTTGGCGATGACCTTCGCGATCACGGGGTTGCGAATGTCTGCGCGGACGAACGAGACGTTGTCGATGTCGCCCCGCGGTGGGACGACGTCGACGCCGATCACCCTGTCGATGGACGGGTCGCCGGCCGCGGCGCGCGCGAAGCGCCGGCCGATGTCACGGGAGATCCCCGTCACGAGCACGACCCGTCCCATGCGAAGGGGGCCTGACTACTTGCCGAGCTTGCGGCGCTGGACGCGCGTCTTCTTGAGCAGCTTGCGGTGCTTCTTCTTCGCCATGCGCTTGCGGCGCTTCTTGATGACAGAACCCACGAAATGACCCTCTAGTTCGGTGGAGTACGTGCGGCACGCCCGGCCGGTGGCCGTGCGTGACGTGCCGAAGACTCCTCGACACGACTACGACAGCCTATCGGCCCGACGGGATCGCGTGGAATCGAGTCCGCGGGGGTCGAGAATCAGCCCGCGTTGTAGAAGCTGTTCCGGAGGTACTCGTTGACGTCGTCCTCGGTGACCCGGAAGGAGCGACCGACGCGCACGGCGGGGAGGTCACCACCGTGGACGAGGCGGTAGACGGTCATCTTGGAGACCCGCATCTTCGCTGCGACTTCCGCGATCGTCAGGAACTGGGAGTCGGAGACATCACCGGGGGTGTTCGCAGCCATGATCTTGCACCGATCCTTCTCGTGGCACGGCGCCGGCTTCCCCGCCGGCGTCACAGGCGCGCCACTTGTCGTGAGAATAGGGCTAGCGTGACCTGTGGGGAAGAGGAAAACTAGAGAAACTTGTGGGACTCGCGGCGTGTCGCGTTGAATTTTACTTGGGTCCCGTCGCGCTGGAGCGTGCTCAGGGGAGCGGATCGAGGCCGTGCAGCGGGAAGATCGCCATCCGGGTGGCGTGGATCGATCGGTCGAGCCACGTCTCCGGGTCGTAGCCCTCGCCCCAGTCGCGATAGGCAGGCGTGCGGCCGTCGGTCATCCGCTGGGGAGCCGTGCGACCGAGCAGCTCGGAGATGTGGGCCCGCCACCCCGGCGGGGTCGGGGTCGCCGGGTCGAGCGGCTGCCCCGACACGATCGCGAGCAGGTGGGTCCACGCCCGCGGCACCACCTCGACCACGGCGTAACCGCCTCCGCCGGTGGCGACCCAGCGTCCGTCCGACACCTCGTGGGCGAGCTCGTGCAGGGCGAGGTAGGCGGCCCGCTGGCCGTCGACGCTGAGCATCATGTGGGCCAGGGGGTCGTCCATGTGGGAGTCGCACCCGTGCTGGGTGACCAGCACCTCGGGCGCGAAGTCGCGCAGGAGAGGGGGCACGACGGCGTGGAAGGCGCGCAGCCAGCCGCCGTCGCCGGTGCCGGGCGGGAGGGCGACGTTGACCGCGAAGCCCTCGGCTCCCACCCCACCGTGGTCAGCCGGGAAGCCGGTGCCCGGGAAAAGCATCTGCCCGGTCTCGTGCAGGGAGATCGTGAGCACGCGTGGGTCGTCCCAGAAGATGCGTTCGACGCCGTCGCCGTGGTGGACGTCGACGTCGACGTAGGCGATGCGCTCGGCGCCGGCGTCGAGAAGCGACTGGATCCCCACCGCGATGTCGTTGTAGATGCAGAAGCCGCTGGCGCGGTCGCGCATGGCGTGGTGGAGGCCGCCGGAGACGTTCGCGCTGTGCAGGGACTCGCCGCTCCAGACCTGCCGGAACGCCTCGATGCTGGCACCCACGACGTGGGCGGAGGCCAGGTGCATGTCCTTGAAGACCGGGTCGTCGTCGGTCCCGAGGCCGCGCTCGAGGTCGACCCAGCCCGGTGTCGTACCGGCCTTGGTCACCGCGTCTATCAGGGCCTCGTCGTGGACCGTCGCGATCTGTTCGCGGGTGGCGACGGGGGCAGGCACGACGGTGAGCCCGTCGAGCACCCCCAGCTCCTCGGCCAGTCGCATCGTCAGGTCGACCCGCAGCGGCGACATCGGGTGGCTGGGCCCGAAGTCGTACTCCGTCAGGCTCTTGTCGAAGACGACCGATGCCGGTCCGGGGCACTCCATGACGGGGACGTTACTCCCGCGCCCGGCCGGGTTCGGGGAGGGCCGTCACCACGACGTTGCCGTGGTACTCGCCATGGGCGTAGTCGCCACAGGTGATCAGCACCAGCCGGGCCGTTCCCGTACGGCTGATGAGCCGCGTGGACACCTGGGCGAGCTCCTCCTTGTCGAGCGCCGCCACCTCGTCCACGCGGTAGGTGACCACACCGCGTTCGGTCGTGACCTCGACCCGGTCGCCCTCATGGAGAGCAGGGAGGTCGTCGAACACCCCGTCACCGAGCCGCACCGTGTGTCCGGCCAGCACGACGGCCCCACGCGGACTGCCGGGCTCCGCCCCGCCGTTCCACCAGCCGACCCGTCGTTGATCAGCGGGCGGCACCAGCAGCCCTCCCTCACCGAGCCCGATTCCTTCGACGGACGCGTCGACCCCGATCCCCGGGATGCTCACCCGCGCAGGCCTTCCCCGGGCTGGGTCGGGACCGCTCGGGACGTCTGCGGCGGCATCGGCACCGGTCGTCGTGACGGGGGCCGGGAGGGTCAACGAGTGGTCGATGGCCGGATCCGCAGGCTCGTCTGCCAGGCGGGGCGAGACCAGTGCGAGCCCGACGAGCAGGGCGACGCCGCCCGCAAGCATCCACTTGCGGGCGACGCCGACCATGTCCGGGAGGCGCACCGTTCCACCTCCACCCACTCATTCGCGGCGGGCGACGACGAGGACGGTCCCGGAGGAGACCAGCATCGCCAGCCCACCTCCCACCAGCGCCGCACCCAGGAGCTCCGCGTCGGTCCATCCGGCGTACCCGGCTGCGACCACCTGCGGCACCTGCGCGGGCTGCTGCGCCTTCTGGGGCTGTGGCGCCTTCAGGGGCGCGGACGCCTCGGCGGGCAGGACCTCGGGCTCATCGACCTCCTGTCCCTCCTCGACAGGCTGGGCAGTCGGCTGGTCCGTCGGCTCGGGTGTCGCGGTCGCCGTCGACGGCAGCACCTCGGGCGGCGCGGTCGTGGCCGGCGTCTCGGTCGGCGCTGCGGTGGTCGGCGGGTCCGTGGGAGTGGGGCACTCCACGGCCGGGTGCTGGACCTGCTTCGTCACGGCAGGCACCTCGGGCGTGCCCGGCACCAGCTCGCGGGTCTGCTTCTGCCACAGGTGGTCCACGTCGGTCACGGCGTCCTTGGCGGAACGCTTGTAGAACCAGTTGCCGCCCTTGCTGGGGTCGCCCTGCGCGTACACGCCGTCGGGCTCGTCCTCGTGACCTCCGGGCAGCGTCTTGTGCATGTTCCAGGTGCCCCGCTCATCGGTGTCGGTGTTCCACGTGCCGTCGTCGTTCTGCGTCGGGGCGACGGGAGGGCCGATGAACGTCCCCTGCTGGTTGTTGGGGGCGAAGTTGGCCCAGGCCTCCTCGACGGCCTCCTCGACGACCTCGACCTCGGTCTCGCCGACGTACACGTAGCGCACCGTGTCGGTGTCCTCGCCTGGCGCTTGCTTCTCCTCGGTGCGCACCTCGTCGCCCGCGCCGGCCCAAGCCGTCCACGAGTCGGAAGTCGCCGGCACTGCCTCCGAGACGACGACCGTCTCGGTCCAGGCCGCCGACGGCACGCAGACCGGATCGGCCTGTGCGGTGCCCTCGAAGGCGAGCACGAGTCCGCCGCTGAACATCGCCAGCAGTCCGGCGACCCCCCATGCCAGCGCGGTCCTCACCAAACGCCGTGCAGCTGTTGCCCCGGACATGACCCTCACCTCTCTGAGCTCAGCCCGAGACCCCTTTACATACTCTCAGTATGTGCCGCTGCAGAGTGGGATGAAAGGGTTTGAGACCCACGGAACGAGGTCTGAAGATCACAGCCAGAAGGGGCTTTTCGGCACTTGCGCCTAGCCCCGCCAGGGTGTGTGCTCAGGACCCTTCGGCGAGCTCGCGCGAACGGTTGCGCGCAGCCTCCATGGCGGCCAGGAAGGCGGCCCGGACCTTGTGGACCTCGAGCTCGCGCAGCGCCGACGCGGTGGTGCCGCCGGGGCTGGTCACCTGCTCTCGGAGCACGGTCGGATGGGTGCCGGTCTCGCGCAGCATCTTGGCCGAGCCCACGAGGGTCTGGACCACGAGCTCGGTCGCGGAGGCACGCGGAAGACCCAGGTGGACGCCTGCCTCGATCATCGACTCGACGACGAAGAAGATGTAGGCGGGACCTGATCCCGAGATGGCGGTGACGGCGTCCATCTGCTTCTCGGGAACTCGCAGCACCTTGCCGGTGGAGCCCATCAGGGCCTCGGCCTCGGCGAGGTGGGACTCGTCGCAGTGGGTCCCGGGCGAGATGGCGGCCATGCCCTCGTCGACCAGTGCAGGAGTGTTGGGCATCGCACGCACGACGGCCACACCCTCGGGAACCCTGGACTCGATGAAGTCGGTGGTGATGCCGGCTGCCACCGAGATGAGCAGCTGGCCCGGGCGCAGCTCCGGAGCGATCTCGGCGAGGAGGTCCGCCATGTCCTGGGGCTTGATGACCAGGGCCACCGTGTCGGCCCTGGCGGTCGCCTCGCGGTTGCTGACGACCGAGACGCCGTACCGCTCCTCGAGCTCCTTGGCGCGCTCGGCGTGCCTCTCCCCGATGAGCAGGGTGTCGACGCGGCGACCGGCGCGCACGAGCCCGGAGAGGAGCGTCTCGCCCATCACGCCAGCGCCGATGATGGCGGTCTGGCCCCCGCTCTCGGTCATGTGCGCCCCTAGCTACTTCTTGGAGATCAGCGAGCGCAGGAAGAATGTCAGGTTCTGCGGCTTCTCGGCCAGACGTCTCATGAGGTAGCCGTACCACTCGGTGCCGTAGGGGATGTAGACACGCATCGTCTCCCCCGCGGCCGCGAGCCGCCGCTGCTCCTCGGGTCGGATGCCGTAGAGCATCTGGAACTCGTAGGTGCCGGGGCTGCGACCGTGACGGCTGGCCAGCGACGAGGCGATCTGGACCATCCGCGGGTCGTGGGTGGCGATCATGGGGTAGCCCTGCCCGGCCATGAGGACCTTCAGGCAGCGCACGTAGGACTTGTCGATGTCGGTCTTGTCGGTGAAGGCGACATCCTCGGGCTCGAGGTAGGCGCCCTTGCACAGGCGCACCCGCGAGCCCTCGTGGGCCAGCGCCCGGCAGTCTGCCTCGGTGCGGTGGAGCATCGCCTGGAGCACGGCGCCCGTCTCGGGGAAGTCCTTGCGGAGCTCGCGCAGGATCGAGAGCGTCGAGTCGGTCGTCGTGTGGTCCTCCATGTCGAGGGTCACGGTGGTGCCGGCGTTGCGGGCGGCCCGGCAGATGTCGCGGGCGTTCTCGAGGGCGATCTTGTGGCCTCCGCCGAAGCCTGCGCTCTCGGGCAGGAACTGGCCGATCGCGCTGAGCTTGACCGACACCTCGGCCTTGGCGGCAAGGCCCTGGGCAGCGAGCTCGGCCAGCAGCTCCTTGTAGGCCGCGACCGTCGCGTCGGCCTGCGCCGCGTCGGTGGTGTCCTCGCCGAGGTAGTCGAGCGTCACGTAGAGACCGTCCTCCTGGAGCTCGGAGGTGGCCCTCACCGCATCGGCAGTGGTCTCGCCCGGGACGTGGTTGGCGACGATGCCGGAGGACACGGGCATGGCGGACACGAGGCTCTTGACGCGCTGGCTGCGGGCGAGCATGAGGATCGGCTGGCGGAGCAGTGGCATGCCGCACAGGTTACGCGGGGCGCTGTGGCGCCCGTCACGCGGCGGCGCCCCCTACCCGCCGAGTCGGCGCAACCTTGCCGCCGAGTCGGCTCTAACCATCTGCCGAGTCGGCGCCAAGTGCGCCCAGCAGTGCGGCCATCTCGCGAATCACCTCGTCGGCGCCGTCTAGCAACACCTCCGGAGTACGTCCCGCGTAGCCGATCACGCGCATGCCTGCCGCCTTGGCGGCACGCACACCGACAGGGCTGTCCTCGACCACGACGCAGCTGCTGGGCTCGATCCCGAGGGTGGCGGCGGCATGGAGGAACACGTCCGGGGCCGGCTTGGGTCGGGCGACGTCGTGCGCACTGAACACCCGGCCCTCGAACGTCGGCCACAGCCCGGTGAGGCCGAGCGAGTGGCGTATCGCCTGGTGGCTGCCGGACGAAGCCACACAGGTCAGCACGCCGCGCTCGTGGATGGCGGCGACCGCTTCGACGACCCCCGGCACGGCCCGGAGGTCGCTCGCGCAGGCAGCACGGTAGGCCGACCTCCGCTCGTCCGCCCAGCCGTCCGGGACCGGTGTCCCGAGACGATCCTCGATCGCCGCGACGACCTGGACGCTCTTGCGACCAAGGAAGTGCTCGTGCACCTCCTCCAAGGTGATGGGCCAGCCCAGACGGGGGACCATGTCGAGGTCGACCCGCTGCATGATCACCTCGGTGTCGACAAGCACGCCGTCGCAGTCGAAGACCACCAGGCTGGCCGTCACGGCAGCCGCACCATGACGGGCGCCCGCGGGTCGGAGTTGTCGACGACCATCGAGGCCCGCTCACGGGGCTGGCGTTCGGCGAGATAGATCCGACAGGCAGCCATGTAGCGGGCGTCGTACGCGGCGCGGGCCGACTCGCGGCCGCCAAGCGCGTCGGCATCCCGGTCGACACCGCGTTCGACGGCGGCCTCCTCGTCGGAGTGCAGGTAGATGACCAGGTCCCAGAGGCCCTCGAGCCGAGGTTGCTGCAGAAAGGTCGCGTCGAAGAGGACGACCGCGTCCGGAGGCGCTGTCGCGGTGTCGTCGGTGATGACCGCGTCGGTGACGAGGTCGTGCACTCTCCTGGCATAGCGACGCGACCCGCCGGGTCCCAAGGGCCGCAGGACCAGCTCGGCCAGGGCGTCGAAGTCGTAGGCGTCCTCGTAGTAGCCGCGCGCCTGGTCCACGGTGTTGCGGCGCCTCCTGTCACGTACGTGGTGGAAGCCATCGGAGTCGACGTGGATGGCGGGCCGTCCCGATGACTCGACCTCCTTGACCAGGGCGCGCGTGAACGTCGACTTCCCCGCCCCGCAGATCCCGTCCACACCGACGCGCAACGGAGCCCCCGTCTGCTCGCGGACTAGTGCCTCTGCGACCACGCGCACCAGGTTCGTCACGCCAACAAGTCAACCAGCCACGCGCAGGGGATCGCACGGTCAGGGAGTACGACGACGCAGTGTCGCGGCGCCCAGCGCGAGTGCCACGGCGGCGAAGACGACGACGACCCCGAGGTCGCGCCAGACCTCTGAGGAGTCGGCGCCGGCCACCAGCCCCTGCATGGCGTCGACCGCGTAGGAGAGCGGCAGCACCGAGCTGATCGCCTCGAGAACATCGGGCATGGAGCTCCTGGGGACGAAGAGGCCGCACAGGAGCACCTGCGGCAGCACGAACAGCGGCATGAACTGCACGGCCTGGAACTCCGTGGTCGCGAAGGCGCTGACGAAGAGCCCCAGCGCGGCGCCGAGCACGGCGTCGAGGATGGCGACCACGCCGAGGAGCCAGACCGACCCCGCCACGTCGAGGCCCAGGAGGCCGACGCTCACCCCGACGGCCAGCGCCGACTGGACCGCGGCCAGCAGGCCGAAGGCGAGGGCGTAGCCCAGGAGGAAGTCGACCTTGCCCATCGGCATGGCGAGCAGTCGCTCGAGGGTCCCGCTCGAGCGCTCCCGCAGCGTCGTGACGCTGGTGACCACGAACATCACGATGAACGGGAACATCGACAGCAGGCCCGGCCCGAACCTGTCGAACAGGTCGCCCGGCAGCTCCCCGAACATCCACCAGAGCAGGCTCATCAGCACGCAGGGCACCACCAGCAGCATCGCGAGGGTGCGGTGATCGCGACGGACCTGGGTGAGGACGCGGCCGGTGACGGCGAGCGTGGTCCGCGCGTTCATGCCGACTCCTCGACGATCGCCAGGAACGCCTGCTCGATGTCGGCGGCGGCCGTGCGCCGGCGGATCTCGTCGGGCGCGCCGTCGGCGATGATCCGGCCCTCGCGCATGAGGAGCAGCCGGTCGCAGCGGTCGGCCTCGTCCATCACGTGGCTCGACACGAGCACGGCGGTGCCGTCGTCGGCGAGGCGGTGGAAGAGCGCCCACAGGTCGCGCCGCAGCACCGGGTCCAACCCGACGGTCGGCTCGTCCAGGACGAGGAGGTCGGGCTCGCCGAGCAGCGCCACCGCAAGGCTCGCCCGCGAGCGCTGGCCGCCGGAGAGGTTGCCGACGACTGCGTCGCGGTGGTCTCCGAGGTCGACCGCGTCGATGACGTCGTCCACGCCGCGGCCGGGGGTGCCGAGCACGCGCGCGAAGAACTTCAGGTTCTCGACGACCGAGAGGTCGTCGTACACGCTCGCCGCCTGGGTGACGTAGCCGATGCGATCGCGCAGCCCCCGGCTGCCGGCCGGCTCGCCGCCGACGGTGACCGATCCCGACCTCACCTGCTGCACTCCGACGATGGCGCGCAGCAGCGTCGACTTGCCGCACCCGCTCGGGCCCAGCAGGCCGGTGACTCCTGCTCCCACGTCGAGGGAGATACCGGGCAGCACCTCCCGTCCCCCGCGCACTACCACGAGGTCCCGTACCTCGATCTGGTTATTCATCATGTGTTGAATTGTGCTCGCGCAGGACCTTCCCGTCAAGACGTCCGAGGGGTCCGGCGATCAGTCGAGGTCGCCGGTCAGGTAGTGCTGCAGCACCGGGCCCATCTGGGCGACCAGGTCGTCGGCGGGGATCGCCACCATGGCGGGGACGCGCAGCACGTAGCGCGTGAGGATCAACCCGAGCACCTGGCTGGCGACCAGCGGGACGCGTACGTCGGCCCGGTCGCGGACCAGGCTGCCCAGGACCGGGCCGACCACCACCGGGATGAATCCCTGGGACACCAGGCGACCACCGTCCGGTCCGATCGCCGACCTCGCCACCGCCAGCAGCGGCGCCTGCATCTCCGGGTCCTCCCAGACCGACAGGAACGCCCGAAGCAGCCGTTCGCCGGCACCGTCCGGTCCCTGTGCCACCACCGGGGCGAGCACCTCGCGCGGGTCGACCGGCAGGGCCAGGGCCGCCAGGAAGAGGTCGTCCTTGCTGCCGAAGTAGTGGTGGACGAGGGCCGGGTCGACACCGGCCGCCGCGGCGACCGCGCGGATCGTCGTACCGGCGAAGCCCTTCGCGGCGAAGGAGTCACGCGCCGCCGCCAGCACCTCGGCGCGCGTGTCGGGGGCACCCGGTCGGCGCCCGCGCGAGGGGCGAGCCTGGCTCACGGCGTCACTGCGCCGAGGTGCTCGCGCGCGAACTCAAGCGACTCGCGCAGGTCGGTCTCACGCTCCGCGCGGGTGCTGCAGCGACGGGTGTTGATCTCGAGCACCACGTGCCCGGAGAACTCGATGTCGGCGAGGTGCCTGAGGAACCGCTCGGCGCGCATCACCCCGCGCCCCGGGACGAGGTGCTCGTCCTTGGCGGACCCCGACCCGTCGGTCAGGTGGATGTGGCGCAGGCTGCTGCCCATCCGGTCGGCCATCGCCACGACGTCGCTGCGCGCGATCGCCGCATGGGAGAGGTCGATGGTGGTGTTGGCATAGCTCTCGGTGGAGGGGTCCCAGCCGGGGAGGTACATCTCCATGCCGCGCCGCGACGACGCCCGCCAGGGGTACATGTTCTCGACCGCGAACGCGATCCCGGTCGAGGCCTCCAGCGCCGCGATGCCATCGACGAAGCCGGCGGCGTACTCCTTCTGCCACCTGAACGGCGGGTGCACGACGACCACGTCGGCGCCGACCTCCTGGGCCATCTCCGCCGAGCGCTCGAGCTTGCCCCAGGGGTCAGTGCCCCACACCCGTTGGGTGAACAGCAGGCAGGGCGCGTGGACCGCGCAGATCGGCATCTCGTGGTGGTCGCTGAGCTGCTTGACGGCACTGACCTGCTGGCTGAGGGCGTCGATGCCGACCATCACCTCGACGGCGTCGTAGCCCACGCTCGCCGCCCACCCGAAGGCGTGCGCGGTCGACTCGGGGTAGACGGAGGCGGTGGAGAGCCCGATCAGGGTCACTGGTCACCACCCAGGACGGAGATGTGGTCGAGCCGCTCGAGGATCACGCCCTCGCGAAGTGCCCACGGGCAGACCTCGAGCACCTCGAGGTCGAAGATGTCCATGCACGCCTCGGCGACCAGGGCCCCGGGGAGGATCTGGTGGGCGCGGCTGGGGGAGACGCCGGGCAGGCCGGCCAGCTCGTCGGTCGAGAGTGCGCTGAGCTTGGGGATCCACTCCGCGAGGGCCTGGCGCTCCAGCACCCGGCGGACGAGCGGTCCCTCACCGCTGGGGGCCGCGCCGCAGATGCGGGCCAGGGAGCGGAACGTCTTGGAGGTCGCGGCGGCACGGTCGGGACGGCCGGCGCGCAGCAGGCTGCCGGCGTCGCGCGCGATCTCGGCGCGGATCTCCTTGCGGAGGTGACGGATCGCGTCGTCGTCGACCGACCGCCCACCGAAGAAGCGGCGCGACAGGCGACCTGCCCCCAACGGCAGGGACCAGGCGACGTCGGGAGCCTCGTCGGCGCCCGATGCGATCTCCAGCGACCCCCCGCCGATGTCGAAGACGGCGAGTCGACCGGCCGACCAGCCGAACCAGCGACGCACGGCGAGGAACGTCAGCCGTGCCTCGTCCTCGCCGGAGAGGACGGCGAGGTCGACGCCGGTGTGGCGCTCGACGTGGGCGAGCACGTCGTCGGAGTTGACCGCGTCGCGCACGGCGGACGTGGCGAAGCCGAGCATGTCCTCGCAGCCCTTGTCATCGGCGACACGGACAGCCGAGGCGCAGAACTCGGTCAGCGCGTCGACACCTGCCTGGTTGACCGCACCCGACTCGTCGAGGTGCTCGGCCAGCCGCAAGGGCTCCTTGTGCGAGAACGCCGGCAGCGGCGCCGCCCCGCCATGGGCGTCCACCACCAGCAGGTGGCCGGTGTTGGAACCGATGTCGAGGACGCCCAGGCGCATGCGCCCCAAACTACTAGCGGTGTCAGCGAATCCCGCCGTGGAGCACGGCGATCTCACCGTGCCGTCCCTCACGGTGGCGGCACACGACACCGATCCGCCGACTTCTCGTGTCGTGTGCCGCCAGGGTCCGGGCGCGGATGTCGTGTGCCGCCAGGGTCATCACGCCCGACACCCAGGTGCCGGGCTCAGCCGCGTAGGCTTCTGTGGTGCCCGAAGTCGACCTGGTCTTCCCCCGCGCCTGGGTCGAGTTCCCCGACCCGGCCGACGCCTCCCAGGTCTTCCGGTGCGACCTGACCTGGCTGACGTCGAGCTACACGTGCATCTTCGGGCAGGGGTGCCCGGGCATCTACGCCGACTCCCCCGACGTCGGCTGCTGCACCCTCGGGGCCCACTTCGCCGACGCCGACGACGAGCGGCGAGTGGCGTCGTACGTCAAGCAGCTCACCCCCGACGACTGGCAGTTCCACCCCGGGCGCGCCGTCAGGAAGGGCGACTGGATCGAGACCGACGATGACGGCGAGCGCAAGACCCTCGCCCACGAGTACGCCGGCCAGTCGGCGTGCGTCTTCCACAACCGTGCCGACTTCGCACCGAGCGCCGGCCCCGGCGGCTCCGGCTGCGCTCTGCACGGGCTCGCGCTCAAGCAGGGCCGCAACCCGCTCGAGACCAAGCCCGACGTGTGCTGGCAGCTGCCGATCCGCAGGCAGTTCCGCGAGGTCGAGCTCACCGACGGCGAGGCCTACACCGAGGTCTCCATCGGCGAGTACGACCGGCGCGGCTGGGGCCCCGGCGGCCATGACCTCGACTGGTACTGCTCGGGCAACACCGAGGCACACGTCGCGATGGAGCCGGTCTACCTCACGCACCGCGCCGAGCTCACCGAGCTCATGGGTGTCTCGGGGTACGACGCCCTGGTCGGCCACTGCGAGGCGCACGTGCGGTCGCGGTCGGCCCTGGCGCTCCATCCGGCCGACCCGCGCTGACTCTCGACGTCAAGAGATCGGACCCCGGTGTCACGGGTGGGACGGCCACCGGCAGAATCGGAGCATGCGCCTGGATCACATCAGCTTCGCCGCGGGACCTGACGGTCTTGCCAGCACCGCGCAGCGCATCGGTCAGCTGCTCGGAACCGAGTTCGTCACCGGCGGGGTGCACCCACGCTTCGGCACCCGCAACATGATCCTGCCCCTCGCAGACGGCACCTACTTCGAGATCGTGGAGGTGCTCGACCACCCGGCGAGCGACAAGGCGCCGTTCGGCCAGGCGGTCCGGGCCAGGTCCGCACTCGGCGGTGGCTGGCTGGGGTGGGTCGTCCGCGTCGACGACATCGCCGCGATCGAGACACGGCTGGGCCGCGAGGCCGCGACCGGCAACCGCCACCGTCCCGACGGCCAGGAGCTCCGCTGGAGGCAGATCGGCGTCAACGGGCTGCTCGCCGACCCGCAGCTGCCGTTCTTCATCGAGTGGGAGACCGGCGACGACATGCACCCCGGCGCCGGCGCCAGCGGCGAGTACTCCCTCGACTGCCTCGAGATCGCCGGCGACCCCCACCGCGTGAGCGAGTGGCTCGGGGAGAACGTCGAGGCCCCGCTCGAGGACTTCAAGGTCGAGTGGGTCGCGCCCAACGGCACCCCCGGCATCGTCGCCGCGCAGATCCAGACACCCTCGGGGCTTGTCCGGATCTGAGGTTCGGCCCAGCCCGAACATCTGGCACCACCCCGAGACCTACGAGCTCGAGAACCACGCGGCCGACCCACACGGCCGTCTCGATGCCGCCATGCGCTCGATCGCCTCGTGGGAGGGACGCACGCTCCTCGACGTGGGCTGCGGCACGGGCTTCCACCTGCCGCGATGGGCAGAGCAGGCCGCTGCGGTGATCGGCGTCGAGCCGCACCCTCCGCTGGCTGCGTTGGCGCGGCGTCGCACCCGTCGCCTGCCCCAGGTCACCGTGCTCGACGGCACGGCCCAGTCGCTGCCGCTGCCCGACGCGTCGGTCGACGTGGTGCACGCGCGGTGGGCTTACTTCTTCGGTCCCGGTTGTGAGCCCGGGCTCGCCGAGCTGGACCGTGTCGTACGACGCGGCGGCACCGCCTTCGTCATCGACAACGACCCGACCCGCTCGACGTTCGGCTCGTGGTTCAGGCGAGGCTACCCCGAGGTCGACCCGGTGGCCGTCGAGCGCTTCTGGTCGATGCGCGGCTGGACGCGGGTCCCGGTGGACATGGGCTGGTCCTTCTCCTCCCGCGCCGACCTCGAGGCCGTGGTGCGGATCGAGCTCCCGCGCGACGCCGCCGAGGCCGCCCTCGCCGAGCACTCCGGCACCGAGGTCGACTACGCCGTCAACCTGTGGTGGCGGACCTTCGGGTCCTAGCCCGAGCCCTGGATCGCGGGCAGCATCTCCCCCGACCCGACGACCAGCTCCTCGCCAGCCCTCTCGCAGTCCCCGGACGACACGTGGCACCTGACCAGCTGCACCGCCGAGTCGGCCCCTTCAACGACTCCGCCGTCAGCGCGGCGTGGCATCGCCGCCATCAGGAAGGTGTCCGGGGACTCCCAGGCCGAGAACCCGAACAGCGGGTACCCCCACAGCTCCCAGGTGTCACGTGGCAGGTCGACCGCCTTGAACCCCCCGTCGACCAGGTCCCACACCTCGGGCAGGTCCTCGGTGATCACCCAGCGTCCGTCCGGCGACACATCAGCCGTCTCGCCGGGCGTTCCATCCACACAACCAGGCGCTCGCTCCACCCACTCGCCCTCGAGCAGCTTCCAGGAGACCAGGCACCCGCCCTCCGGCTCAGGAGCGGACAGGGCCACGTCCGCGGGCCGGGACGGTGTCAGGTAGGCGCCGTCAGGGCCCCCAGGGAGGGTGACCTCGGTCGCCGCGCCGTCGGGACGCAGCAGCCAGGTGGCGGAGTCGTCTCCTCGAGCAGTCGTCAGCTGGTAGACCAGCCCCTCCTCACCGAAGCCCATGAGCCGGACAACCTGGGTCCGCCGCTTCGGTATGGGCGTCCTGGCGCCAGTCCGCAGGTCGAGGACCCCGTCGCCGTACGCCACCTGAGTCCCGTCGTCGGAGACGACCGCAGTGGGGTCGTTGGAGCCCTCGGGGTACTGCCAGGGAGGCAGCGCACGCATCGAGCCGTCGGACGACAGCACCGCCGGCTCCAGCTCTGCGGCGACTCCCAGGAACACCAGCCACCCGCCGGTCACCCGATGGGGACCCATCGTCGGCGACCCGGTGATCACGGTGTCCGGCACAGGCACGACCTGGTCGCCGTCGTGCAGGACCCCCTCGACGAAGTAGGGAAGGTCGGGGGGAGGCCCCTGCGGCAGCGACCGTGCCCAGGCCAGCGCGGACTCGTGGGTGGCCGCCACATCGGCACTGCGCTTCTCCGACCTGCCCGGGAGCAGCACCGCGGCGCTCGTCGCGCCGACCACGACGGCAGCCGCGAGCCCCGCGACGGCGTACCTCCTCGCCCGGCGCCGACGTCCACGGCGTACAGCGAGCTGGGACAGGCCGGGCGGCGCGGCGTCCTGGTCGACGGCAGCGTGGAGGCGCTCGCGGATTTCTGGCTCGAGGGTCATCGGTTCGGTCCCGTCGCGTCGAGGTCGGAAGGATCCGCGAGGAGCTCGCGCATGAGCGCGACCCCGCGGGAGGCGTGCGCCTTGACCGTGCCCGGGCTGCAGCCCAGGGCATCGGCGATCTGGGCCTCGCTGAGGTCCTCGTAGTAGCGGAGCACCAGCACGGCACGCTGGCGTGCCGACAGCGCGGCCAGCACCGACCACACCGCATCGCGCTCCTCGGGTCCGTCCGGGGCGTGGGCGGACTCGGGCACCGTGTCGGTGAGGACCTCCCCGCGGCGTTGTCGACGGCGCGTCCGGTCGATGGCCGACCGGGTCATGATCGAGCGGACGTAGGCGTCCTGCGTGTCGTGGCGCTTGATGCGCGGCCACGCGACGTAGGCCTTCTCCAAGGTCGTCTGCACCAGGTCCTCGGCGGCGTGCCTGTCCCCCGCGGTCAGCAACCGCGCGATGCGAAGCAGCGTCGCGCCGCGGGCGTCGACGTAGGCGACGAAGTCGTCGTCTCGGTGGGACACCGGTCAGCCTCCTGGTTGGTCGATCCTCTTCCTGCACAGACGCCGCAGCGGCCGTCCCGGTTGACGACGAGGCCCGATGATCTCGACGGTGATCTCGACGCGGCCCAGTGTCGCACTCGGCGTGGCGGCCGATGTCGGTGTCGTCGCCTAGCGTTGCGGCCATGTCGAAGCAGGCGAAGGTCCGTTCCACCTACCGGTGCTCGGAGTGCGGGTGGGAGACGGGCAAGTGGGTCGGGCGCTGCGGCGAGTGCCAGGCCTGGGGCTCGGTCGCCGAGGCTGGCACACCGACGCTCCGCACGGCAGCGGCACCGGTCTCGTCGCCGGCGGTCCCCATCGGGCAGGTCTCGGTCACCGAGTCGATCGCCCGCTCCAGCGGTGTCCCGGAGCTCGATCGCGTGCTGGGAGGCGGGCTGGTGCCCGGGGCCGCGATCCTGCTGGCCGGCGAGCCCGGGGTCGGGAAGAGCACGCTCCTGCTCGAGGTCGCGGCCCAGACCGCCCGCGTCCACCACCGCACCCTCTACGTCACCGGCGAGGAGTCCGCCAGCCAGGTGCGGCTGCGCGCCGACCGCACCGGTGGGGTCCACGACGACCTCTTCCTCGCCGCCGAGACCGACCTCGGCGCAGTGCTGACACACATCGAGGAGGTGCGCCCCACCCTGCTGGTCGTCGACTCGATCCAGACCATCGGCGCCTCCGGCATCGAGGGTGTGCCGGGCGGTGTCACCCAGGTCAAGGAGGTCGCGGCCGCGCTCATCAGGGTCGCCAAGCTGCGCAACATCACCACGGTCATCGTCGGACACGTCACCAAGGACGGATCGATCGCCGGCCCGCGCGTGCTGGAGCACCTCGTCGACGTGGTGCTCCACTTCGAGGGTGACCGCAACTCCCGCTTCCGCATGGTGCGCGCGATGAAGAACCGCTTCGGCCCCGTTGACGAGGTCGGCTGCTTCGACCTCTCCTCCGACGGCATCGCCGCCGTCACCGACCCGACGGGCCTGTTCATCGAGCACCACGCCCAGGAGGTCGCCGGCACCTGCGTGGCGGTGACCATGGAGGGCAGGCGCCCCCTGCTCGCCGAGGTGCAGGCGCTCGTCTCGCCGGCGCCGCTCGACCGCCCCCGCCGCACTGTCTCGGGCGTCGACGGCTCCCGCGTCGACCTGGTCCTCGCCGTGCTCTTCCGCCACTGCGCGCTGCCGCTCCAGTCCTACGACGTCTTCGCCGCGACGGTGGGCGGGGCCAGGCTGCAGGATCCCGCCGCCGACCTCGCCCTGGCCGTGGCCCTGGCCAGCTCCCACCTGGGCGTGCCAGCGCCGCGCGGCGCCATCGCGATCGGCGAGATCGGGCTGGCCGGTGAGCTGCGCAGGGTCCGCGACCTGCCGCAGCGCGTCGCCGAGGCCGCACGGCTGGGGTTCAAGGTTGCCGTCGTGCCTCGCGACCGCTCCTCGCACGATCCGGGGCAGGCGCGTTCACGCTTCGTCGACGGGCTCGAGGTCATCGAGGTCGACGACGTCCACAGTGCCCTGCTGACCCTCAGACTCACGCGCGGCCGCTGATTCACCCCTAGACTCACTAACCGCGAGGCACTGCCACGCGGCAAGGCCCACGAAACGACCCTGGGGGAGAAGTGCCAGAGCGGACCGACGACCAGCTGCGCCTGCGCGCCACGCTGGCCTCGATCGCCCCGGGGACCGCCCTGCGTGACGGCCTCGAGCGCATCCTGCGCGGCCGCACCGGCGCACTCATCGTCATCGGCCAGGACAAGGCCCTCGACTCGATCGCGACCGGCGGCTTCACCCTCGACGTGCCGTTCACCGCCACCGGGCTGCGAGAGCTGGCCAAGATGGACGGCGGGATCATCGTCGACAAGGACATCACCCGGATCCACCGCGCCGCCGTCCACCTCATGCCGGACCACACGATCCCCTCGGAGGAGACCGGCACGCGTCACCGCACCGCCGAGCGGGTCGCCAAGCAGACCGGCTTCCCGGTGATCTCGGTGTCGCAGTCGATGCAGATCATCGCCGCCTACGTCGGCGACATCCGCCACGTCCTCGAGGAGTCCGGGCTCATCCTCTCCCGCGCCAACCAGGCGCTGGCCACCCTCGAGCGCTACAAGCTGCGCCTCGACGAGGTCGCCGCCACCCTCTCCGCCCTCGAGATCGAGGACCTCGTCACCGTCCGCGACGTCGCGGTCGTGGCACAGCGGCTCGAGATGGTCACCCGGATCGCTCGCGAGATCGAGGACTACGTCCTCGAGCTCGGCACCGACGGGCGCCTCCTCTCGCTCCAGCTCGAGGAGCTCATCACCGGCGTCGACGCCGAGCGCGAGCTCGTCGTACGCGACTATCTCCCCACCGGCAAGAAGCGCCAGGCCAAGCCCGAGGCTCTGCTCTCCGAGCTCGAGGCGCTCTCCCCCACCGACCTCGTCGACCCCGGCTCCGTCGCGCGGGCGATCGGGCTCGGCACCGGCGAGCACCTCGACGGCGCCGTCGCGCCGCGCGGCTACCGCCTCCTCGCCAAGGTCCCCCGGCTGCCCAGCACCGTGGTCGACCGCCTCGTCGAGCACTTCGGCGGCCTCCAGCAGCTGCTCTCCGCCGGGATCGACGACCTGCAGGCTGTCGACGGCGTCGGCGAGCTCCGCGCGCGGAGCGTTCGTGAAGGTCTGTCGAGGCTGGCCGAGTCGAGCATCACCGAGCGCTACATCTGAGAGCACGCAGGTTTCTCGGCTCGTCGCCGGTGCTCCTCGCACCTCAACCAGCGAGCCCTGCCGACGCGCGCTCAGCCGTCGGAGTTGCCGCCGCCGTCGTCGCCGGCGCGGTGCTCGCGGCGCTCGCCACGCTTGCCCTTCTTGGGCTTCGGCTCGACGGTCTTCGTCACGACCGGCGCCGACGGCGCGACCAGCTCGAACTGGACGTCCGTCGGCTCACCGGCCAGGGCCGCCGCCTCGATGTGGTACCAGCCCGGCATGGCCCATTCCGCGCTCGGGGAGGAACAGCCCTCCTCGGATCGGCGGGCGTTCCAGGTCACGGTGACCAGAGCGTCCACGGCCCGACGCACAACGACATCGCTGGCCGCGATCGAGGTGGGGCACTCGCGAAGGCTCCAGATGTGGTCGCTGCCCGAGGTGATCGTCACGGCCATGGTGTCGGCGGACGCCTGCCAGGTGCAGGCCTCGGTCTCCTGGGTGCGAACGTTGAGCGTGATGGGGACGTCGGCACCACCGGCGGCCGTGGTGAGGGTGGGCGTGATCACGATGTCGTCGTGCGTGCACGGACCAGTCGGCTCTGCAAGAACCGGCTCGGGAGGCGGCGCGGGCTTGGCCTTCTTCCTGCCCTTGCGCCCGGTCGCCGCGGCCGGCGCCGTGGGCCCGGCGAGAGAGGGCGCGCTCGACCCGGCCGACGGGGTCGTGGGAGCTGAGGCTCGGGTCGCCTGCTCGGGGTCCTTGCCGTCCGCCGAGCCGCCGAGCACCCGCGCCAGCACGACGACGAGCACGAGCGGGATCCCCAGCACGATCGCACGCCGGACCCAGTAGACCCGGGCCGGAAGCGGCCCGCGAGGGCGAGCGGACGGCGACATGTCGCCACGATAGGCAGCCGAAGGCACCACCTGGCTGAGGCGCACCGACCGACTTCAGCATCATGTCGGCAGTTGGGGCTGCAGTCCGGGCAATCCGCGCTCACGACGGGAGCCGATGCGGCGAGCTGCCGCCATGGTGCTGGGATGGAGGCGTGAACGCCCTGCTCGATCCGATCCTGCGGTGGTACGACGCCCACGCGCGCGACCTGCCCTGGCGCCGACCCGAGGCGTCCGCCTGGTCGGTCATGGTCTCGGAGTTCATGCTGCAGCAGACCCCGGTCGCGCGGGTCCTCCCGGTCCACGCGGCCTGGCTCGAGCGCTGGCCGTCCCCGGCCGACCTGGCGGCGGAGACGACCGGCGAGGCGGTGCGCCTGTGGGGACGGCTGGGCTACCCGCGCCGCGCCCTGCGGCTGCATGCCGCAGCCACCGCGATCGTGGCGGACCATGACGGCGAGGTGCCGTCGTCGTACGACGCGCTGCGCGAGCTGCCCGGCGTCGGCGACTACACCGCCTCGGCGATCGCCGCCTTCGCGTTCGGGCAGGCACTGCCGGTGCTCGACACCAACGTGCGGCGGGTGCACCAACGGGTGCTGCGAGGAACTGAGTTTCCCTCCGACAGCGTGCGGGCGCACGAGCGCCGGGACGCCGAGCAGCTCCTGCCCGACGACCCGGCCACCGCAGCCTCCTGGTCGGTCGCGGTGATGGAGCTGGGGGCGCTGGTGTGCACGGCGCGTACGCCCGCGTGCGAGGAGTGTCCGATCGCGGGACAGTGCTCGTGGCGGGCCGCCGGCTACCCGGCGTACGACGGACCACCCCGGCGCGGACAGGCGTGGGACGGCACCGACCGACAGTGTCGCGGACGGATCATGGCGGTGCTGCGCGGGAGCGACGAGCCGGTGCACGCCACCCGGATCGAGGCCGTCTGGCCCGACGCCGAGCAGCGCGAGCGCTGCCTCGCCTCGCTGACCCACGACCGGCTCGTCGTGCAGGTCTCGCCGACCACCTGGGCGCTGCCCTGACGCTCAGGGAGCGGCGTCCCGCAGAGACGGACGAGGGCCCGACCGGGTGATCGGTCGGGCCCTCGTCGTCACGTCACTCCTCGCCGGCGGCCTTCGGCACGTCGGCCGGGCCGGTGGAGTCGTCCGGGCCACTGCCGGTCGACCCCTCGACCACGGTCTCCAGCGGCGGCATGTCGGGGACGGTGGAGTTCTTCTGGCCCTTGAAGGTGAAGGTCGCGGTCGGACCCTCGCCCTCGACACCCACCAGCACGATCTGGCCGGGACCGACCTCGCCGAAGAGCATCTTCTCGGCCAGCACGTCCTCGATCTCGCGCTGGATGGTGCGTCGCAGCGGGCGAGCACCCAGCACCGGGTCGAAGCCGCGGGTCGCCAGCAGGTCCTTGGCGTCCTGCGTCAGCTCCAGCGACATGTCGCGGTCCTTCAGGCGCAGCTCGACCGCGGCGATCATGTTGTCGACCATCGCGACGATCTGCTCCTTCGACAACGGCGGGAAGACGATGATCTCGTCCACGCGGTTGAGGAACTCGGGCCGGAAGTGCTGCTTGAGCTCCTCGGAGACCTTGTTCTTCATGCGGTCGTAGGAGCCGGCCTCGCCCGACTGCTGGAAGCCGAGGTTGACGCCCTTGGCGATGTCGCGGGTGCCGAGGTTGGTGGTCATGATGATGACGGTGTTCTTGAAGTCGACCACCCGGCCCTGGGAGTCGGTCAGGCGACCTTCCTCCAGGATCTGCAGCAGGCTGTTGAAGATGTCGGGGTGGGCCTTCTCGACCTCGTCGAAGAGCACGACCGAGAACGGCTTGCGCCGGACCTTCTCGGTGAGCTGGCCGCCCTCCTCGTAGCCGACGTAGCCGGGAGGCGAGCCGAACAGCCGGGAGACGGTGTGCTTCTCGGAGAACTCGCTCATGTCGAGCTGGATGAGGGCGTCCTCGTCACCGAAGAGGAACTCCGCGAGCGTCTTGGACAGCCACGTCTTCCCGACGCCGGACGGACCGGCGAAGATGAACGAGCCACCAGGACGCTTGGGGTCCTTGAGGCCGGCGCGGGTGCGTCGGATGGCGCGGGACAGGGCCTTGACGGCCTCCTCCTGGCCGATGACCCGCTTGTGGAGCTCGTCCTCCATCTTGAGCAGACGGGTGGACTCCTCCTCCGACAGCTTCACGATCGGGATGCCCGTCGCGACGGCGAGCACCTCGGCGATCAGCTCCTCGTCGACCTCGGCGATCTCGTCGAGGTCACCGGCACGCCACTGCTTCTCGCGCTCGGCCTTCTGGGCGGTGAGTTGCTTCTCCTCGTCACGCAGGCGCGCGGCGGCCTCGAAGTCCTGGCCGTCGATCGCGGCCTCCTTGCGGGTGCGCACGTCGGCGATCTTGTCGTCGTACTCGCGAAGGTCCGGCGGCGCGGTCATCCGGCGGATGCGCAGGCGTGAGCCGGCCTCGTCGATGAGGTCGATCGCCTTGTCGGGCAGGAACCGGTCGGAGATGTAGCGGTCGGCCAGGGTGGCCGCCGAGACCAGCGCCTCGTCGGTGATGGTCACCCGGTGGTGCGCCTCGTAGCGGTCGCGCAGCCCCTTGAGCATCTCGATCGTGTGGGCGATCGAGGGCTCCTGCACCTGGATGGGCTGGAAGCGACGCTCGAGCGCGGCGTCCTTCTCGAGGTACTTGCGGTATTCGTCGAGCGTGGTGGCGCCGATGGTCTGCAGCTCGCCGCGTGCCAGCATCGGCTTGAGGATGGAGGCGGCGTCGATGGCACCCTCGGCCGCGCCGGCACCGACGAGGGTGTGGATCTCGTCGATGAAGAGCACGATGTCGCCGCGCGTCTTGATCTCCTTGAGGACCTTCTTCAGGCGCTCCTCGAAGTCACCGCGGTAGCGCGACCCGGCGACGAGCGCACCGAGGTCGAGGGTGTAGATCTGCTTGTCCTTGAGCGTCTCGGGGACGCTGCCCTTGACGATGTCCTGGGCCAGGCCGGCCACGATCGTGGTCTTGCCGACGCCGGGCTCGCCGATGAGGACGGGGTTGTTCTTGGTGCGGCGCGACAGGATCTGCATGACGCGCTCGATCTCGGGCTCGCGACCGATCACCGGGTCGAGCTTGCCCTCGCGGGCGGCCTGGGTGAGGTTCTGGCCGAACTGGTCGAGCACCAGAGAGCTCGACGGCGCCTCGCCGCCAGAGCCGCCGGCCTGGGCGCCGGCGCTCGCCGACTCCTTGCCCTGGAACCCGCTGAGCAGCTGGATGACCTGCTGGCGCACACGGTTGAGGTCGGCGCCGAGCTTCTGCAGCACCTGGGCGGCGACGCCCTCGCCCTCGCGGATCAGGCCGAGCAGGATGTGCTCGGTGCCGATGTAGGAGTGGCCGAGCTGCAGCGCCTCGCGCAGGGACAGCTCGAGGACCTTCTTGGCGCGCGGCGTGAAGGGGATGTGGCCCGAGGGCGCCTGCTGGCCCTGGCCGATGATCTCCTCGACCTGGGCGCGCACTGCCTCCAGGGAGATGTCGAGGGACTCCAGCGCCTTGGCTGCGACGCCCTCGCCCTCGTGGATGAGCCCGAGCAGGATGTGCTCGGTGCCGATGTAGTTGTGGGAGAGCATGCGGGCCTCTTCCTGGGCCAGCACGACAACTCGCCGGGCTCGGTCGGTGAACCGCTCGAACATGTGCGCTCCTCTACGTCTTCGGGTCCACAGTCACACCCCGAGGGATCGCCGCGGACAATGGGCTCAACGCCCGACTCCACCCTACGTGTTCCCACCCACATGCCGAGTCCGTCCGCTGAGGGCGAACATCAAGTGCTGCAACGCCGGGTTAATCGCTGTTCCCACCCTGGTGCACGGGGGTGGTTGGTGCGCCTAACCCGGCGTTACAGGTGGCAGTACGGTTCAGTGAGCGGCGTCGTAGGCCTGCTGCACGTCGGCGGAGATGCGGCCCCGCTCGGAGACCTCCATGCCCTGCGACTTGGCCCACTCGCGAACGGCCTTGGTGTTGCCGCCCGAGCCCGAGCCCGAGGAGGTACGACGACCGCTGCCGCGCCGCGTGCCGCCGGTGACCTTGCGGGCGTGGCCGATGTATCCCGCGAGCGCCTCGCGCAGGGAGGCGGCGTTGGCGTCGTTGAGGTCCATCTCGTAGGACGTGCCGTCGATCGCGAACGACACGGTCTGCGTGGCCTCGGACCCGTCCAGGTCGTCGACCAGAACGATATTGACCTTTTGTGCCATTTCTATTGACCTCTTTCGGGAAACGGAATTAGATCGCCGACGTCATGATGACTGAAAATGGGGTGACGTGGCAATTCGACCAAGAATTGGCACCACCGGGAATGTCGAAAAGCGCGGTGAATGCGAGGACACGCCGTCGTGCTGTGCAGGTCAGTGCACGCGGACCTCGAAGTCGAGCTCGGGGCAGGCCCGCTCGACCTCGCCGCGGAGCTTGGGGTCGCGCGTCTGGATGAGGACACCGCTCCCCCAGTCGCGCACCAGGTTGCACAGCTGGGCAGGGTCGAAGCTGTCGAGCCCGTAGGCGTAGGCACGGGGCTGGTCACCCACCTGGTCGACGGGCAGCTGGAGAAGCCAGTAGTTGATGAACCCGTTGGCCCCGGGATCCGGAGACCACCGTGACGCCACGACCTTGCGGTCCGCGTCCTCGAGCGCGAGGAGCGAGCGAGCCGCCGGATCCATCGCGCTGGCCCGGTCGGGGAACATGATCGAGACCGTCGGCAGCACCGAGGTCACCCGGTAGTCGGGCGTGCGATGGGCGATGGGATAGGAGAGGGCGGCCAGCGGCCTGAGGTCGAACGGCGGCACCTGCAGCAGCAGCGCTCCCGTGAGCAGCATCGTCCCGAGCACGGCAGCACCGCTCTGCACTCGACCGAGCGCCTCGCCAAGCCAGCTTCGGACAGACCCCAGCAGCACGATCGGTGCGAGCAACGACAGGCTCCACGCGAACTTCTGCGGGTAGTAGCCCCACGGGCCGCCGGGCGCGCCTGAGCGTTGCTCCATCAGGTAGAGGATCCCCGCCGCTCCCGCGACTCCCAGGACCAGCACCCCCACCAGATCGAGGTGGAGCGAGCCCCACCGCGACAGGAGGAGGACGCCGAGCGGAACCAGCCAGAAGACCGGCGGCAGGTGCTCGCCGAAGGCAGGGAAGCTTCCCTCCATGGCCAGCCCCTCCGAGGATGCCGCGAAGTCGGCCCGGGTGACGATCACGGCGTACGACGCGAGGACGGCCCAGGGCGCGAGCCAGACGATCAGCACCCACCCGCGCAGGGCGAGGTGCCGGCGCCAGCGCCACCCCACGACGGCGAGGGCGAGGCAGACGGGCACCAGGGCCAGCGGTGCCCACGCAGCCAGGAGGCCGACTCCTGACAGCGCGAGCAGGCCGGAGCCCACCACCGGTGAGCGCTCGGACGCCATCCAGGCTGTCCACGCCGCCAGGAGGAGGACCGCGGTCGGAAGGGAGTTCCAGAAGCCGTAGACGAACACGTGGCCTGCCAACGACCAGGTCCAGGGGATCACCGCCGCCACGGCCGCGAGGACGGCGCGACACCAGGGCCGGGATGCGCCGATCGTCGCGGCGACCAGCACACCCCCGAGCAGGCTGACAGCCCCCACCAGGAGCAGCAGTGCCTGGGACGTACGCAGGAGGTCGTGGGACAGGAGCGCCGTCGGGTCGACGTCGGACCGCCCGGGGACGAGGAAGAGCGCGACGAGCTCGTTGGCCAGGGGCGCGGGGTTGCGGTGGGAGCCCGGATCCAGCCCTCCGTCCTCGACGATGTAGCGGGCGGAGATCAGGTTCCACGGGCTGTCGTTGTTCATCATCCAGGCGAGCTTGGGGCGCCCCGACAGCCACCGAGCCGCCGGCACGGCCAGCACCTGCACCAGGGACAGCAGGGCGAGGCCGGCACCCAGCACCAGGTCCGCGCGGGACATCGCGAGCGTCGTAGCACGCGAACGCCACAAGGACGCCAAGGAGGCGCCCCCGACGAGAGCGGGCAGGACCAGCAGCCACCCGAGGGAGGCACCGAGCGCCGGCCACAGCCTCATGCTCACGGTCAGCAGGCCGAGAGCGCCCACCAGGACAGCTGCCAGCGCGACCGGGGTGGTGAGCCACGAGCGCAGCGCCAGCGTCGCCAGGGCGACGGCGAGCACCAGGAGCGGGGCCGGGGTGCCACCCAGGACCACGAGGACGCAGGACCCGACCAACGCGGCGGCAGCCGCACCGACCAACCATCGCAGCGAGCCCGACGGCTCTGACCGCGACGGCGGCACGGAGGCGTCCGTTCGGGTACGGCGGCCGCCCCGCTCACCGCCGTGCTGCGTGAGGGCGTCCGGAAACGCAGACGTCACGTCGACAAACTCCCGGCTGATCGTGGTGGACGCCGCCGATGCTACGCGGCCCGCCGGCCCCCGGAGCCGCCACCCTCAGGCGTTCCGCTCGAACACCAGTCGCAGGCCTTGCAGGGTCAGCCACGGGGAGTGCTCGGTGAAGCAGTCACACTCCTCGAGCAGCAGCGGCGCGAGGTGCCCGGTGGCGATCACGGTGACGTCGTCGACCGGCACACCGAGCTCGGCGATCATGCGGTCGACCAGTCCTTCGACCTGGGCGGCGACCCCGAAGAGCATTCCCGACTGCAATGCCTCGACCGTGTTCTTGGCGATCACCGTGCGGGGCCTCATCAATTCGACCTTGCGCAATTGGGCGCCGCGCCTGCCGAGTGCTTCGAGGGAGATCTCTATTCCTGGGGAAATTGCTCCGCCGACATATTGGCCTGCCGCATTGACGACGTCGAACGTGGTGGCGGTCCCGAAGTCCACGACGATGGCGGGCCCGCCGTGGATCGTCGCTGCTGCCAGGGAGTTCACGATGCGGTCGGCTCCCACCTCGCGCGGGTTGTCCATCAGCACAGGGATCCCGGTCCGCACGCCCGGCTCCACCACGACGCAGGGCACTCCCTCGAAGTGCCGCACCACCATCTCGCGCCACTCGTGCAGGACGGCCGGCACGGTCGAGCAGATCGCGATGCCGTCGACGTCGCCGGCCCGGTCGTCGAGCAGGCCCCGGATGAGCACCGCCCACTCGTCGGCCGTGCGGCGCTCCTCGGTGGCGACCCGCCAGTCGGCGGTGACCCGGTCACCGTCCAGGAGCCCGAGGGAGGTGTGGCTGTTGCCGATGTCGGCGGCGAGCAGGCTCACGACTGCGAGGCCCGTCCCGGGAGCAGGTCCATCCCGATGTCGAAGACCACCACCGAGTGGGTGAGCGCACCGACGGAGACGAAGTCGACACCCGTCGCTCCGATCCGGGAGGCACGCTCCAGCGTGATGCCGCCGCTCGCCTCGAGCGGCACCCGGCCGGCGGTGCGGCGTACGGCGTCGGCCATCAGCTCGTCGCTCATGTTGTCGAGCAGGATGCGGTCGGGGAGCCTGTCCAGCGCCAGCAGCTCGTCGAGCTGGTCCAGGGTCGTCACCTCGACCTCGACCGGGAGGTCGGGGTGCTGCTCGCGGATGGCGTCGAGCGCCGGCACCACTCCCCCGGCCGCGAGGACGTGGTTGTCCTTGACCATCGCCATGTCGAACAGGCCGAACCGGTGGTTGACGCCGCCCCCGCAGCGGACGGCGTACTTCTGGAGCGCGCGCAGCCCGGGCAGCGTCTTGCGGGTGTCGAGGACCCTCGTGGGAGAGCCCTCGAGAGCGTCGACCCAGCGGGCGGTGGCGGTGGCGATGCCGGAGAGGTGGCAGGCGAGGTTGAGGGCGACCCGTTCGGCCACGAGGAGCTGTCGGGTGTGCCCGGCGACGCGCATGACGACGTCGCCCCTCTCGACGCGGGTGCCGTCCGCCAGGCGCTCGCTGATGTCGACGTCGCGACCGTGCACCGCGTGGAACACCGCCGCGGCCACCCCGAGACCCGCGACGACGCCCGGCTCGCGGGCCGCGAAGACCGCCTCACCACGCTCGTCGGAACCGATGGTCGCCCAGCTGGTCGGGTCCGGGGGGCCGTCCGGCAGGTCCTCGCGCAGGGCCAGGTCGATGGTGTCCCGGACCTGGTCGGGGTCAAGGCCTGCGTCGACGAGCTCGTTGATCAGATCGGTCGGCACCGCGGCGAGGCTGCTCATGCTGGCGCTCCTGTGGTGGAGGGATCGGTCGAGGGAGCATGCGTCCACTCGCTGGTCACGCGGCCGTCCTCGTCGAGCCACGAGTCGATGTGGCCTGCCCTGCTGTCGTCGCGGTCGGGGTGGTCCTCGCGCCAGTGCGAGCCACGGGTCTCGGTGCGGACCAGCGCTGCCTGCGCCAACGCGGTGCTGATCGTGAGCAGGTTGGAGGTCTCCCACGTGTCGACGCCGGGGGCGGCCTCCTCGGCGCCCAGCTCGGCGAGGACGGCAAGCGCCTCGGCGAGCCCGTCCTGGGTGCGCAGGACCCCGGCCCGGGCCGTCATCGTGTCCTGGAGGGTACGACGACGCCGGCCGCTGACGAGCCACGCGGGCCGCTCGTCGGCGACCGGGTCGGCCCAGGGGCGGAGCTCGCCCGGAAGTACCTCGGCGATTCGGCGGGAGAAGACCAGGCCCTCGAGCAGCGAGTTGGACGCGAGCCGGTTGGCGCCGTGGACGCCCGAGCAGGCGACCTCGCCGGTCGCGTAGAGGCCCGGCACGCTGGAGCGGCCCCACAGGTCGGTGGCGACACCGCCGGAGGCGTAGTGCTGGGCGGGGGCGACCGGGATCAGCTCGGTGACCGGGTCCACACCGTGCTCGCGGCAGACCTTGAGGATCGTGGGGAAGCGCCGTGCCCAGAAGTCGGCGCCCAGATGACGGGCGTCGAGCCACATGTGGGGCTGGCCGGTCTCGATCATCCGGCGGGTGATGGCCTTGGCGACGACGTCGCGCGGCGCGAGGTCGGCGAGCTCGTGCTCGCCCTGCATGAAGCGCTGTCCCTCCCAGTCGACGAGGAAGGCACCCTCACCGCGCACCGCCTCGGAGATCAGCGGCTGCTGGCCCTGGGAATCGGGTCCCAGCCACATCACGGTGGGGTGGAACTGCACGAACTCCAGGTCGCGGAGGCGGGCACCCGCCCGCATCGCCAGCGCCATGCCGTCGCCGGTGGAGACGCTCGGGTTGGTGGACTGCGAGAACACCTGTCCGAGCCCGCCGCTGGCGAGCACGACTGCGCGGCAGTGGACTGCGCCGACGCCATCTCGCTGGCCTTCGCCGAGCACGTGGAGGGTCAGCCCGGCGACTCCTCCGTCGGCGGACCTCAGGAGGTCGACGGCCAGCGCGTGCTGGATGACCTCGATCTCGGGCGACCGCTCCACCGCCGCGATCAGCGCGCGCTGGATCTCGGCACCGGTGGCATCCCCTCCGGCATGGGCGATGCGGTCGCGGTGGTGGCCCCCCTCGCGGGTCAGCGACAGCTCTCCGTCGGGGTGGTGGTCGAACTGCGTGCCGAGGGCGATCAGCTCGTGGACCGCGTCCGGGCCCTCGGTCACCAGCGCGTGCACCGCCTCGACGTCGCAGGCACCAGCCCCTGCGACGAGGGTGTCCCGCTCGTGCTGCTCGGGGGTGTCGCCCGGGCCGAGCGCCGCGGCGATGCCTCCCTGCGCCCACTGGGTCGAGCCCGCGTTGAGGACGTCCTTGGTCACCACGAGCACGCGCAGCGACGGATCGGCAGCGTCGATGCGCAGGGCTGCAGTCAGCCCCGCGATGCCGGAACCGACGACCACGACGTCGGCGCGCGTGACCCAACCGGGTGCGGGAGCAGCCAGACGCTGCGGGACGGGCATCCGGGCAGGCTAGCGAGTGACGAGGTCGCCACGCTGGAGCGTGGGGTCGCCGAACGTCTCGGCAGGGTCGTAGCCGGTCGCCATCACCTTGTTGTCGGCGTCGACGAAGACCACGTGCGGCTGGTGCTCCTTGGCCTCGGCGGTCTCCATCTGGCCGTAGCCGATCAGGATCACGACGTCGCCGGGATGCACGAGGCGCGCCGCGGCTCCGTTGATGCCGATGACGCCCGAGCCGCGCTCGCCGGCGATCGTGTAGGTCTCGAGTCGCGCGCCGTTGGTGACGTCGACGATGTGGACCAGCTCGCCGGGCAGCAGGTCGGCCGCCTCGAGCAGGTCCTTGTCGACCGTCACCGACCCGACGTAGTGGAGGTCCGCCTGGGTCACGGTGGCCCGGTGGATCTTGGACTTCATCATGGTGCGCAGCATCAGCTGCTCCTCTCCAGTGCGGTCGAGCCCGCTGGTGCGGTGCCCGCCTCGGGGGTGGTCTGACCGGGGTCCGTCCGGTCGAAGGTGATCGGCATGTTGTCGATCAGCCGCGTGGTCCCGACCCGGGCGGCGACGAGGATCCGGCCCTCGCCGGTCTCCGGGGGTTCCCCCAGGTCGGGTGAGGTGAGCGCGAGGTAGTCGAGCTCGAGGCCGGGCTCGGCCTTCAGCACCGACATGGCCGCCCAGCGCGCGGCAGGGACGCCGTACGACGCCCGATCCTGCGCCGCTCGCAGCGCCCGGCTCAGGGCGGTCGCCGTCCGGCGCTGCTCGGCGTCGAGGTAGCGGTTGCGGCTGGAGAGGGCGAGGCCGTCGGGCTCGCGGACCGTCTCGGCGCCGACGACGTCGATGCCCATGCAGAGGTCGGCCACCATCCGGCGGATGAGCACGAGCTGCTGGTAGTCCTTCTGGCCGAAGACAGCGACGTCGGGCCGCACCAGGCCGAAGAGCTTGGCGACGACGGTGAGGACGCCGTCGAAGTGGCCGGGACGAGAGGCGCCGTCGAGGATCTCTGCGAGGGCGCCCGGCGCCACCGTCACGCCGCGGCGCACGTCCTCGTGGCTGAAGCCGCCGGGGTAGACCTCCTCGACCGAGGGCGCGAAGACGATGTCGACACCCTCGGCCTCGCACACCTCGAGGTCGGCGTCCAGGGTGCGCGGGTAGCGGTCGAGGTCTTCGGTCGGGGCGAACTGCATGGGGTTGACGAAGATGCTCACCACGAGCGGGCCGCGTGTGCGCTGGCGCGCCCCGCGCATCAGGCTGGCGTGGCCCTCGTGGAGGGCGCCCATGGTGGGGACGAAGGCGATGCGGGCACCCTCGTGACGGGCGTCGTCGAGAAGGTCGTCCAGCTCCTCGCGGGTGTGTGCGAGACGCGTCATCGACGGGTTGGCGCCGACTCGGCAGGAGGCACGCGCCGACTCGGCACGTGGTTGGCGCCGGCTCGGCGGGAGGTTTGCGCCGACTCGGCGGCCTCGAGGACCTGCAGCATCTTGGCCGCCCGGATCGGGAGCACCCGGCCGTCGGTCACGGCACGGTCGAGCGTGGCGCGGGCCATCGCGAGGTAGGACGGCAACGTGTCGGGCGCCTTGGCGGCCAGGTCGGCCAGGTGGGCGCGGACGGTCTCGACGTCGCCGCGCACGATGGGTCCGGTGAGAGCGGCGTCGCCCTGCTCGAGGGCGTTGTCCAGGGCGGCCGTCAGCAGCGGTCGCAGGGTGGCTGCGGGATCGACCGTCCCGGTCGCGGAGAGGATCTCCATCGCCTCGGTGACCAGCGTGACGAGGTGGTTGGCGCCGTGGGCCAGGCCCGCGTGGTAGAGCGTGCGCAGCTCCTCGCGGATCCACGTGGGGCGTCCGCCCAGGTCGGCGACGAGGGCCTCGGTGAGCTCACGGTCCTCGTCGGCGGCGGTGACGCCGAAGACGCACCCGGCCAGGCGCGGCAGGTCGACCTCGGTGCCGGTGAACGTCATCGCCGGGTGGAGGGCGATCGTGCGAGCCCCCGCCGCGCGTGCCGGCTCCAGCACGGCGAGGCCGTGGCGACCCGACGTGTGGGCGACGACCTGCCCCTCGTGGATGGCGCCGCTCGCGCTCATCATGGTGACGACGTTGGAGAGCATGTCGTCGGGGACCGTCAGCAGCAGGAGGTCGCAGCCGCGGGCCACGTCGGACGGCTTCGCGACCTCGACCCCGGGGAGCAGTGCGGCGATGCGGCGGCGGGACGCGTCGGACTCGCCGGCGGCGCCCACGACGTCGTACCCAGCAGCGCGGAGAGCGGCAGCCAGCACGGCACCGACACGGCCGGCGCCGACCACACCCACGCGCAACCCAGCAACGGACTTCGTCATGTCGACCTCTTCGTTTCAGTCCCTCGCGGGTACCGATCTACTGCGATCAACATCGAGCCTACGCCGACGGATTCCGGCCTGGGAACTGCTCCGGGACGTGACGAACACCACCGAAATCGCTACCCGTCAGTAGGTCCGTGCGCGCTACGAGGGTGGCGGCACACGACACGTCCCGTGGTGAGGGTGGCGGCACACGACAACGCCGAACCCCGATCGATGTCGTCCGCCGCCAGGGTGAGCCCGGAGATGTCGTCCGCCGCCAGCCTGGCAGGAGGGGGTACGACAACCCGATCGTTCAGGCGCGCAGGTGCAGCTTGGCGTGGTCGGGGTCGTCGACGACGAAGGGGCGGGGTGCGCGGGGCAGCCAGGTGTGGGTGACGTGGTCGACCACGTGCTCACCGGCCGGTGCCTCGATCTCGACCACTCCCTCCGGGACGTCGCCGGCGTGCAAGGCGTTCCACACGGTCCACTCACGGCGCTTGCGGCGGTTGCGGATCGACGTGGCGAACGACTCGGGGTTGGTCCAGTGGGCGAACTCGTCGCCGTCGAGCCACTTCAGCTCGACACACAGCCCCTGCGGGAGCGCGAACTGCTCGATGCGGTCCGGCGTCGTGCGGATCTCCCACTCGGGTGCCTTGGCGTAGACGAAGTCGGGGCTCATCGGGAAGCCCCACTCCTCGATGTTGCGCAGGCCGAGGTCGAGGTAGGCCTTCGACTCGGACTCGATGTAGAGACCGTGGCGCGGGAACCTGATGACCGCATCGGCCATGCCCACCTGCCAGGACAGGTCGGCCATGGAGATCTCGCCCTCGGTGGTCAGCACCATGTCGCCGTCCCACTTCCAGGAGTAGCGGGTGCGGACGTGGGAGAAGCACCAGTTGTAGAAGTAGGCCAGCGAGTGGACCGACCGCTCGTTGACGGCGAGGTGCTCGGCTCCGGCCCGGGCGACCTGGAACGGGTAGGCCTTCAGGGTGAACTTGTGGCCGAGACCCGACTCGGCCGCGACGCGCAGCGCCTCCTCACCCGTGCCGTCGTCGGAGCCGTTGTCGACCAGCAGGACGTGGTCGCAGGCCCGCAGCAGCGGCGGGAGCACGAAGCGCAGCCCGGGTGCCTCGTTCTTGACCCGCAGCACGGCCGTCGCGCCGCGCCGCAGCGGCCCGGCGTTCCAGGGCCAGACGATGTCGAAGTCGGTGTGGCCCTCGAGGTTGGTCAGGCCGTGGCCAGAGCCGATCGGGATCGTCACCGGTCTCCCCCGGTCACTGGCCGTCGGCGCGTTCGCGGCCGAGCGCCTTGCGCACACCGCGACGTACCGACGGAGGGATCGCGGCCCGGACCTCATGGGGGACCATGTCGGCGAACCTGCGGCCGTGGGTGTCGTCCTCGAGCTCGGCGAGAAGCTGCCGCTTGCCCTGGAGGCGGGCGTGCACCTCGGTCGAGCGGCTGATCGCCTCGGCTTCCTCGTAGAGGTCGGTGTAGGCGGCCCGGAGCTGGTCGAAGGTCTCGTGGATCTCCGCCGAGTCCGCACCCTGGTCGGGGTCGGCCAGCCTGGTGAGCTGCTCCCAGGTCTCGGCAGTCAGCTCGTGCAACCGCGTCGGCAGGCCGAGGTCGGCGAGCGTCTGGTTGACCCGGCGCAGGTTGGGGTCGATGAAGCGGTGCACCTCGCGGATCTGGTCGCTGCGGGTGTGGACGATCGTCTGCAGGTCCAGGGCGTGGCCCAGCGCCATCGTGGTCTTCACCCAGTCGGTCAGCAGGTCCTCGTAGCGCACGAAGACCCGGCTGCCGGCACCCTCGGTGGGCCGGGTGGCGCGTTCGGTGTGGAGCAGCATGTTGACCCAGCTGGCCGCCAGGTGGGCCGAGCCGAGCTTGTTGGCGTAGTACTTCTGCTTGGACCCCACCACCTCCGCGGGCGGGCGCAGCATCGTGGCGAAGACGGGCGTCGCACCCGTGCGGATGGCGGCCACCCGCCACAGGCCCAGGAACCAGCTCAGCCGCGGGTCCTTCACGACCAGCTCGGGGTGGACGTCGAAGTGGGGCTCGAGCCACTCGCTCACCCGGATGCGGGCGGGCTCGCGGCTGCAGATCCTGCCGGTGTCGAACCACGCGCTGGGCCGGCTGTCGCTGACCTGCACAAGCGCCTCGGCGAGCCACTCGTCGTGCACGTCGACGACCCACTGCGGCTCGCTGAAGCCGCGCGGGTTGGAGTCGTCGGGCGGCACCTCCGGCAGCGGCACGTGCATGCCGAGCCGGGAGACGATCCCGGCGAGCGTGCTGGTGCCGCTGCGGCCGGCCCCGGCGACGAAGAGGACCTTGCGCGGGACGCCGTCGGGGTTGATCTCGTCGATCGCCCTCGCCTGGGCGTGCGGCTTCTCGGACGGGGCCTGCTCAGTCACGGCTGGGAGCCTACCGGCCGGCGCTGCCGGCCCGACGAACTGCGGCCGGGCGGCGGCGATCCGACCGACCGGCGCGTCGTACGGCCGCGGTTCGTCGGGCCTAGGCTCGCCGGTCATGAAGTGGTTCTCCCGGTCCCCCCTGGTCGGCGTGGTCGTCCCCGCGTGGGGCGTCGAGCGCTACCTCGACGAATGCCTGC
Organism: Nocardioides seonyuensis; assembly: GCF_004683965.1. Classification (NCBI taxonomy): domain Bacteria; kingdom Bacillati; phylum Actinomycetota; class Actinomycetes; order Propionibacteriales; family Nocardioidaceae; genus Nocardioides; species Nocardioides seonyuensis. The sequence goes on from NZ_CP038436.1 coordinate 1,112,328, forward strand.
GCTCCCTCGTCCGGCAGGAGCACGCCCGGTGGGAGGCCGTCGTCGTCGACGACGGCTCGACCGACCGGACCGGCGAGATCGCCGACGAGTGGGCGCGCCGGGAGAGCCGGATCCGCGTGGTGCACACGCCCAACGCCGGCCTGGGCGCCGCCCGCAACGTCGGGGTCGGCCACGTCCGCGGCGACTACCTGGCGTTCCTCGACTCCGACGACGTGCTCCGGCCCACCGCCCTCGCCACCCTGGTCGGGTCGCTCGAGGAGTCCGGGTCCGACTTCGCCACCGCCTCGGTCCTGCAGTGGCACTCAGGAGAGCCCGACGGCGCCATCGACGAGGACAGCCTCGTGGAGCCCCCATGGATGAGGCGACTCCACCAGCCGCCCCTGCGCTCTGCGCGGATCGAGCAGCGGCCCGAGCTCCTCGGTGACGTCTTCGCGTGGAACAAGCTCTTCCGCCGCTCGTGGTGGGACGCGCAGCGCCTCGCCTGGCCCGAGGGCACCCGCTACGAGGACCAGCCCACGACCACCCGGGCGTTCCTGGCCGGCACGTTCGACGTGCTCACCGAGAGCACCTACCTGTGGCGCATCCGCGAGGGCTCCATCACCCAGACCCGCGCGTCGATCGAGGACCTGCGCGACCGCTGGGAGACCAAGCGGATGTCGCTGGAGTCGGTGCGGGAGCACGGCTCGGCCGAGGTCGAGGAGGTGTACGTCGACCGCGTCCTCGCCGGCGACCTGTGGCGCTACTTCCTGCTGGTCCCCGACTGCTCACCCGAGTGGTGGGGCCTGCTGCGCGCGGGGGTGCTGGAGTTCTGGGGGCAGCGCTCGCTCGTGCACTCAGGGCTCCCACCGGTCCACCGGCTGGCAGGCTGGCTGGTCGAGCAGGACCGCCGCGCCGACGTCGCCGCGCTGATGACGTGGGTGTCCTCGCTCGACGGGCAGCCCGCCCCACGCGGCCAGGACGTCGCCACCGGTGCCTGGCGGATCGTCGTACCACCCTCGGTGCTCGACGAGACCACCGTGGATCCCGCAGCGCTGGCGCTGCGGGACCACGAGGTCACGCGCCCGCTGTAACGGCGCTCAGAGAAGGCCCTCGGACTCGAGGAACTCCTGGGCGATGTCGGCCGGCTTCTCGCGGTCGACGGAGATCTTGCCGTTGAGCTCGGTGAGCTTCTCGGTGGTGAGGGCGGCCATCAGGTCGTTGAGGATGTCCTCGACCTCCTCGTTGTCGGCCAGCCACTCCGAGGAGACGGCCGGGATGAGGTTCTGCGCCGGCTGGATCTGCTTGTCGTCCTCGAGCAGCACCATGCCCTGCGACTCCAGGGTGCCGTCGGTGGTCGAGGTCAGGCCGAGCTGGGCCTCCCCGTCGGCCACGGACTTGAACACCGCCGGCGAGGCGAAGCCCAGCGGCAGGAACTCGGTGACGTCGATGCCGTACTCCTTGGTGAGGCCGGCTCCGCAGTCGGCGCGGTCGGCGCAGTCCTCGGCCGCGGCGACGACGACCTTCTTGCCCTCGAGGTCCGAGAGCTTGGTGACGCCCTCGGACTCGGAGTACTCCTGCGTCACGAAGAACGCGTTGGTGTCAATGGCGGCGGAGGGATCGAGCAGGGTGATGCCCTTGTCCTCCAGGAGGGACTCGGCCGCCTCGATCGACTCCTCGGCGTCGGGGGTCGTGAGCGGCTCCGCGTCGGGGCCGTTGACGGTGGTGTTGAGGTAGTCGACGATGCCGCCGACGTACTCAGGCACCAACTGGATGGAGCCCGGGAACTGGCCCTCGGCCATGTAGACGTCGCGGGTGCCGACCAGCTGGACCGAGGCGTCGTACCCCTCGGCGTCGAGGAGCTGCTCGTACATCGCGGCGACGATCTGGACCTCGCCGAAGTCCTGGCCGGAGATCTTCACCGAGCCCTTGTCGCCCCCGTCCGCGGCGGTGTCGTCGTTGGCGAGGTCGTCGCCGGCGCAGGCCGCGCCGAGGAGGACCGTGCTGAGGGCCAGGGCCCCCGCGGCGATTCGTCGTAGCTGCATGTCACTCACCTTCTGTGTCCCGTGGCCGTGGCGGCCACGCGTGTCCGGTCCTGCTCACGTCGTCGTGGGCAGGGGTGCTTCCGTGTGTGCAGTTGAGCTGGCGGTGTGCGGGACGGGGTCGGCGGCACGCTGCGCGAGCGCCGCCAGGCCCTCGAGGACCATCGCCACGACGGCGACAACCACGGCCCCGGCGATTCCCTTCCCGTAGTCGCTGTTGGCGAAGCCGTCGGTGATGATCCGGCCGAGCCCGGGGCCGGCGACCATGGCGGCGATCGTGGCGGTCGCCCACACCTGGACGAGTGCCAGCCGCACGCCAGCAGCGACCAGCGGCAGCGCCAGCGGCAGCTCCACGCGGCCGAACAGCTGCCAGGGCGTCATCCCCATGCCGGTGGCCGCCTCCTTGACGTCGGGCGCGACCTCGCGCACGGCGACGTAGGCGTTGGTGATGATCGGCGGCAGCGCGAACAGCGTGAGAGCGAGGAGCGTCGCGATGCCGCCGCGTCCGTAAGGGCCGATCGTCGAGATGCCGGGCCAGTCGGCGGTGACGAGCAGGGCCAGGAGCGCGAACGTGGGCACCGCCCGCCCGACGTTGGAGATGTTGATCGCCAGGAAGCCGCCTCGCCCGAGGTGCCCGAGCCAGAGCGCGAGCGGGAGGCCGAGCGCGAGAGCCAGCCCCAGCGCGGTGGCCGTCAGCAGCAGCTGCTGCACGAGGAGCTCGAGGATCCCGCCGTTGCCGGTCCAGCTGGCCGGGTCGGACAGGTAGGCCCACGTGTCACGGAAGACCCTCATGAGACGCCTCCCGTCCGGGTCCACGGCGTGAGCACCCGCTGGGCGGCCACGATGAGCACGTCGAGCAGCACGGCGATGACGACGCACAGCAGGCAGGCCGCGAGCAGCTCGGCCCGGAAGTCGGTGGAGACGCCGTGGGCGATGAGGTTGCCGAGGCCGCCGTTGGCGACGAGCGCCCCGACCGTGGTCAGCGCGACGGTCGACACCGTCGCCACCCTCAGGCCCGCCATCATCACCGGGAGGGCGAGGGGCAGCTCGATGCGATAGAGCTGGGCGGTGGCGCCGTAGCCCAGTCCCCGGGCCGACTCGCGCACCTCGTCGGGGACCGCGCGCAGCCCGTCGAGCATGCTGCGCACCAAGATCGTCAGCGCGTAGAGCGCGAGCCCGATGACCACGGTCGTGGCGGTGATGCCGGTGAAGGGCACCAGCAGAGGGAAGAGCGCGAGCGAGGGGATCGTGTAGAGCGCGGTGGAGCCGCCGAGGATCGCCGACTCGAGTCGCGGCACCCGTCGCGCCACCAGAGCCAACGGGAACGCGACCACGATGCCCAGGACGATCGCCGCCAGCGTGATCACCAGGTGCTGGGTCGTGGCCTCGACCAGCTCGGAGCGGTAGTCGGAGAAGTAGGCGGTGCACCACCACTCGTTGACGGTGCGGTTGTAGCAGCTCGGATCCACGGCCGCGACCGAGCTCGCGAGTAGGGTCACGCGCATGGACGCTACCGCTTCGGGCCCCGGCGAGCCCATGATCCGGCTCTCGGGCGTGGGCAAGACCTACGACGACGGGACCGTGGCGGTCCAGGAGGTCGACCTCGACGTCGCGGCCGGCGAGATGGTCTGCCTGGTCGGCCCGTCGGGCTGCGGCAAGTCCACGACCCTGAAGATGATCAACCGGCTGATCGAGCCGACCACCGGGCGGATCTTCCTCGACGGCCAGGACGTCACCGACGCCGACCCGGTCGAGCTGCGCCGCGGCATCGGCTACGTCATCCAGCAGGTCGGGCTCTTCCCCCACCAGCGGATCATCAACAACGTCATGACCGTGCCGCTGCTCTACGGCGAGTCGAAGGCCACCGCGCGCGAGCGGGCGCGTGAGCTCCTCGACACCGTCGGCCTGGACCCCGACCAGTACGCCGACCGCTACCCCCACCAGCTCTCGGGAGGCCAGCGCCAGCGGGTGGGCGTGGCGCGAGCGCTCGCCGCCAACCCGCCGGTGCTCCTCATGGACGAGCCGTTCGGCGCCGTGGACCCCGTGGTCCGCACCCGCCTGCAGGACGAGTTCATGCGACTGCAACGGGACCTCGGCAAGACCGTCGTGCTCGTGACGCACGACATCGACGAGGCCGTCCGGATGGGCAACCGGGTCGCGATCTTCGCCGCAGGCGGTCGGCTCGCGCAGTACGCCACTCCCACCGAGCTGCTCGCCCGCCCCGCTGACGACTTCGTCGCCGACTTCGTCGGGTCGACGCGAGGGCTGCGTCGCCTGGCCGTCACCCCCCTGCGCGAGGAGCACCTCGAGCCCCTCGACGGGGTCACGGGAGGCGCGCTGGGCTCAGCGATCGACCTCGACTCCTCGCTCGAGGAGGCGCTGGCAGCCCTGCTGCGCGACGACAAGCCGATGATCGGGGTGAAGGACGGCGCACGCTTCGTGGGCGTCCTCACCCCCGCCGGCGTGCACCGGGCGCTGCGGGAGTCGCTGCGCTGAGGTCAGACCCGCACGTCCTTGTGCCATGACTGCGTGACGTACTTGGTGCCCCAGCCCATCGCGACGTACATCCCGTCGGCGCCGGTCGGCGAGTCGGCGTCGACCTCGAGGCCCACGCGGTCGCGGCCCTGCTCGGCGGCGTCGGCGATGATCGTGTGGAGCAGCCCCTTGGCGACGCCCCGGCCCCGGGCCGACCCGAGCACCCCGAGGTAGGAGACGTAGGACCCGTCGGGACCGCTGACCGACTCGCTGACCGTCCCCACCAGGGCACCCGCGGGCTCGCCGTCGACCTCGGCGAGCCACCAGTGGTCCCAGCGGTGGCCGGGGTCCTCCCGCAGCCGGTGGATGAACTCGTCGAAGGTCTCCTCGGCGGAGTTGAAGTGGTCGGTGAAGGCACCCTCGAGGACGTCGTGGACCGCGCGGAGGTCGCCGTCCTCGGGCATGCCGTCGCCCTGCTGCTCGACACGCCGGAAGACCACGCCGTCAAGCTCCCAGCGCGCGGGGTCGGGAACGAGCTCGGCCTCCTCGGGGACCACCGAGCGGCTCATCTGCCACCAGGTGCGCACCTTCTCGAAGCCGGCCGCGGTCAGCCAGCCCGCCAGCCGCTCGTCGTCGGCGAAGGTGCCGGTGTCGATCTGCTGGACCTCCAGGCCGCGGGCGGCGCCGACCGCCCTGGCCTGGGCCTCGGCCCACGCGAGGAGCACGCGCGAGCAGCGGGTGGCCAGGGCGTGCTCGAGGTCGCGCGCGACGACGTGGACGAAGAGCATCCGGCCGACCGCCCGGTCGTGCACGCTCCCCCACGCACGGATCCGGTCGGACTCGTCGCGGACGACGAGGTTCTCGCGCATCGACAGGCCTCGCTCGGACACCTCGACCAGGACGTCGTCCTCGCTCGCACCGGCCCACCCACGGCCTGCTCGCTCGTGGTTGCGCAGGAGCTCGGTCAGCTCGGCGACGGTCGCGGGGTCGGAGCCGTCAGGGGCGGCGGCGGACCAGCCCTCGGGCAGTCCGGGATCCTCCGGCAGGACGCCGGCCGGGTCGCTCTCGAACCTGTTGTCCTCGGGGATCACGTCACGACATTGTGCCGTACACCCACGTGGGGGTGACGGGAGCGGTCAGGCCGAACGGGTGGAACGGGCGGCGTGCGCCGACTTCAGGGAGGCCAGGTCTGCCTTCAGCACGTCGATCTCGGCCTCGAGCTCGACGACGCGGACGGCGGCCTCGGAGGCGCGCGACTCCGCCGCCTCCAAGGCTCGACCCAGCCCGGCGACCGCGCGCTCGGCACCGTCGGCACGGCGCGCTTCGTTGCCCAGCTTGAGGGTCTGGTCCGCGGCCAGGCGCTGCGCCTTGGAGAGGGCGACCTCGAGGACGGAGATGGCCTCCTGCCGGTCGATGATCTTGCGGCGCATGTCGGCAGCGAAGGCTTCGTTCTCGGCCGTCCGCTGCGCGGTGATCTCGCGGTACTGCATCGCCTGCACGGCGCGGTCGCGCGCAGCGGTGCGGCGCTCCGCGAGGAGCTCGGAGTGGGTGATGCGGGTGGCGGCAGCCCCGAGCACTACGGCGACGACCGCAGCCACGCCCTGCAGCCACGCGGTGCCGTCGACGACCGCCCAGCCCACCAGGAGCGCGGAGAGGACCAGGAGCGCAGCCGCGACGGTCAAGCGCGTGCTGCGCTGGCGTCGTCGGGCGCTCGTGCGTGGCGCGTGTGACTGCTGGGGCTGAGGGGAAGACATGGGGTCAGACTAGGGGTGACCGTCTCCCGGTGGGGTGCGACACGCGCTCTCCAGCGCGAGGGATGCGCCCATCACACCCGCCGACGCGGCGGCAGCGACCAGCGAGCGCGTGGTCCAGCGATCCGCCAGCACGGACGCGTCACCAATCCAGCCGACCGCGAACCCGACGTATGCCGCGGCGACCAGCGCGCCCACGAGTGCGCACGCACGGGCCAGGACGAGCCGGTTGACGGCGTGCTGCGGGTCCAGTCGATGACCCTGCACCTGCACCGTGCGCCACGTGTGCCAGGCGAGGAACGCCAGGATCACCGCCACGAGGGTCAGCGCCAGGGGTTGCAGCCAGGAGACTCGCGGCGCCTCCCCTGTCGCTGCTCGGCCGAGCGGATGCAGCCCCCACCCGAGGGCAAGGCCCACGACGGCGCTGATCGCCAGGGCACGACCCGAGGTGGGGCGCAGCGAGCCGCGCGGCTCGTCCTCGGGATCGCTCACCCAGGAGCCCTCACTCGACCTCGAGCGCGAGGTCCTCGCGCCGGGTGAGGCCAGAGGAGTCGGAGCCCTGGAGCAGGTCGGCGATGGGTCCGTGGTCGGGAAGCGTCGCGTCGGGCTCCAGGTCGTGCCACGGCTGCAGGACGAAGGAGCGCTCGTGGGCGCGCGGGTGCGGCAGGCGCAGGAAGTCCTCGTTCGAGCGGCGGTCACCCACCACGATCAGGTCGACGTCGAGCGTGCGGGGGGCGTTGCGGACCTCGCTGCGCTCACGGTCGAAGGCGTCCTCGATGGCCAGGGCACGCTCCATCAGTCGCGCGGCCGGCAGCGTGGTGTCTGCGAGCACGATCGCGTTGAGGAACTTGGGCGCGTCCTCGACGGGAGAGCCGACGGGGTCGGACTCGTAGACGGGCGAGACCCCGGTGACGAAGAAGTCGGGTGTGTCGGCGAGCGCGTTGACAGCCCCCTGCAGCGCGGCGAACCGCTCACCCAGGTTGGCGCCCAACGCCACCACGACGCGACGGATCGGGTGCATCTCTCCGGTGATCGAGTCGGCGTCGACGATGTTGGGGTTGGGGGTCTCAGTCATCTGCGGGACCTCGCGTTCTGGTGATCGTCAGGGCGACGTCGCGAAACGTCGCCTCGATTGGTGCGTCAGGTTTGTGGAGCGTGATGCGTGCCCATTCAACACGACGGTCCTCCAGGCACACATCGGCGATGCGCTGCGCCACCGTCTCGACCAGGTCGACAGGGTCCCGCTCGACCGCAGACTTCACTGCCTCCACGAGGGTGCCGTAGTGGACGGTGTCCTTCAACTCCCCGGACCGCGCCGCGGGCGCTGTGTCCAGCCCCAGCACCAGGTCGACCACGAAGACCTGCCCCTCGCGCCGCTCGAAGTCGAAGACCCCGTGGTGGGCGAAGCACTCGATGCCGTGGATCGCCAGCTCGTCGGTCACGGGTCCTCCCGACCGGGTGGCCACATCGCACCCGCGTCCGTCGTGGCGCCCATGGCCGCCACCACCGCCAGCGCGTCGGCCGTGGCGCGGACGTCGTGCACGCGCAGGCAGTCCACCCCCCTCTCGGCGAGGAGTGCGACCAGGGCCACGTGGGCGTGCTCGCGCTCGTCGACCGGCCGGGGCCGGCCCGCCACGCCGAGCAGCGACCCCAGGAATGACTTCCGGCTCGCGCCGACTAGCAGCGGACGACCCAGCACACGCAGCGCCTCGAGGGCGGCGAGCAGCTCCCAGTTGTGGCGCGGCTTCTTGGCGAAGCCGAGGCCCGGGTCGAGCGCGACGCGGTGGGGCGCGATGCCCGCCGCCTCCGTCGCCTCGAGGCGCTCGGCGAGCTCGCGGCACACCGTCTCGACGACGCCGTCCGGGTAGACCGCGAAGTCGCGCATGCGGTCGCTGTGGGCACGCCAGTGCATGGCGACGTACGACGCCTCGGTCGCCGCCACGACCTCGAGGATGCGCGGGTCGGCCAGCCCCCCGGAGACGTCGTTGACGATCGTGGCGCCCGCCGCGAGAGCCGCCTCGGCGACCTCCGAACGCATGGTGTCGACCGAGACGACGGCCCCCGCCGCGGCCAGCTCGCGGATGACCGGGACCACGCGGTCGAGCTCCTCGGCGACGAGGGGACGGGTCGCGCCCGGGCGGGTGGACTCGCCGCCGATGTCGAGGATGTCGGCTCCCTCGGCCAGCAGGGCCCGGCCATGGGCCACGGCGCGCTCGGTGTCGTCGTACCGCCCGCCGTCCGAGAACGAGTCAGGGGTGACGTTGACGATCCCCATCACGCGCGGACGCACCGGCATCAGCGCCTGCTGTGGATCAGCGCCATCGCCTCGGCGCGAGTGGCCTGGTTGGTGAGCATGGCGCCGCGAACCGCCGAGGTGATCGTGCGCGCCCCCGCCTTGCGGACGCCCCGCATGGTCATGCACAGGTGCTCCGCCTCGATGACCACGATCACCCCGCGCGCGTCGAGGATCTCCATCAACGAGTCGGCGACCTGGGTGGTGAGGCGCTCCTGCACCTGGGGCCGCTTGGCGTAGACGTCGACCAGGCGGGCGAGCTTGGACAGGCCGGTGATCTTGCCCGTCTCGGCCGGGATGTAGCCGACGTGGGCCACGCCGGTGAACGGCACCAGGTGGTGCTCGCACATGGACCACAGCTCGATGTCGCGCACCAGCACCATCTCGTCGTGACCGATGTCGAACGTCGTGGTCAGGACGTCCTCGGGCTCCTGGCGCAGGCCGGAGGTGAGCTCGGCGTAGGCCCGCGCCACCCGTGCGGGGGTCTGCAGCAGGCCCTCGCGATCGGGATCCTCGCCGATCGCGAGGAGCAGCTCGCGGACGGCCGCCTCGGCCCGGGCGTGGTCGAACTCGGGCACCTGCCGGTCCGAGATGCTGATCGGATCGGTCACGTCGAGGGTCCGGGCGGCTGCGGGGCCTCGCCGTGGCCCCCCACCGCCGGGTCGCCGTGCAGGTCGCCGCCCGCGCCGGGCGGGGTGATGATGGCTCCGCCCTCGTTGTGCTGGTCTGCGACCGCGCCGTTGATGCGGTCGCGGATCTCCTGGGGGATCTGCACGGGCGGGACCGTCGAGGGAACGCGCAGGTCCGACCCGGTCCACGCCGGGCGGGTCGGGTGGAGGCGCAGGGGCTCGAAGATCGCGGCGATCTCGGCCTTGTCGAGGGTCTCCTTGTCGAGGAGCTCGAGCACGAGCGCGTCGAGGACGTCGCGGTTCTGCTCGAGGATGTCGTAGGCCTCCTGGTGGGCGTTGCCGAGCAGCGTCTTGACCTCGGAGTCGATCACCGCGGCGACCTCCTCGGAGTAGTTGCGCTGGTGGCCCATGTCGCGCCCCAGGAAGGGCTCGGAGCTGTTGTCGCCCAGCTTGATGGCACCCAACCGCTCGCTCATGCCGTACTGGGTCACCATCGCGCGAGCCAGGCCGGTGGCCTTCTCGATGTCGTTGCCGGCGCCGCTGGTCACGTCGTGGAAGATCAGCGCCTCCGCCGCCATGCCGCCGAGCATGTAGGCGAGCTTGTCGAGCATCTCGGAGCGGGTCTGGCTGTACTTGTCCTCGTCGGGCAGCACCATCGTGTAGCCCAGCGCGCGCCCGCGCGGGAGGATCGTCACCTTGTGGACGGGGTCGGTGCCCGGGAGCGCCGCGGCCACCAGGGCGTGCCCGCCCTCGTGGTAGGCCGTGATGAGCTTCTCCTTCTCGCTCATCAGGCGGGTCCGGCGCTGTGGCCCGGCGATCACGCGGTCGATGGCCTCGTCGAGGGCGCCGTCGGTGATCAGCTTGGCGTTGCCGCGCGCGGTCAGCAACGCGGCCTCGTTGAGGACGTTGGCCAGGTCTGCGCCGGTGAAGCCGGGCGTGCGGCGCGCCACGCTGAGCAGGTCGATCTCGCCTGCCATGGGCTTGCCGCGCGAGTGGACCTTCAGGATCTGGTGGCGCCCATTGAGGTCGGGGGCGTCGACCTGGATCTGCCGGTCGAAGCGACCCGGACGCAGCAGCGCGGGGTCCAGGACGTCGGGACGGTTGGTCGCGGCGATCAGGATCACGCCGCCGCGGACGTCGAAGCCGTCCATCTCGACGAGGAGCTGGTTGAGGGTCTGCTCGCGCTCGTCGTGCCCGCCGCCCATGCCCGCGCCGCGGTGACGGCCGACGGCGTCGATCTCGTCGATGAAGACGATCGCCGGGGCGTTCTCCTTGGCCTGCTCGAACAGGTCGCGCACCCGGCTGGCGCCGACACCGACGAACATCTCGACGAAGTCGGAGCCGGAGATGGAGTAGAAGGGCACGCCGGCCTCGCCCGCCACCGCGCGTGCCAGCAGCGTCTTGCCCGTGCCTGGCGGGCCGTAGAGCAGCACGCCCTTGGGGATCTTTGCCCCCACGGCCTGGAACTTGGCCGGCTCCTGCAGGAACTCCTTGATCTCGCCGAGCTCCTCGACGGCCTCCTCGGACCCCGCGACGTCGGAGAACGTCGTCTTGGGCATGTCCTTGGTGATCAGCTTGGCCTTGCTCTTGGCGAACTGCATGACACCCCGGCCGCCGCCTTGCGCCTGGTTCATCAAGAAGACGAACAGCAAGATGATCAGCGCGAACGGCAGCAGCGTCGCGAGGATCGACCCGAGGAAGCTGGGCTGGGGGTTCTCGGAGTTGGCCTTCTCGATCGTGCCGGCCTCCACCTGCTCGTCGACCGCGGCGAGGATCGACTCCTGCTGCCCGTCGATGTAGTGGGTGACGACCTTGTCGCTGCCCTTGCGCGCGCCCTCGTCGAGGGTGGCGCGGATCTCCTGGTCGCCGTCGACGAAGGTGATCTCGTCGACCTCGCCCTCGGCGATGTACTGGGACATGCGGGACGTCTCGACCTCGTCGTAGCCGTCACCGGGAGCAAAGAGCTGGATGGCGAGCAGCACGCCGAACGTGGCCAGGACGATCCAGAGCCACGGGCCCTTGAATATGCGCTTCACGAGCAACTTTCACCAGAGTCGAGTCGGAATGTGGTGACGCTACACGTCACCCGGACCACCATTGTTTCAGGCGGGGTGAAGCGCTGGCGACCCCAAGGCTCTCCGGAGGGCCCGAGCGCGTCGCTCAGGAGTAGACGTGGGGGGCCAGCGTCCCGATGTCTCGCAGGTTGCGGTAGCGCTCCTTGTAGTCGAGGCCGTAGCCGACGACGAACTCGTTGGGGATGTCCCATCCGACGTACTTGGGCTCCACCGGCATCTGCAGCGCCTCGGGCTTGCGGAGCAGGGTCGCGATCTCGACGCTGGCCGGCCGGCGGCTGCTGAGGTTGTTGACCAGCCAGCTCAGGGTGAGGCCGGTGTCGATGATCTCGTCGACGATGAGCACGTGGCGACCGGAGATGTCGGTGTCGAGGTCCTTGAGGATGCGCACGACCCCGCTGGACTTGGTGCCGGACCCGTAGGACGTCACCGCCATCCAGTCCATCTCGAGGTGGCCGGGCATCGCCCGGGAGAGGTCGGCCATGACCATCACCGCACCACGCAGCACGCCGACCATCAACAGGTCGTGGCCCTCGTAGTCGGCGCTGATCTGCTGGGCCATCTCACCGAGCCGATCGTGGATCTGCGCCTCGGTGAACAGGACGTTGACGAGGTCGTGCTCCACGTGGGACGAGTCCATGGCGACAGCCTAGGTCGTGCCGGGTCCTCCCACCTCGCCTCCCCTGATGAAGTTCCACTCGCACGCGTGGAAGTTCAGCCCTTCTCAGACGATCCACGCTCAGGGGCCGATGGACTTCCACTCGTACGAGTGGAAATCCAGGCTGGGGGAGCGCGCGGGGAAGGTCAGGCGCGCTCGAGCACCAGGGCGTCGCCGCGGCGCAGGGCGCGGAGGTGTCCGGGGAGGTCCACCCACTTCTGCCCGCGCCAGTCGGTGACGAGCGAGTCGACGGCGACAACGTGCTCGCGGAACAGCTCGCCGGGAGGCGCGCCGGCCTCGAGGGCAGCACGGTGCAGCACCCTGCGACGCAGCGCGTCGGGCAGTGCCGCGAGGTCGGCCACCGGCAGCGGACGGGCCATCCGCTCCAGGGCGTCGGCGGCGGTCGCGTCGAGGAGCTCGGTGTCCTCGCGCAGCTGCTCGGCGGTCCGGGCGAGCGCCTCGGCGATGCCCGGCCCGAGCTCCTCCTCGAGCACCGGCAGCACCCGGTGCCGCACCCGCACGCGCGTGTAGCCGGGGTCGTCGTTGTGGGGGTCCTGCCACACGTCCAGTCCCTCCACCTGGCAGGCCGTGACGGTGTCGTCGCGGCGCACGCCGAGCAGCGGCCTGGCGAAGACGTCGTACGACGCCCGCATCCCCGCCAGCGAGCGGCCGCCGGACCCGCGGGTGAGGCCGAGCAGCACGGTCTCGGCCTGGTCGTCGAGGGTGTGGCCGAGCAGGACCACGGTGGCACCGAGGCGTTCGGCGACCTCCTCGAGCACGGCGTGCCGAGCCTGACGAGCGGCGGCCTCTGGGCCCAGCCCGACGGCCTGGACCTGCACGGCTGCGGTCACGGTCTCGTCGGCCCCGATCGCCACCATCCGCTCGACCACGAGGCGGGCCGTGTCGGCGGACCCCGGTTGCAGCCCGTGGTCAACGGTGACCCCGACGATCCGCTGGCCCAGCTTGTGTCCCTCGAAGACGGCGGCCGAGAGCAGGGCTGTCGAGTCGGCTCCGCCGCTGCACGCGACCACCACGACCGCGCCGGGACCGTGAGTGGCCAGCACCCGCCGCACACCGAGGCGCACGGCGGCGACGGAGGGGTGGAGGGTCACAGGACGCGGGCGATCCAGGCGTCCGGGTCGAGGATCTCGGCCCTGCTCGGCAGGGTGTCGGGTCCCGACCAGACGGTGTTGAACTCGGTCATGCCGACCTTGTCGACGACGTGGCGCACGAACACCGCACCCTCGCGGTACTGGGCCATCTTGGCGTCGAGGCCGAGCAGCCGCCGCAGGATGCGGTCGAGCGTGCCGACACCGCCTCGGCGCTGGTTGAAGCTGGCGCGGATGGACTCGACGCTCGGGATCACCGACGGGCCCACGCCGTCCATGACGACGTCGGCGTGACCCTCGAGCAACGACATGACGCCGGTGACCCGGTCGAGGACCTCGCGCTGCTCGGGGCTGGAGAGGATCTCGACGATGCTCGTGTCTCCCCGGATGATCTCGCCGATCTTGCGGGGACCCTCCTCCAGGAACGCGCGCGGCTCGATCGCGTCGGCCATCGACTGCATCAGGTCGGTGAGGTGGCCGCGCAGCCACGGGTTGGCGGTGAACTGCACGCGGTGGGTCTCCTCGTGCAGGCAGACCCAGAGCCGGAAGTCGTGGGGATCGGCGGAGATCTCCCGCTGGACGTGGACGACGTTGGGAGCCACGAGCAGCAGCCGTCCGGCAGGGTCGTGGAAGGGGTCGAACTGCCCCAGCACCTTGCTGCCGAGGAACCCCAGCAGGAAGCCGATCTCGGCGCCTGTGACGCGTGAGCCGATGGCGCTGGAGAGGCCCTGCGGGACCCCCTTGCGCGCAGCGAGCTTCTCGATGATCGGCTCGAGGATCCGGGCGAAGCCGTCTGCGTTGGCCTGCACCCAGCCCGCGCGGTCTACGACGAGCACGGGTGCGGTGTCCTCGGGGGCGACCAGCCCGGTGAAGTCGCGCACGAGCCCCGTCGACCGAGCCGCGCCCTCGCGGAGCTCGGCGACCACGGCGGCCGCCTCGGCGCTGGTCGTGTCGGGGCCGTCACCGGCGATGCGGGAGGCGAGCGACACGGCGAAGTCCCAGTCGACCATCTTCGTCATTGAGCCAACCTAGCCCGGGGGCCCTATCCGGAGGCGGCGCAGCGGCAGGCGGCGAGCGCGGCAGCGGCCTGGTCGATCGCCTCCTGGGCGTCGAGGCCGTCGGCCTCGGCGACCTTGTCGGCCGCGACCACGAAGGCCATCACCACCCCGTCGCGCCCGGTGGCCAGCCCGGCGAGCGCGTGCACGCCGGTGAGGGTGCCGGTCTTGGCGCGCACCACGCCCCGCGCGGCCTTCGGCCCCTCGTCGAACCGGTAGGTCAGCGAGCCGGTGAAGGCCGCGACCGGTAGGCCGGTCACAGCGCTGCGGAGCGGCCCACCCTCGCTGCCGGCCACCCGGCGGAGCACGGCGAGGACGGTCGCGGCGGACACGCGGTTCTGGCGCGACAGCCCGGAGCCGTCGTACAGCCGCAGCCCGGACGTGTCGATGCCCCAGCCCTGCAGGGTGGTCCCGACCCCGGCCGCACCGGCCGCGAACGAGCCGGTGCCCGAGGTGGCGAGCCCGACGTGGTGACCGAGGACCTCGGCACCCTCGTTGTCGCTGACGTCGAGGACGCGCTCGGCGATGTCACCGAGCCTGGCGCTCTCCACCGCGGCGAGCTCGGCGGCGTCGGGGGGTACGACGACGCGCGCCACCTTGCCGCGAACCTTCATGCCGGCCTGGGCGAGACCGTCGGCGAACGCGCGGGCCGCCTGCAGGGACGGGTCGTCGGCGCGTGCGTAGCCGTCGGCCTCGCGACCCCCGTCGACCATCAGGGCCGTGATCGGGCTGACGATGTCGTCGGGGACGTAGTCGGAGCGCCACCCGGCACTCGCGGTCGGGCCGGTGAAGAGGCCGTCGTCGTAGCTCACCCGCACCCGGCCGCTGCCGCCGAGGGCCTCGGCGGCCTCGCGCGCCAGAGTGACGACGTCGACGCGGGGCGGGAAGGCCGTGGCCGCTCCGTCCGGGGTGAGGGGCTTGCTGGCCAGGTAGGGGTCGCCCCCACCCACGAGCACGACCTCGCGCGGCGAGGTGCCGCTCACCACGCGCGTGGTGAAGCGCGCCTCGGGGCCGAGGTGCTCGAGCGCCGCGGCCACGGTGAGCAGCTTGGTGGTCGAGGCCGGCAGATAGGTGTCGGGCTTCTCGACCGACGTCCACTCGCTGCCGAAGGTCAGGTCGCCCACGGCGGCCACGACGTGCTTCCCGAGGTCGGGGTCGTCGAGCAGGGGCCCCAGCGCGGCCGCGACCGCCACCGGGTCGATGCGCCCGGTCGTGGGGAGGGCTGGGGCGATCACGGGTGCGGTCCACTCGGGCAGGTCCAGGCCGGGCGGCGGCGCGACGGCAGCGGGCTCGGTCTCGGGGTCGGCGGAGAGCCACGGCAGGTAGCGCGGACCGAGGTCGTAGCGGTAGGCGGCGACCGAGCCGCCCAGGAGTGCGAGCACGAGCAGCACCGGCAACCAGTGCGCCACGCGACCAGGACCGGTGTAGTGGCGTACGTCACCTCGCACGTCCAGATCCCTCCTCGCTTCGCGCTCACGGGCCATTGTGCGGGACACTGTTCCACGGCACTGCGCCCGGGCACCCGGGCCGGACGAGGTGGAGGTAAGCCGTGACGCAGCAGGACATCGAGGAGTTCTTCGAGTTCGACGTGGTCATCGAGATCCCCAAGGGCTCTCGCAACAAGTACGAGATCGACCACGAGTCGGGCAAGATCTATCTCGACCGGATGCTCTTCACGTCCACGGCCTACCCCGAGGACTACGGCTTCATCGAGAACACCCTCGGCCTCGACGGCGACCCGCTCGACGCCCTGGTCATCCTCCAGGTGCCGACCTTCCCCGGCTGCCACATCAAGTGCCGCGCGATCGGCATGTTCCGCATGACCGACGAGGCCGGCGGCGACGACAAGGTGCTGTGCGTCCCCACCCACGACCCGCGCATGACCCACCTCCAGGACATCACCGACGTGTCCGAGTTCGACCGTCTCGAGATCCAGCACTTCTTCGAGGTCTACAAGGACCTCGAGCCCGGCAAGTCCGTCGAGGGCGCCAACTGGGTCGGGCGCCACGAGGCGATCGCCGAGGTCCACGCCTCCTTCGAGCGCGCCAAGAACGGCCACTGAGCCCGGGGCGCTAGCGCGTGACTTCGCGTGCCAGCTCCACCGCCGCTCCCAGCCGCCCCAGCTTGTCGGGGTTGCGCACGACGTAGGCGTCGGTGATCACACCGCCGTTGACCGTGAAGGTCACGACCGCCTCCAGCTCGCCGGCCAGCTCCAGCCGCAGCGCGGGCGTGCCGTTGACGGTGACGACGTCGACCTTGCTGGACAGGTCGTAGACGCCGGCCAGGAAGCGCAGCACCTTCTCCGCGCCCACGATCGGGCGCAACGCCGAGCTCTTCTTGCCGCCACCGTCGGTGATGAGCACGACGTCCGGTGCCAGCACGTCCATCAGTCCCTGGAGGTCGCCGGTCGCCGCAGCAGCGATGAACCGCTGGAAGACCTGCTCCGCGAAGTCCCGCGACACCTCGTTCCGAGGCCGTCGTGCCTCCACGTGCGAGCGCGCCCGGTGGGCGATCTGGCGCACCGCGGCGGGTGACTTGTCGACGGCGGCCGCGATCTCGTCGTACTCCACCGCGAAGACCTCGCGCAGCACGAACACCGCACGCTCGACCGGCGGCAGCGTCTCCAGGACGAGCAGCATCGCCGTCGAGACGCTGTCGGCGAGCACGACGTCGTCGGCCACGTCCGGGGCCGTCAGCAGCGGCTCCGGCAGCCACGGGCCGACGTAGTCCTCCCGACGCCTGGCATTGCCGCGAAGCTTGTTGAGCGACTGCCGGGTGACGACGCGCACGAGGTAGGCGCGCGGGTCGCGCACCTCCTCGCGCGCGACGTCCGCCCATCGCAGCCAGGTCTCCTGCAGGACGTCCTCGGCATCGGCCGCGGAGCCGAGCATCTCGTAGGCGACCGTGAAGAGCAGGTTGCGATGGGCGACGAAGTCGTCGGTCGGCGAGTCGGTTGTGCTCACGCGTCCGAGGGTAGGGCCAGGGGCAGCTCGCACACGTCGCTGTAGCCCTGCGACGCCAGGCCCATGGCGGAGTTGAAGCGGGACCGCTCGTTCTCGATGGCCACCATCATCGTCAGCTCCACCACTGCCGCGTGGCCGAGCTGTTGGTCGAGCCGGGCGACCATCTCGTCGGTGACGGTGGGCGGGGTCGCGGTCATCGCCTCGGCGTACTCCATCACCTCGCGCTCGAGGTCGGTGAAGACCGCTGACTCACGCCAGCGCGGCACCTCCCGCACCTTGGCCAGGTCGAGGCCGTCCTCGCGGGCCATGAAGTAGCCGAAGTCGAGGCACCACGAGCACCCGATGACTCCCGCACTGGCCATCACGGCGTAGGTCTTCAGGTCAGGGTCGAGCTGCTTCCACCTCGCGACCTTCTGCTCGTGGGAGAAGGTCGCCCTCATCACCGGCTTGTTGTGGAAGAGCACGTAGGCGTTGTCGGGCACCTCGCCCCACATCCGCTTCGCGATCGTCCTGAGGGCGGCGCCGTAGCCGCCGCTCAGCTCTGCCTTGGGGACTCTGAATCTGCTGGTCATGCCATGGAGACACCGGCCGGTGCAGATCTGTGACAGGCGGACCCGAGGAGAGTCAGTCCTTGGTGGCGCGGAAGTAGCCGAGGCCGCCGCTCATCTCCAGGTGGACCTCGTCCGCACCCGCCTCGAGGAGCCAGGCCCGCGCCTCGGCCGCCGTGCACATCGGTCCGAGCACCTGGCTCATCCGGCCGAATGCGTGCACGAGGGCGTAGCGCCGCTGGAGGCCCCGGAAGTCACCGGAGAACAGGGCGCTGCCGGTGAGCACGCCACCGCGAGCGAGCACCCGCACCATCTCGTGGATCGCTCGGCGCGGGTCGGGGAAGACGTGCAGCCCGGTGAAGGAGACCACCATGTCGAACGAGCCGTCGGCGAAAGGCAGGTCCCCGACGTCGGCCAGGGCGGTGGTCACCTGGTCGGCGACGTCGTGCCTGCGGGCGGCTGCCTCGGCTCGTCGGAGCATCGTGGGCGAGATGTCGGCGGCGACGTAGTCGAGCCCGCCGCCGGGGCGCAGGCCGCGCAGGGCGACGCCGCCACCCACGGGCACGTCGAGCACCCGCGCTCCAGCAGGCAGCTCGCCGATCTCCTCGGCGGCGCGGTAGAGCAGAGCGATGTCGCTGTCCAGCCCGAGCCTCCACAGCGGCGCCCCCAGTACCGGATGCTCGACGAGCAGCGGGTAGACCTTCGCCCAGGCAGGATCCTGGTCCCATCCGCCGACCAGCGGGAACCTCATGACCCGTCGCCGTCGTAGCCGACGTGGGGCGTCCAGCCCTCCTGGGGCCGAGTGGCGGCGGCGTACAGCGCCTGAGCGACCGCCGGCGGCGCGAAGGGCCCCTCCTTGGCGAGGGCGCCGTTGACCTGGACCGCCACTGCCCGCACACCGCGCTCGGCGAGCGTCGCGTCGACGCTCGTGACGAGATTGCGCACGGCGGCCTTCTGGACACCGAGGCTGGGCGCCGCGGGCGATGGCCTCTCGGCGGCCATGCTGCCCGTAACGAGCACCCGGCCCCCTGGGGGCATGAAGTCGATCGCTGCCTGCAACGCCGGCAGGAGCGGCGCGACGCCCAGGGCGAGGTCCTCGAAGAGCTCGTCCGGCGTCAGGTGGAGGACGTCGGCCTCACGCCACGCACTCGGGTTGAAGTGGAGCACGTCGATGCGGCCGTGGCGGCTCCCGATGTCGACCATGAGCGCGCGGACCGCCGCCTCGTCGGTGAGGTCGACCCCCTCCGCGTCGGCGGAGACTCCCTCGGACGCGAGCGTCTCGGCGAGGGGCGCCATCTGCTCGGCGCTCCGCCCCACGAGCACGACGTCGTACCCCTCGCGCCCGAACCTGCGTGCCGTCGCCAGCCCGAGGCCGGGCCCGGCGCCCAGGACGACGTAGAGGGGGGAGGTCACGAGACAGCGTCCCGGCCGGGACCGCCCACCAGGTCGGCGGCCCGCAGCATCTCGGGCGGTACCCCGAACGCGTCCACGAGGTCGACCGCGATCGGGCGGATCTTGCGGCAGAGGTCGTTGACCTCGCGGCTGATCGCCTTGGAGCGGGCCGAGGAGAGCCGGCCGTGCTCCATGAACCAGCCCCGGTCGGTCTCGATCGTGGTGAGGGCGTAGAGGTCGCACAGCAGGTTGAGCGCGACCTTGAGGTCGCCGTCCTCGAGCTCCGCCGCCCTCGCGACGAACGCCTCGAGCACCAACCGCTCGGTGTGGGCGCGAGCGGTCGCGATCACGTGGTCCTGGACGCGGGAGAAGACGTCGCCGGGGTTGAGGCCCTCGTCGATGCCGCGCTTGAGCCGCCTGGCGACACCGGCGAGCATGTGCTCCTCGCGGAAGCGCAGCATCGCGAGCTGGTAGTTGGGATCGAGCAGCCCCGCCTCCTGGTCCCACTGGTCACCGCCGGGCAGCAGGTCGCGCAGCGACTGGAACAGCTTGTGGACCGCAGTGCGCTCGACCACGGTCTCGACGGCGATCCCCGCGACGAACCGGACCATCCCGAACTGGTCCATGTCCTCGAACTCGGAGGAGTAGTCGGTGAGCAGCCCCTTGGCCACCAGCTGCAGCAGCACGTGGTTGTCACCTTCGAAGGTGGTGAAGACGTCAGTGTCGGCCTTGAGCGCGTCGAAGCGGTTCTCACTGATGTAGCCGGCCCCGCCGCACGCCTCGCGACACTCCTGGATCGTCTCGGTGGCGTGCCACGTGCCGAGCGCCTTGGTGCCGGCGGCCCGGGCCTCGAGCTTGCGCCGCTCCTGCTCGCTCTCGCCTCCGGCCTCGTTCGGGCCCGGACCCGAGAAGACGTCGTGCAGCTGCTGCGAGACGACGTCCTGGGCGAAGTGCAGGGCGTAGGTGCGGGCCAGCAGCGGGAACAAGCGGCGCTGGTGCATGCCGTAGTCGAGCAGCAGCGTCTCCTCGCCGTCGGTCGACGCCTCGAACTGGCGCCGCCGGTCGGCGTAGCGGACGGCGATGGCGAGTGCGACCTTGGCGGCGTTGATCGCCGCTCCCCCGACGCACACCCGGCCTTGCACGAGGGTGCCGAGCATGGTGAAGAACCGCCGGTTGGGGTTCTCGATCGCCGACTCGTAGACCCCCTCGGGCGTGACGTCGGCGAACTGGTTGAGCAAGGCCTCGCGCGGGACGCGGACCTGGTCGAACCAGATGTGGCCGTTGTCGACGCCGTTGAGCCCCATCTTGCGGCCGCAGTCCTCGATCCGGACACCGTCGACGACCTGGCCGTCCTTGCGGAGGGGTACGACGAGCGCGTGGACGCCGTGGCTCTCCCCCGCCACCTCCAGCTGCGCGAACACCACGGCCAGCTCGCCGTGGACGGCGGAGTTGCCGATGTAGTCCTTGCGGCTGGCGTCGTCAGGCGTGTGGATCACGAACTCCTGGGTGTCGGCGTCGTAGGTCGCCGTCGTCCCGAGAGCCTGCACGTTGGAGCCGTGGCCGAACTCCGTCATGGCGAAGCACCCCATCGTGCGGCCTGAGATCAGGTCGCGAAGGTGGGCGTCGTGGTGGCGCTTGGTGCCGAGCTGCAGGATCGCGCCGCCGAACAGGCCGAACTGCACGCCGATCTTGACCAGGACCGAGAGGTCGCCGAAGCCCATCGTCTCGAAGGCGGCGACGGACGCGCCGATGTCGGCACCGCCGCCGTACTCCTCGGGGAAGCCCATGCCGGTCTGCCCGGTCCCGGCCATCTGGACCACGACGTCCTTGACGCGCTCGCGGAAGTCGGCGCGGCTCAGCTCTTCGGCGTCGACGAGGATCCCGGCGTGCTCGGCGAGGTTGTCACGCACCAGCTGTCGGATCTCGTGGTACCTCCCGTCGAGGAGAAGGCCCAGCGCCTCGACGTCGACGACGGGCTGGGTGTAGCCCGGGGAGTCGGCGTGCTCGGCCTGGTCGTCTGACGTCACGGGGACCTCTGCGGTGGACATGGGCCAAACCTAACCCGATCCACCAGCCGTCCGGGCGGTGCTAGGTTCGCCGCGATGACTCCGCCGGCAGAGGGGCAGATGCCCTACAACTACGCGATCGTCGGCGTGCAGAAGGGCGGGACCTCGACCCTTGCGGTGACGCTGAACCAGCACCGGCTCGTGTGCCAGCCGCCCACCAAGGAGGCGCACTTCTTCGACGAGGAGGACTACGACTGGTCGTGGCCGGACTACGAGCGCGACTACACCGCTCCGCGCCGCTCCCCGGTCCACCGCATGGTCGGCGACGCCACGCCGACCTACCTCTACTGGCCGCACGCACTCGAGCGGATGCGCGCCTACGACCCGGCCATGCCGCTGGTCGCGGTGTTCCGCGACCCGCTTGAGCGACTCTTCTCCCACTGGGTCATGCTCCGCTCGCGCAACCTCGCCTGGCCCGACTGGCCCGGCTTCCTCACCGAGTGGCCGCACACTTCGCTGCCCGATGAGGTGCCTCCGGCCACCGAGGTGCGGACCATGCGGTGGCGGCACATGACCGGCCTGGCCCGGGGGTTCTACGGCGAGCAGCTCACCCGCGGCTTCCGGCTCTTCGACCGCGAGCAGTGGCTGCTGCTCGAGATGCGGTCGATGCTCGCGGACTTCCCGGCGGCCGTGAACGCCACGACCGATCATCTCGGGCTGCCTCGCTTCGAGCGCGTCCCACCCCTGAAGAACTGGCACGCCGGCGCGGACGTCATCCCCGGCACGCCGCCCACGGCGGCGGACCTGTCGGGCCTGGCCCAGCTCTACTCAACCGACCTCGCCGTCTTCGAGCAGCTGTCCGGCCTGGACACCTCGGCCTGGCCGACGCGTCAGATCCTCGACGGTCGCCTGGACCCGGCCGAGCTGGCCGCGCGGTTCGCCACCAAGGTCGCCCCGCCACCCGCCGGTTGACGAAGGACGCGCTCCCCCCGGTGGTTGAGGAAGGACGAAGTCCTTCCTCAACCAGCGAACGTCGTCAGGGGCGGGCGAAGAAGTCGGGGGCGCGCCAGGCGTACATCGACTCCTCGGTGACGTCGCGTCCGGTGCGCGGGGCGTGGACGATCCTGCCGTCGCCGACGTAGATCGCGACGTGGTAGATCGAGGACGACTTGCTCGACGAACCCCAGAACACGAGGTCGCCGGGCAGGAGGTCGCTCGAGGTGATCGCGGTGGAGCCGGTGTACTGCGCCACGGAGTAGTGCGGCAGCGACTTCCCGCCGGCCGCCCAGGCCGCCGAGGTCAGGCCCGAGCAGTCCCAGGACCCGGGACCGCTGGCGCCGTACTTGTAGGGCTTGCCGATCTGGGACCGGGCGAAGGCGATGGCGGCCGCTGCGCCTCCACTGGCGGGCGGCGGGGTGGTCGCCGGGGGCGGCGTGACGGGCGCGACCGGGTTGACGGGAGCGACCGGGGCGGGCGTCGTCGTGGTCGGCGTCGCAGTGGGCGTCGCGGTCGGTGTGGCCGTGGCGGTGGGGGTCGGCTTGGACGTGGGGGTGGGGGTCGGGGTCGGCTTGGAGGTGGGGGTGGCGGTCGGGGTGGCGACCGTCGTGGCCTCCTTCTCCTTCTCCTTCTTCGCCTGCTCCTGCCGCTCGCGCTCCTCCTGGGCGGCCTTCTCCGCCGCCTCCTGGGCCGCCTTCTCGGCAGCCTTCCGCTCCTCCTCGGCCTGCCTGGCCGCCTCCTCCGCCTGCTTCGCGGCGGCCGCGGCCGCAGCCTCGGCGGCTGCCTCCTCCAGGGCGGACTGACGCTCGGCGGCCAGGCTCACGCTGATGCCCTGGAGCTCGGCGAGCTCTGCGATCAGCGCCTTCCTGGTGCGTGCGATCGTGGCGGCCTCGGCGCCGGCGGCTGCTTCGGCAGCCGCAGCAGCGTCACGAGCAGCGACCGCCTGCTGCTCGGCCTCCCGCGCGCGGGTCAGCGCATCGTCGGCGCGGGTGACGGCGACCTCTGCGAGGGCGGTGGCGGCGGCGAAGGCGTCGTACTGGCTGTCCAGCGCCTCGGAGGTATTGCCCATCGTGACGGTGCGGTCGAGCAGTGCGTCGATGCCGTCGGAGGCGACGAGCGCAGTCAGGCCCTGGACCTGTGCCCCGCCCTCGTAGTCGGCGACCACCGTCCGGGCGTAGAGCTCGCGCCGCTGCTCCAGCTCGCGGTCCGCGTCGCGTGCCGACGCTGCGGCCGCGCGCGCCGACCTGCGAGCCTCGTCGGCCTGCCAGAGCGCGCCGTTGTAGGCCTCGGCCGCCTGGGCGGCGGTGATGCCGGCCTCGTCGAGTGCGATCGATGCCCTCACCAGGTCCGCCTGGACGGCGGCGACGTCGCGCGCCTTCGCATGGGCGTCGTCCTGGGCCGCGGCGACGTCTGCCTCGCTCGGGACCGTGGAGCTGTCCTCCGGCTCGTCGGCGAACGCCGAGCCGAGGCCTCCTGCGAGCACGAGCGACACGCTCAGCACGGCCGTCGCGGCGGAGCGCGCGCCCGGAAGCGGTGTCGTACGCCAGGAGCGCACGGGGCCCCCGCGTGGTCGCTGCGGCAGTGCTCGCACGAAGTTTCCCCTTGCTCAGACGTCTCGGAGCTGCCTCATGACTTCCCAATCACGCAGGCAACTCTCGGCACGCTAGTGCTCATTCGTCACAAGGGGAACACTTTTCTCAACTTTTTCACCGGCCACCGGCGTGTCGGCTTGACGAACTACAACCTTGTAATTCGCCAGCGCGTCCATTGGAATCCCCGGCTAGCGAGGCGGGGAGGGGCGAGAGCGAGGTCGTACGACGCTCAGTCGACCTCGACGGGCACCTGGGAGGTCGTCGAGGTGGGATGTGAGGAGAGTCCGTGCCGGTCGAACTTCTGACCACTTGCCAGACCGCCCACCCAGAACGCGACCAGCGCGATGACCACGCCGGCGAAGTCGTCGGCGATGTAGTGCCAGCCGAAGTAGAGGGTGGCGACGACGGTGATGGCGAAGTTGATCCAGAAGATCCAGTGGATCCAGCGGTTGCGGAGGGTGTACTGCACCATCAGGGCCACGAGCAGGGTGATGGCGACGTGGAGGGACGCGAACCCCGCCACCGACTGCACGGCTCCCTCGACCCCGTCGCGGAGCACTCCCTTGCGGCCGTAGAAGAGCCCCTCCATCAGGGCACTCGTCCCGGTCTCGGGGAGGTCGGTGTAGAGGTAGGAGTACTGGAAGCCGGGGCCGAGCGTCGGGAGGGCGTAGTAGGAGGCGGTGCCGAGCGACCAGGCGATGCACTGGGAGGTGGCGAACCAGTAGCCGAAGGTGATGTTGCGCGACCACACCAGCCACGCTGCCAGCGCCAGGGGCACCAGGGGCAGGAACCACAGGTAGATCGAGGACAGCACGTGCGCGGAGATGCCGGTGCCGAAGATCTCGTGGAGGACCGTGGCGGGCTCGTTGCCGAAGAACAGCGCCCGGTCGATCAGGTGCAGCTCACGGTCGTACTTGTCCTCGCCCATGATGAACGGCAGGAACGACTTGAGGTTGCGGTAGCAGACGTAGGTCACGTAGAAGCACACGAGCCCGAGCACCACCAGGGTGATCCGCTCGCGGTCCCAGTGGGTCCGGATGCGCTCGGTGGCGACGGCCGGCATGTCCTTCACCCGGAACCGCGAGGCCCACAGCGTGCGGGGCAGGATGTCGAGCAGGAACGCCCCGAAGACGAGCAGCGGCAGCCGGAGCCAGGAGGGGCCGAGGAAGCCCTCGGGGTCGACCAGCGGACGGTCCAGGGAGATGGATGCGATCAGGGCGAGCACGCC
Source organism: Nocardioides seonyuensis (assembly GCF_004683965.1). NCBI lineage: Bacteria > Bacillati > Actinomycetota > Actinomycetes > Propionibacteriales > Nocardioidaceae > Nocardioides > Nocardioides seonyuensis. Next base: position 1,137,113 of record NZ_CP038436.1, read on the forward strand.
CATCAGCGCGGCCGTCCCGATCAGCAGAGCGTAGGCCGGTCGATACACGCGGGTCAGTCTAGGGACGGGTCAAGCGCCACGACGATCGGAGACGATCGCGAGCCTCGTCACATCCACCCGCAAGCGGGTGTCGTCACCGGCGGCCACGCGGCTGCCCAGCGCCGCCACCGCGTCGAGCGCGCCCAGTCCCTCGACGTCCACCACCAGGCGCACCTGCTCGGGCGTCACCCGCGCCGAGAGGACGGAGCCGTGGAGCGGTCCGGAGGCGTCGACGACAAGAGCGGACCGGCGTACGGCGACCGCGGCGGCGTCGGACTGCCCGGGCACCTCCGTCCCCGCGGCAGCGAGCAGCTGCCGAGCCGCCGACCCACGGAGCACCCGGGCGTAGCCGAGGAACAGCGCGGTCTCCTCGTCGACCGGCGCCCGCCACACCTCGTCGATCCCGCCCGACTGCACGACCCGGCCGGCCCTCATGACAGCCAGCCGGTCGGCCAGCGCGAACGCCTCCTCGTGGTCGTGGGTGACCAGCAGCGCGGTGGTGCGGGCGGCGACGAGGATCTCGCGGAGCTCGCCGGCGAGGTGCTCGCGCAGCGAGCGGTCCAGCGCCGAGAGCGGCTCGTCGAGCAGCAGCAGGCTGGGCTCGACGGCCAGGGCTCGGGCCAGGGCGACGCGCTGTCGCTCGCCTCCCGACAGGGTGCCCGGGTGGCGGTCGTCGTAGCCCTGCAGGCCGACGAGCTCCAGCAGCTCTGCCACCCGGCCGCGCACCCGGGCGGCAGGGGTGCGGCGGAGCCTGAGCGCGTAGGCGACGTTGCGCGCGACGGTCAGGTGGACGAAGAGCTGGCCGTCCTGGAACATCAGCGCGAAGCCGCGACGGTGGGTGGGCACGCCCGCGAGGTCGCGGCCGTCGAGCTCGATCGATCCGCCGCTGGTCAAGGGCTCGAGGCCGGCGACCGCGCGCAGCAGCGTGGACTTGCCGCACCCCGAGGGCCCGAGCACGGCGAGGACGTCGCCGGCGGGCAGGTCGAGGCTCACGTCGTCGACGGCGAGGGCGTCGCCGTACTTCACCGAGACGTCGCGCAGGGTCAGCATCAGAAGGAGCCTACGGAGGGGACGCGCAGCCGCTCGACGGCCAGCATCACCACCGCGGTCGTGGTCGCCAGCACCACCGAAGCCGCGAGGGCCATGCCGTAGTTCATCTCGCCGGGGTGGCCGAGCAGGCGGAAGATCACCACGGGCACGGTCGGGTTGTCGTCACGGGCGAGGAAGGAGGTGGCGCCGAACTCTCCCAGCGACGCGGCGAACGCGAACCCGCTCGCAGCCAGCAGCGGCTTCCACACCACCGGCAGGTCGACGGTCAGCAGGGCCCGCCACGGGGGCGCGCCGAGCGACGCCGCTGCCTGTCTCTGCCGGTCGTCGATGCCGGCAAGGACCGGGGCGATGGTGCGTACGACGAGCGGCAGCGCGACGAGGGCCTGCGCCATCGGCACCAGCAGCGCGGAGTCGCGCAGGTCGACCGGGGGCCGGTCGAGGGTGATCAGGAAGCCGAAGCCGAGGGTCACCGCGCTGACCCCGAGCGGCAGCATGAAGAAGCCGTCGAGCACCGAGCGCACCCGTCGCTCGGCCGGCGTGTGCGAGCGCCGCGTCACGATGAGGGAGACAGCCAGGCCCATCGCCAGGGCCATCCAGGTCGCGTCGACCGCGGTCCGCAGGCTCACCCCGAGCGCCGTCGTGACCGGGACGAGCAGGGCCCCCGTGCCGTCCCGGCTCTCACCGTCACCGCCGAGCGCGCGGTAGTTGGCCAAGCTCCAGGCTCCGTCGACCTGGAACGAGCCGGCGACCAGTCCGACGATCGGCAGGGCCAGGATGGCGAGCAGGGCAGCGGTGAAGAGCAGGACCGGCCAGTCCCCAGGACGGATGCGGCGCGGCCGGGCGGTGGTGCGCTGGGTCGTGGCGTCGGGGACGAACCGCAGCCTGGCGGAGACCGCGAGGAGCCCGACCACGACGACGAGTTGCAGCACCGACAGCGCAGCCGCGGCCTGCAGGTCGAAGACCGTGGTGGTGAGTAGGTAGATCTCGGTCTCCACCGTGGCGTACCGCACCCCGCCCAGGGTCAGGACGATGCCGAAGGCCGTGGCGCAGAAGAGGAAGACGATGCTGGCCGCACCGACGATCGCCGGCCGGAGCGCGGGGAGCGTCACGGTGCGCAGCACCTGCACCGGGCTTGCCCCAAGCGCCGCCGCGGCTTCTGCCGGGCGCGGGTCGAGCGACTCCCAGGCTGCGCCGACTGCGCGGACCACGACGGCGACGTTGAAGAACACCAGCCCGGCGACGATCGCGACGGGAGTGCCGTCGAGGCCGAGGAAGCCCAGCAGGCCACCCTCGCCCAGCAGCTGGCGGAACGCGACGCCGACCACGACGGTCGGCAGGACGAAGGGCACCAGCAGCGCAGCCCGGATCGCACCTCGGCCGGGCAGCGCCAGTCGGTGCAGCGCGAAGGCCAGGGGGAGCCCGAGCAGGACGGACAGCAGCGTGGCAGCCCCCGAGGACCAGAGCGTGAACCACGCCACCCGGTGCACCCGCGGCCTGGCCAGCACGTCGAGCACCCCGCGGGGGTCGAAGTCGCCGTCGACCCAGAACCCCTCGGCCACCATGCCGGTGACCGGGAGCACGAACAGCACGCCCAGCACCGCCACCGGCGCGGCGGCCAGGGCCAGCAGGCCGATGATGCGTCTCATGTCATCGCGTGATGACGTCGGTCCACTCGGTCAGCCACTGCTCGCGGTTCTCGGCGATCGATCCCGGCGCGACCTCGTAGGGGTGCGCCGGCTGCACGGCGAACTTCGCCCAGTCCTCGGGGACGGTCGCGGACTCGCTGACGGGGAAGACGTACATCGACTCGGGCAGCGCGCTCTGCACCTCGTCGGTGAGCATCCACTCGATCAGCGCCTCCGCCCCGTCGGGGTTGTCGGCCCCCTCGAGCACGCCGGCGTACTCCACCTGGCGGAAGCAGGTGTCGAGCAGCGCTGCCGTCGTGGACTCGCCGCCCTCGACCGTGAAGGCCGGGGAGGAGTCGTACGACACCACGATCGGGCGGGTGCCCTTGTCGCTGCCGGCCGTGAAGTCGCCGTAGTAGGCGTCCTCCCACCCGTCGACGACCTTGGTGCCGTTGTCGAGGAGCTGGGTCCAGTAGTCGCGCCACGACTCGCCGAAGGCAGCCAGGGTGGCGAGGAAGAACGCCATTCCGGGGCTGCTGGTCGTGGCTCCCGGCGTCACGAAGAGGTCCTTGAACGCCGGGTCGGCGAGGTCTTCCAGCGTCTGCGGCGGCTCGATGCCCTGGGCGGCGAACCACGCCTTGTCGATGTTGACGCAGACGCTGGCGTTGTCGATCGGGGTGAGCCTGTCGGCGCCCTCCTCGAGCGCGTACTCCTCGGCACCCTCGGGCAGCTCCGGCTCGAAGGCCGCGAACGCGCCCGCCTCGATGGGCCTCGACGCGAACGTGTTGTCGACACCGAAGGCAGCGTCGCCGATCGGGTTGTCGGCCGTCAGGCTGAGCTTGGTGGCAAGCGTGCCCGCGTCGCCGGCCGCGCGGACCTCGAGGTCGTAACCGGTCTCCTCCTCGAACGCCTTGACGAGCTTCTTGGGCAGGCTGAACGACTCGTGCGTGACCAGCACGACGGTGCCGGCGGCCTCGCTCGTCGTCTCGCCGCTGCTGGTGGCCGGCGACTCCGTGGCCGTGCCGTCGTCCTCGGTGCCCATCAGGCTGCAGGCGCCCAACGAGGTGGTGAGCAGGACCGCTGCGACGGCGCGCATGCGCACGTGGTTCATCTGGACTCCCTATCGCCGGTGCTAGCCGGATCAGGTTCGGAGGGTCTGCGGCTGGTCCGCACTCTCAGCACGACTGCTCGTGCTCCCCTGTCTGTGTCCGGCCAGCGTACTGCCGCGCGCAGCGCAGAGGGGTGGGGGCCATACGATCCGCTCATGCCGAGCAGACGTCACGACGCCCTGGCCGTGCTGATCCCCAGGCTGCGCGGGAGCGGAGAGCTCGACTCCGAGCCCGCGGAGCGCGCGCGGGTCGAGGAGTGGCACGCCGGCCTCGACCGCTCCCTGCCGACCCGGCTGGTGCCGCGGTTCGGCTCGCGCTGGTCGGTCACGACCGAGGACCTCGGGTTCCCCTCCCACGTCCTGACCCCGCGCAACCGTCCCTGGTCCCGCACGCTCTACTACGTGCACGGCGGCGGCTTCATGGCCCCGACCGACCCGTTCCACGTGCGCTACGCGACGCGACTGGCCGATGCCGTGGGCGCGCGGATCGTGATGCCGGACTACCCGCTGGCCCCTGCGCACACCTGGCGCGACAGCCACGACGCGCTCGTCGAGGACGCCGCACGGAAGGCGTCCGAGGGCGACCTCGTCCTGGCCGGCGACTCCGCCGGGGGTGGTCTGGCGCTGGCCATGGCGCTCTCCCTGCGCGACCGCGGGCTCGACCAGCCGACCCGGCTGGTCCTGCACGCGCCCTGGGTCGACCTGACGACCTCGACGCCGGAGACGGTGGAGGCCGACGCCGTCGACCCGTGGCTGTTCCTCAGCAAGGTCACCGCCTACGCCGACTGGTGGGCCGGGTCCCCCGAGGACCTCGGGCGGCCGGAGGTCTCCCCGGCGCTCGCCGACCTGTCGGGCCTGCCCCCGACCCTGATGCTCTACGGCACGCGCGACCTGCTCGCCCCCGGGTGCCGGCTGCTCGTCCGACGGGCCGCGGAGGCCGGCTGGGACCTCACCGCGATCGAGGAGCCAGACCTCATCCACGTCTACGGGCTGATGCCGTTCATCCCCGAGGCGCGTCGCGCCTTCGACCAGGTGGTGGAGTTCCTCCGGTGAGGCCCACCACCCGCGTCGTGGGCTTCGACGACCTGGACACCCGGCTGTCGTACGACCTGTGGCGGCTGCGGCAGCAGGTGTTCGTCGTGGAGCAGGGCTCTCCCTATCCCGACCTGGACGGCCGCGACCTCGAGCCGGCGACGCGGCACGTGCTCCTCGAGGAGGAGGGCACGTTGGTCGGCTGCCTGCGGCTGGTCGACGACGGTGACGCGTGGCGGATCGGTCGCGTCGTCGTCGCTGCACAGGCGCGCGGTCGCGGGCTGGCCCGGCTGCTCATGGACGAGGCGGTCGCGCGCTGCGCGGGGCGCGAGGTGCGTCTCGACGCCCAGACGGGTCTGACGGCGTTCTACGAGGCGTACGGCTTCGAGGTGTCGGGGCCGGAGTTCGTCGAGGACGGCGTCGCGCATGTCCCGATGACGCGCCGGACCGGTGGTCCGCGCACGGATTGAGACGCCCGTCCCGCGGCACGTTCGGCCGCTACTTTCGCTCCATGACCGGCAAGGCGCCCAGGGCGAGCCACGTCACCCGAGGGTTGTTGACCACTCTGCTCGGGCTCCTCGTGCTCGGCTGTCCTGCGCCTGCCCTCTCCGACGACGCTCTTCCTCCTGCGCGCTACAACGAGCTGACCTACCGCACCGGCACGCACGCGCTCCTCCTCACCCTCAACACCGACACCCCGGCTGCTGGCGTGGACATCGAGCACAACGTCCGGCTCCTCGACCAGGACGGCTCCCAGCTCACCTACGACGAGGTCGTGTTCGAGGTGCACGTGCAGGGCACCCGGAGCGACCTCACCCTGCGCGGGGAGACCCTCCTCCACGAGGAGACCCTCGAGATGCTGCCCACGCGCGAATCGAGGGCGACCTTCACTTATCCCCTCTCGGGGCCCTACATGATCCGGCTGGCCTTCCGGGCCGACGGTGAGGACATCGCCGCGGGCCAGTTCGGCATGGAGGTGGAGGAGGGGACCGAAGCGGCCGCCTCTGGAGGGTTCCCGTGGTTCCGGTTCGGGCTCGCGCTCCTGGTGGGCGTGCTGATCGGCTCGGTGCTGCCACGCGGCACCCGGCCCCGGGACGCGGTGGAGGAGCCGCAGCCTGAGCAGCCCCAGCCCGAGGAGCCCCAGCCAGCCAGCTCCTAGGCCGACACGTAGTGCACGACGCCGTCGACGTCGTTCGTCGCCACCTGGCCGCGGGCGCGGAGCAGCTCGAGGTGTGCCCGGGTCTCCATCGTCGCCATGGCGGCGTTGAACACGTCGAGCTCGGGCAGCCGGCGCTCGTGGCGGGTCCAGGGCAGCTCGCCGGCCACCTCGTAGGCCGAGCGCGCACCGCCGTCGACGGCTGCCAGGCTCAGCGCCAGCCGTTCCTCGTGGTGGTCGAGCAGCTCGTCGACGCGGGCGTGGGTGGAGTCGGCGACCGGGCCGTGGGCCGGGAGCAGCCTGAGGTCCGGAAGGTCGCGCATCCGCGCCAGGGACGCCATGAAGTCGCCCAGCGGCTGCTCGGCCAGTGCCGGCTCGAAGCCGATCGAGGGGGTGATCGTCGGCAGCACGTGGTCGCCCGAGAACAGCAGTCCCTCGGCGGTGTCGGCGAACACGTAGTGGCCCTGCGTGTGGCCCGGCGTGTGGATGGCGTCGAGGTTGCGAGCACCCACGGTGAGGGTGGTGTCCCCCTCGAGCCAGGAGTCGGGGTCGGCCCACAGCGCCAGGTCCGGTGTCTCGACATCGGCGAAGCGCTCCCACTCGAGGGCGATCCGTTCGGCGCCGCCCGCCCGGAACAGCCCGGCGAAGGGGTCGCTCCCGGACCCTCCCCCCCGGATCATCTCCAGGTTGGGCCGCTCCTCGAGACCGAGGCTGACGTGCGCGCCGACCTCGCTCCGGATCGTGACCGCCTGCGTGTAGTGGTCGCGGTGCACGTGCGTGACCAGGAACCTGCGGATGTCGCCGACGCCCGCGCCGATCTCGGCGAGTGACTTGTCGAGGACCGCGCGCGAGACGTCGACGGCCCATCCCGCGTCGATCAGCGCCAGGCCGTCGTCGGTCTCCAGCGCATAGACGTTGACCGCCTTGAGGCCGTCCATGGGCAGTGGCAGCGGGATCCGGTGGATTCCCGCAGCCACCGGCCAGGCGCCGGGCTCGGCCCAGTGGACTCCGGAGTCGGGCGAGACGGCGTGCGCGGTGTCAGGTCGTTGATCGTTCATCGAGGCCGACCCTACGCGGGGAGGCGTGCCCCCGACCCACCGATCCGGTGGTGACTACTGAGCGTCCTGTCCGAGGAGCCCCAGGAGCGCGTCGTTGAAGGCGGGCAGGTCGTCGGGCTTGCGGCTGGTGACGAGGTTGCCGTCGACCACGACCTCGCGGTCGACCCATTCGCCACCCGCGTTCCGGACGTCGGTCTGGAGGCTCGGCCACGACGTGAGCTCGCGGCCCCTGACGGCGTCGGCCTCCACCAGCGTCCAGATCGCGTGGCAGATCGCGGCGACCGGCTTGCCGGAGTCGAGGAAGGACCGGGTGAACGCGACGGCTCCGGAGTCGGTACGGAGCTGGTCGCCGTTCGCCACTCCGCCTGGGAGGACCAGCGCCGCGTAGTCCTGCGGCTGGGCGTCCGCGACGGCGCGGTCGACCTGGAAGGTGTCGGCGGGGTCGAGGTGGTTGTAGGCCTGCACCTCGCCGGACGCGGGTGAGAGGAGCACGGGCGTCCACCCGGCCTTCTCCACTGCCTCCCACGGCTCCGTCAGCTCGGCCTGCTCGATCCCCTCGGCTGCCACGAGGAAGGCGACGTACTTGTTCTCGGTCACTGCGACTCTCCTTCGATGAGCGGACTGGCGTGCACCCGTATGGCGTACCCAGCCGGCGCAGGCGCATTCGGCGCATGGTTCGGGACCGAACGGATACCTCTTCTCCATGCCTCCACACGACCGCTCCACGCCAGGCCACCGCAGCGAGGGCCTGGGCAACAGCCGCAACAACCGACCCCTGCTGCTCCTGGGGGTCCTGCTGCTGTTCCTCGTCGTGCTCGGGACGATGGCACTGATCGGCGACTGGCAGCTCTAGGCCTCAGCCCCGAGTCGCCTCCCGCGCGGCCAGGGCCGCACGCTCCACCCACCTGGGCACCTCGCCGTAGCGCTGCGAGGGGATCAGCTCGCCGGCGGCCGAGGCCGCGACGAGCTGGGCCAGACGTCGCTCGCGCGTCTCCTCCTTCTTGGCCGAGGCCACCCAGTTCTCCGCGATCTTGCGGTAGGACGGGATCGCCGCCTCCCAGAAGGCTGCCGCCGCGGGGTCGGCCAGGATGCGTGCGCGCTGCTCCTCGCTGAGCGCCTCCCGCGACTCGTGGGAGTAGCCCGAGCGCTCCGGCCTGCGGCGCTCGAAGACGGCGATCCCCGCCGGCCGCATCAGCCCCTCGGCCGTGAGGCGCTCCACGTGGGCGATGTTCACCGCGCTCCACACCGAGCCCGGCTTGCGAGGTGTCCACCTCTGCCGGCGGGTGTCCTCGTCGATGCGCTGGGCGACCGAGTCGATCCAGCCGAAGCACAGGGCGACGGGGACAGCCTCCTCCCACGTCAGTCCGCGCTCCGCGACGTGCTTCTTGCGCAGCCCCATCCAGATCTCGGTCTCCGTCTCGTGGTGCGCCTCGAGCCACGCCCGCCACTCGGCCGCGTCGGCGAAGAACGTCGCCGGCCTCTCCTCGCTGCCCCCCGGGGTGCCGATCATGGGAGCCAGCCTAGGGTCGGTCCCATGCGCGACGACCTCGGAGCGGATGTCCCGCTCGATGCGCCCGCCCGGCGGGTCGTCAGCCTGGTGCCCTCCATCACCGAGGCCCTGGCGGCGAGCGTCCCCGAGCGCCTCGTCGGTGCCACCGACTGGTGCACGCACCCGGCCGAGCTCGACGTCGCGCGCGTGCGCGGCACCAAGAACCCCGACCTCGCCGCCGTGAGGTCCCTCGCGCCGGACCTCGTGGTCGCCAACATGGAGGAGAACCGCGAGCTCGACGTACGACGCCTGCGGGACGCCGGCGTCGCGGTCTGGGTCACCCGCATCGAGACCGTGGACGAGGCGCTCGACTCGCTGGGGCGGCTGTTCGCCGAAGCGCTCGGCTCGCCCGAGCCGACCTGGCTGGTGGAGGCGCGCGAGCTGTGGGCGGCGCCGGCCGCCGGCCGGAGGGAGCGGGTCGTCGTACCCATCTGGCGGGATCCGTGGATGGTGGTCGGGTCCCGCAACTACACCACCGACCTGCTCGCCCGGGCTGGCCTGGAGAACGTCTTCTCCGGTCACGAGGACCGCTACCCCGCCACCGACGTCGCCGCGATCGAGGCGGTGGGAGCAGACGTCGTGCTGCTGCCTGACGAGCCCTACGTCTTCACCGAGGACGACGGTCCGGAGGCTTTCACGGTGCCGACGAGGCTGGTGTCGGGGCGGCTGCTGACGTGGTACGGCCCGGCGATGGTCGAGGCGCACGCCGTGCTGACCGACCCGACTGGATAGCCTCACCGCCATGCCCGACGCGAGCCGCGACCCCATCGCCGAGGCCCACCGGCAGTGGGTGACCCACGGCTGGACCGAGGCCGCCGACGGGATGGCGATGGTGACCTCGCTGGTCCGGGCTCAGCAGCTGCTGATGGAGCGGATCGACGCCGCGCTGCGACCGCTGGACCTGACGTTCGCGCGCTACGAGGTGCTGCGGCTGCTGTCCTTCTCGCGCAGCGGCTCGATGGCGATGACACGGCTGGGCTCGCTGCTGCAGGTGCACCCCACCAGCGTGTCCAGCGCGGTCGCACGACTCGAGAGGCAGGAGTACGTCGAGCGCACGCGCGGCGACGCCGACCGGCGGGTCGTGCTCGCCACCATCACCGAGGCCGGTCGCAAGGCTGTCGAGGAGGGGACGCTCGCGCTCAACGCCCACGTCTTCGAGGAGCCCGGCCTGCCCGGGAGTGACGTGCGCGACCTGACGGAGCGGCTGACGCGGCTGCGTGCCGGGCTCGGAGACGCTCTGTAGCGGGCTCCTGCCGCCCGCACCGTCAGCTGGCGGGCACGAGGTGGCGCACCGTGACGGTGAAGCGCTCCACGTCGAACGAGTCGGTGCCGCTCGTCGCGAACGACCAGACCACGCCCGGAACGAGGGCCTCGCCGAGGATGTCGCGGTCCCACTGCTCGAGCCCCAGGCACATCCGCGAGCAAGTGACCCACGGCGTCTCGGCACCGGTCGGCGATGTCGCGCTCACGCCGGGCGCATGGCGCTGCTCCCGGGGCAGCGTGATCGTGCCCTGGTCGGCTGCGGCGTCCTCGGTCGGTCGCCCCGTGAACGACACCTTGGCGCTGTGCACCCCGCGGACGCCGGCGGTGTGAGGGAGCGGCAGGTAGTGCAGGCCGTGGGCGCCGTTGGACCAGGCGTCGGTGGAGCACCCGCGCGACCTGTAGCTGAGACCTCCCGGGTAGAGGGCGCTCGGCACCACCTCCCCGCAGCGGAGAGGAACCTCGCCGCACCCGTTGGCGGTGCTGAACACACACTCGCTCGTCAGGGACTCCTGCGGCGAGACGACGTGGACCCGCTCGACCATCTCCAGCGCGTCGCGCGAGACCCAGAGGCGGTATGCGGGTGAACGTCCGATGTTGCCCGCCATGTCCCTCGCCTTGATGAAGGCGCGATAGCGACCGGGCGCGAGCGGCTTGCCGTGGCGGCGTGCAGTCCACACCACGTCGTCGGGCTGGGGCTTGCCGTGCTCGCCGAAGGCCGTGGAGCCCTCCGAGCCCGTCACGTCTCGACGCAGCACCGTGCGACCGTCCGGACCCTTGATGAGCAGGGTGGCCCACCTGAACGGCTCGTCGAGGATTGGCCGCAGGGCGACACTGTCCCGCACGTCGGTCGACCGTGGGTAGACCGGCAATGCCTTGCCCTCGAGCAGGCCGTAGTCGGTGCGAGGGGACACCTCGGCGAAGACGAGGGTGTCCAGGACGGTCTCGACACTGTCGACCGTGTCCGCGCTCGAGGAGCCCCGGTGGGCCGTGCGCAGGGTGATCGTGCAGCCGCAGTAGCTCGGCACCTTGCCGTCGCGACCCTTCCCGTTCCACCGCCAGACGTGCTCCCCCGCCTGCTGGCGGCCGAGCAGCACGATGCGGTGGGTGGAGCGGCCCTCGCTCACCGTGATCCTGACCGAGGCCGGGTCGACGAGTCGGTAGCGCAGGACCGCCTGGTCGAGGCGGCCGTCAGCGTTGGGCGAGAAGCGCGGGGTGACGTGGAGGATGGAGTCGGTTGCTGGCTGGGCGCCTGCCAGCGGGAGCAGCGGCACCGGGGCGAGCACCGCCGCGGCGACCGCCACCAGGAGGGCGCAGGCCGGAGCGGCCAGGCGACGCATCATGCACGGACGATATCCGCTAGGAGTCGATCCGTCGGACGACCGAGGCCACGTCCGCACGGGACGTGCGGAACGCGTTGGCCGGGTCGGACTCGTCGGCATGCCCGAACGACACCGCGCACACGACGAGCCGGTCCTCGGGCAGGTCGAGAAAGTCGCGGACGTAGTCGCTGTACATCGCGATCGCGCCCTGGGCGATGACGCCCAGACCGAGCGACTGCGCGGCGAGCATCAAGGTGTTGACGTAGCCGCCGCAGTCGAGGACGCCGTAGGTCCCCAGCGCCTTGTCGGTGGTCACGATCGCAGTGTGCGGCGCACCGAAGAACGAGAAGTTCTTGAACATCTGGAGGCCGCGCGCCTCGCGGTCCTCACGTGCGATGTCGAGCGCGGAGTAGAGGCCGTAGCCGGACTCCCGCCGACGCTCGGCGTGGACCCCCTCGTACGTTGGGAGCCCGAGGTCGGCGACCTGCTCACCGGTCAGCACCCGCTCGCCGATGCCCTTGCCGAAGCGGGCCAGGGCCTCACCGCCGAGCAGGTGCACCTGCCACGGCTGGGTGTTGCACCACGACGGCGTGCGCTGCGCCAGGGCGAAGAGCCGGTCGATGACGTCGTCGGACACGGGATCGGGCAGGAACGCGCGGCAGCTGTAACGGTCGGCGAGGAGCTGGTCGAGGTGCACGCCGGCCATTGTCCCCGACATCGCCCTGTAACGCCGGGTTGGTCGTTGTACCCACCCTGGTGCACGGGGGTGGGTACAGCGACCAACCCGGCGTTACAGGGTGGGCTGGGGCAGGTGACTCGCGAGTAATACTAGGATGTCCTAGTATCGAGGGATGGCCGATCTGCACGTCCCTTCCCACCCCGTCCGCATCGTCACCGCGTCAGCGCTGTTCGACGGCCACGACGCCTCGATCAACATCATGCGGCGGATCTTCATGAGCCAGGGCTGCGAGGTGATCCACCTCGGGCACAACCGCTCGGTCCAGGAGGTCGTCGACGCAGCCGTCGAGGAGGACGTGCAGGGCGTCGCGGTGTCGTCGTACCAGGGCGGGCACGTCGAGTACTTCGAGTACCTCGTCGAGTCGCTCCGCGCCGTAGGGGCCGGCCACGTCAAGGTCGTCGGCGGCGGTGGCGGCGTCATCGTGCCCAAGGAGATCACCCGGCTGCGCGAGTCGGGCGTCCACATCTTCTCCCCCGAGGACGGCCAGAAGCTCGGCCTCGGCGGGATGATCAACTCCGTCGTCGCCGACTGCGACTTCGACCTGTGGGAGACCGGCCCGGTCACCGCCGAGCAGGTCCTCTCCGGCGACCGCCACGCCATCGCCCGCGCCATCACCGGCGCCGAGGCGGCCGCGCTCGACGAGGCCATGATGGACGAGGTCCGTACGGCGTCGGCGCGCCGCGTGGTGCCCGTCCTCGGCATCACCGGCACCGGCGGCTCCGGGAAGTCCAGCCTCACCGACGAGCTCGTCCGTCGCTTCCGTGTCGACCAGCAGGACAAGCTCCGGATCGCCGTCGTGGCCATCGACCCCACCCGCCGCAAGGGCGGTGGCGCGCTGCTCGGCGACCGCATCCGCGCCAACTCCCTGGACGGCGACCGCGTGTTCTTCCGGTCGCTGGCGACCCGCGGCGCGCACGAGGTGCCCGAGCACCTGCCCGACGTCATCGACGTGCTCAAGGCAGCCGGCTTCGACCTGGTCGTCATCGAGACGCCCGGCATCGGCCAGGGGGACGCCGGCATCGTGCCGCTGGTGGACCACTCGCTCTACGTCATGACGCCGGAGTTCGGCGCCGCGTCCCAGCTCGAGAAGATCGACATGCTCGACTTCGCCGACACCGTCGCGATCAACAAGTTCGAGCGCCGCGGCGCCAAGGACGCCCTGCGCGACGTCGGCAAGCAGCTGGTCCGCAACCGCGAGGCCTTCGGCAAGCAGCCGGCCGACATGCCGGTCTTCGGCACCAGTGCCGCGACCTTCAACGACGACGGCGTCACCGCGCTCTACCAGCACCTGCGTGCCGAGCTGGCCGGCGAGGGCCTCGAGGTCGCCGAGGGGACGCTGGCCCCCGTCGACGTGCGTCACTCCTCCGGCATCCGCCAGGTCGTGCCCGCCGACCGCGTGCGCTACCTCGCCGAGATCACCGAGACCGTCCGCGGCTACCACGCGCAGACCGAGCGCCTCGCCGAGGCGGCCCGGCGCGTCCAGCGGCTGAACGTGGTGCAGGGCGAGCTCGTCTCCGCCGACAAGGAGACCGCCGGCGTCGAGGACCTCCTCGAGTCGGCGCAGCGCGACCTGCCGCACGAGGTGGCCGACCAGATCGAGCGCTGGCCCTCGATCGTGGAGTCCTACTCCGGCGACGAGCAGGTCGTGAAGATCCGCGACAAGGAGATCCACACCAAGCTGACCCGCGAGTCCCTCTCGGGCAACAAGGTCCGTCGCGTGGCACTGCCGCGCTTCACCGACCACGGCGAGCTCGTGAGGTTCTGGCGCAACGAGAACCTCCCCGGCTTCTTCCCCTTCACCGCCGGCGTCTTCCCGTTCAAGCGTGACAACGAGGACCCCGCCCGCATGTTCGCCGGCGAGGGTGACCCGGCGCGCACCAACCGCCGCTTCAAGATCCTCTCCCACGGCAACGACGCGACCCGCCTGTCCACCGCCTTCGACTCGGTCACCCTCTACGGCCGCGACCCCGACGAGCGCCCCGACATCTACGGCAAGGTCGGCACCTCCGGCGTCTCGGTGGCGACGCTCGACGACATGAAGGTGCTCTACGACGGCTTCGACCTCGTCTCGCCGACCACGTCGGTGAGCATGACCATCAACGGCCCCGCCCCGACGGTCCTCGCCTTCTTCCTCAACACCGTCATCGACCAGCAGGTCGGCGCGTTCCGGGAGCGGGAGGGCCGCGAGCCGAACGAGTCGGAGCGCGCCGAGCTGGCGTCGTACGCCCTCCAGTCGGTCCGCGGCACGGTCCAGGCCGACATCCTCAAGGAGGACCAGGGGCAGAACACCTGCCTGTTCTCCACGGAGTTCTCGCTGCGGATGATGGCCGACATCCAGGAGTGGTTCATCGAGCAGGGGGTGCGCAACTTCTACTCCGTGTCGATCTCCGGCTACCACATCGCCGAGGCCGGGGCGAACCCCATCAGCCAGCTCGCGTTCACCCTGGCCAACGGCTTCACCTACGTCGAGGCCTACCTCGCACGCGGCATGGACATCGACGACTTCGCGCCGAACCTGTCGTTCTTCTTCTCCAACGGCATGGACCCCGAGTACTCCGTCCTGGGTCGCGTCGCCCGCCGCATCTGGGCGGTGGCGATGAAGGAGAGGTACGGCGCCAGCGAGCGCAGCCAGAAGCTGAAGTACCACGTGCAGACCTCCGGCCGCTCGCTGCACGCGCAGGAGATGGACTTCAACGACATCCGCACCACGCTGCAGGCGCTGATCGCGATCTACGACAACGCCAACAGCCTCCACACCAACGCCTACGACGAGGCCGTCACCACCCCGACCGAGGACTCCGTGCGTCGCGCGCTCGCGATCCAGCTGATCATCAACCGCGAGTGGGGGCTGGCGATGAACGAGAACCCGCTCCAGGGGTCCTTCATCATCGACGAGCTCACCGACCTCGTCGAGGCGCAGGTGCTCGAGGAGTTCGACCGCATCAACGAGCGCGGCGGCGTGCTCGGCGCCATGGAGACGGGCTACCAGCGCGGCCGGATCCAAGACGAGTCGATGCTCTACGAGCACCGCAAGCACGACGGCTCGCTGCCGATCGTCGGGGTCAACACGTTCGTCAAGGAGTCGGCAGCGGACGCCCAGCCCAAGGAGGTCGAGCTCGCCCGCGCGACCGAGGAGGAGAAGTCCTCCCAGCTCCAGCGCGTGCGGTCCTTCCAGCAGGCGCACTCCACCGAGGCGACCGAGGCGATCGCGCGTCTCAAGGAGGCGGCCGTCTCCGGGGAGAACGTCTTCGCCGTCCTGATGGACGCCGCGCGGGTCTGCTCGCTGCAGCAGGTCACCGAGGCGTTCTTCGAGGTCGGCGGGCAGTACCGCCGCAACGTCTGACCACGCGGACGACCGCGAGTTCCGCAGCGGTGTACCCGAGTCCGCGAGCCCACCGGTGGTTGAGAAGCAGGCCCTTCGGTGGTTGAGGAGGGACGGAGTCTCGTCTCGAAACCCCGATCACGATCAGGTCACGATGACCGAAACCCCCCATGGAATGGGCCCTTCAGGGCCGTCGAGTGTCAGTGCTGACTGGTTGAGTAGTGCCCATGACCAGCACCGCTCATCACTCCGATCCCGAGGTCTGTGACCTCGCGGACGCGAGCGTGGTCGGCCTGCTGGAGCAGGCAGCAGAGTGCGAGGCGGTGCTGCGGGAGGCAGCGGTCCACCAGCTGCGGATCGCCTACGAATGGGCGATCTCCCACCCCGTCATCGACGCAGCCGAGACAGTTCGCGGTCCGGTGCTGCCTTCGGTTCTCGGGGCCCCGGAGACGTTGGGTGGTGCCGGGACGCCGGCGGTGGCGGCGTTCACCGCCGAGCCGCTCGCGGTCGCCTGCGGCATCGCGCCGTCGTCGGCGACCGCGCTGCTCGCCGATGCCCTGGATCTCCACCACCGGTTGCCGGTGCTGTGGGACCAGACCCGGGCCGGGTCCGTGGCGGTGTGGAAGGCGCGTCGGGTTGCGGCCCGCACCCGCGACCTGTCCCTGGACGCTGCGTTGTGGGTGGACCGGCAGACCGCAGGCCGAGTCGGGGCGTTGAGCAAGGCGGCGTTGGACCGGCTGATCGCCGAGGCCGCGGCACGCGTCGACGGCGCGGACTTGTCGGAGAAGGAGAAGTCCGGCCGGTCGCAGTGGGACGTGCGGCTCACCCACCGCGACCCGCGAGAGGGTGGCGCCACCTCCGAGATCCACGCCGTCGGCGACACCCTCGACCTGACCCGGTTCCACGACATCGTCTGCGCCGAAGCAGAAGCACTCGGCGCCCTGGGCGATGGAGACTCGTTCGAGGTCCGCAAGGCCAAGGCCCTCGGTGTGATCGCCGACGCCCAGGCCCGCCTCGACCTCACCAGCCTGATCGGCGACGACGCCAGCCCGGAGGAGCAGGCCAAGGTCCGCCGCCGGCTCATCGAGCGCCGCGACGCCAAGGTACGGCTCTACCTCCACGCCTCCCTGGCCGACGTCGCCGCTGGTTCGTCCGGCGCGGTCGGCACCGTCGAAGGCCTCGGTTCGGTCACCCTCGACCTGATCAAGGACTGGGCCGGACGCTCCCGAGTCACCATCCAGCCGGTGCTCCACGTCGCAGGCGACGACCCCTGGTCCGTCGACCGGCACGACCCACCACCCCGAATGGCCGAGCAAGTCGTTCTCCGCGACGGCGCGTGCGTGTTCCCGTGGTGCAAACACCCAGCACGCCACGCCGACCTCGACCACATCGAGCCCTACGTCAACCCTGACGAGGGCGGACCGCCCGGCCAGACGAGTCCCGAACAACTAGCTCCCTTGTGCCGAAGACACCACCGCGCCAAGACAGCAGACGCCTGGAGCTACCAACGCACCGCACCCGGCACCTACCTGTGGACCGGACCCGCCGCCCTCACCGCCCTCGTCACCCCCACCGGCACGACCAGCGTGACCACACGCTGACGGATCGTGGCGGGCGCAGCCTGAGCGCCTGTGGACTCCGACCGCGCCGAATGCGGCAGGTGAGTGCGACCGTCAGACGGCGGGATCCATCGACTCAACGTGGAAGTAGGCAACCTCACGGCGACCTTCGGTGACAACGATGACGTCACCCTCAGTCACCCCGTGCGGTGGCACGTTGTCAACGAACAGCCATGCAGCGTCAGTTTGCGAGCGCCAAGCCGTGCGGTCCTGCACGCGAAGGACAACGGACGCCAACCCGGTGGTCGCGTTCGCCGGAGGGACGAAGCCCGTGGCCGCATAGTCCTGCTCGGGAGGCGTCGGCGGTGGCCCCGTGTCGCGGCCGCCCTGCTCGCGCGTAAGCCACACTACGTACCGTGGAAGGGCAACGGGCCGTCGATACGCACGAAGGCGACTGCCCTACTGCGACTTCCGTCGCCTGCTCATCGGCATCCGTGCGCCCGGCGTGGCAGCTGTGTCGCTGCGAACAGATCAGAAGCGCAAGCCCAGGCGACGTCGTTGGAGGTGGAGACGAAAATGACACGTTCGGAGGGTTGTGCGGTGACGGTCAGTCGTGAGCAGACGATCCGGCGCGATGATTGGTACTTCGTCGTCAGTGACCCATCGTCACCATCGGCGGTCGCGACTGACTACGAGCGGACGCTTCGAATCGCTGAGGAGACGACGTCTGATCTTGGGGGAGCACCCAGAGCCGGTCAGTGGATCCCCACTGACAAGGGTTGGGCGGCGAAGCTGGAAGCGGTCGCCGAGCCGGACCGCGCTATGGCGTGGTTCGAGGCATTCGCCGGAAGGTGGGCCGACCAGGCCGTCGTTCAACCTCGACCTCGCAAGCGCTACTCGAGGCACCGTGATCCCCGCTCGACACTCACCCTGGGCGCCGCCTACACCACCAATGACCTCTCGGTGCTTGCGCCTGACGACAAGGGACGGACGTGGGCGGTCCCGATCGAAGTCACGCATGAGCTGGCTCGCCGCGCGGCGGCGTGGCTGGAACTTGAGGGCGCGACCACGTACTACACCCACAGCGAGCACACCATCGTGTGGTCAACCCCCACCCTCGGGATCCCCCCTCTTCGGAGCCTGGTGGAAGCCATCGCCGAGCCGTACGCCTCCACGAATCTTCAATCCTTGCGCACAGGTCCGGTGCGCCATCGGGCGGTTGTGTTCGAACGAGAAGGTCGGATCGCCTGCCAAGACGTGGACCCGACGCACAGCACACGGGAACAGCTCGACCTGCTCGAGGAGTGCATCCGGTGGCAGCCGGCAGCATTGGACTATGCGTTCATCACCTTCGAGCCTGGCGGGGCGGAGAACGTGTGGTGGGGGCAATATGTCCATTACTTCCTACCCCATGGGCTGAGCGAGCCCGACCTTCGGGAACGTCGCTCACTACTGTCCTCGTACGTACCAGATGCGTTCGGCGTTCAGGTTCTCACTGACGCGCACTTGGCACGCGCCAACGACCTCAGTGACTGGTCTATCGAGGAGATCGCCCCGGGACGCCACCTCGTCAGCGCACGCGAGCTTGACCCCTGGCTTGTCGCTCCCTCACCACACCCTCAGGCGGAGCACATGATGGGACCGCCCCCGGCCGAACTCGTCGGTAAGGCACGTTCCGATTTCGGGGACATGATCCTGCCTTCTGAAGCGCCCTCGGTTCACCCAGGGTGAACGTACCGACGCGACAGACGTCCACGCGCGTTCCGCCGTCAAGCACACGAGAACCATGTTCGGCGATGAGCAGAACGTCACCGCTTGGCCGACGCAGGACCGCACAGCCTTCCTCGGACACGTCGAGGGTGCCTGTCAGGGTTTCGGCCGGATACGGCCAGACGTCCACACTTGTGGGCTTGTCATCAGGCCGTCGCGCCCGGTGAGTCGGCGACGGGGGACCTGCACGTTGATCAGGGTAGATCGCCGACGGCGTCAACGGCAGCATCACGATCCGGATCTCGGCCGCTTGTTCCATTGACCCAGGACCAGATCCGGCAACCGGCGTCGTCACTAGGGACACACCCAGTGAGCTCGCGGCGCCGAGACTGGTCGACACCGGACGACGAACTGCGGCCGCGGAGCGCGTGGACGCGGCTGGACCTGTCCCGCCGCGGTTCGTCCGCCCGGGTCGTGGCTTTCGGTGAGGACGTGGGTCAGTCGGCGAGCTTCGTCGCGGTGCACAGGAAGACGCCGAAGTCCCGGTCCTCCTTGGTGATGCTGGTGGCGTCGACGAACGCGACGTCTCCGAACCCTGCGCTGGTCAGCCGCTGGCGGAGCTCGTCCCGGTCGAAGCCGTGGTGACCGTCGAAGTCGACCTTGTTGGCATGGAACGCCCCGTCGGGGTCCTGCTCCAGGTCGGCGATGGCGAGCCGGCCGCCGTCCACGAGCAGGCGGCGCACGGCCGCGAGCATCGCGTCGAGGTCGCGCACGTGGTGGAGCGCCATCGAGCTCCAGGCGACGTCGTACTCGCCGTCGATGGTGTCGCGCGTCAGGTCGACCTGCAGCGCCTTCGCCCGGTCCGCGAGCCCCGCGGCCTCGATGCTCTCCTGGGCGACCTGGACCATGCCGGCCGAGGGGTCCGTGATCGTGATCGTGCCGACGTGGTCGGCCAGAAGGATGCTGAGGCGACCCGTCCCCGCCCCGACGTCGAGGGCTCGCGTCCCGGGCTCGAGCCGCACGGCCTCGCGGATCGCGCGGGCCACCGCCTGTTGACGTTCCTCGTGACTGGGGTCGTCGTCCCACGTCGCCGCTGCGTCGTCGAAGTCGTCGTGGCGGTGCGGGTGCGGCTCGTGGTCGTGTCCGTGCATGCGCTCGACCCTAGCCCCGGTCAGTGGTCCCGGTCAGTGGCCCGTGTACCCGGCGCACTCACGGTCGAGCCACGCGAGCAGGTCCGCGTGGTCACGCCGTGGCGGTTCGAGCACCAGGGGCAGCAGCGGTCCGTCGCCCAGGCGCAGCCACACGCGCCAGATGAAGGTCTGCGTGCTCTGGCTGCGTGCGTGCTCGTCGCACCGGCCCGCTGACAGCTGGACGGGTACGACGACCTTCTCGTCCTCGGCGGCCAGGCCGGCGCCGGCTCCGACCGCGAGGTCGAAGAGCACCGAGCCCTGCACCTGCTCGACGGCGATCGGGTCGGGGTCGGCCCGTCCCGTCCTGCTGAGCACGAGGCCGTCACCGGCCTCGCCGGCGACGTCCCACCGGACGTCGACCGCGTCGGCGATGTCCTGCTCGGCGCAGGCGGTCGCGTGCAGCCGCTCGAGGAACCGCCGACCGTCCGCGGGCATGTCGGCGCGGTAGGTGCGCGCTCGCGTCACGACAACGCCGCGCATGGGGGCCGCACCCACGTCCGGACCGCAGTCGGGTCGTGACAGCCGGTAGCGCAGGTCGACGATCGACTGGGCGGGCACGTCGTAGTCCGCGGGCTGCACGTCGCCGGGGAAGCCGGCCCAGTCCACGCCGACGGCCTGCACGGGCAACACCCGGACGGTGCCGTTGGAGACCCTGACCTGGGCGCGGCGGGTGCCCTCGTCGAAGCGTGACTGGATGAAGGACACGCCGACGCCGGGCGGAACGGTCTCGGGCGCCAGCGTGATGGTCCGGTGGCCGGGGCTGGGCTGCTGGGCCGGACGGGCGGCGGGGTCGGTCCGCGAGGCCGAGCACGCTGTCGTACCCAGGACGACGGCGAGGGCGAGCCCGACCAGTCGCTTCATCCCTCCATCATGGCGGTGGCGAGGTGGCCCGTTCGAGTCATTTGGGGCTGATCCGGCCCCTGGCGATCGTCATCGGCGCAGTCTGGATCGATGGTCCTCCGTGTCTTCGTCCTCGCCCTCGCCCTCCCGCTCCTGGTGCTGATCGGCCAGTCCCCGGCGCAGGCCTCCGACCGCGACTGTGGCGACTTCGCGACCCAGGCCGCGGCGCAGGCGTTCTTCGTGAGCGCGGGACCGGGTGACCCGCACCGGCTCGACTCCGACTGGGACCGCGTCGTCTGCGAGAGCAACCCGTGCCCGTGCAGCACGGGCCAGGCCCCCCAGCCGTTCGCCGGCACCAGCCCGACGAGCTCCCCCTCCCCCTCGCCGACCACCAACCCCGAGGGCTCCGGCAACAGCGGTCCGGTACGACGCGACGTCGGCAACGTCGTCAAGGTCACCGACGGCGACACCCTCAAGGTGCGGATCCGAGGAGTCGGCATCCGTGACGTCAGGCTGCTCGGCATCGACACCCCCGAGAAGTACGGCCGGCGTGAGTGCGGCGGCGAGCTCGCGACCTCGGCCATGCACCAGGAGGCACCCGTGGGTTCGCGGGTCGTGCTGCGCTCGGACCCGTCGCAGGCGGCCGTCGACCGCTACGGCCGGCTGCTGCGCTACGTCATCCGCAACGGCCGCGACGTGGGACGGCGGCAGGTGATCACCGGGCACGCGCAGGTCTACGTCTACCGCGACGACCCCTTCACCAGGACTGCTTGGTACCGCAGCGCCGAGCGCGCGGCGCAGACCCACGCCCGGGGGCTGTGGAACCGCTGCTGGTGACTGCATACTGGCTCCGGTAGATCACGATCGGAGCCCGCATGGCGACCTCTCGCATGCTTCTTCTGCGGAGCGCGCTGGTCGCGGTCGGCCTGCTGATGCTCCTGCTCTACCCGATCAGTGCCGTGTGGCCCTCGGGGTGGGCCTGGCACGAAGGCGCTCCCCACGACTCCCGCTACTTCATGATGATCGTGGGCCTCTACCTCACCCTGGGCGCCTTCCTCGTCAACGCGGCTCGCAACCCATCGGCCCATCTCAGCCTGATCTGGTTCGCTGTGTGGTCCAGCGCCGTCCATGCGGTGATCATGGGCGTGCAGGCCCTCGGGGCCGAGGATCACCGCGGACACCTCTGGGGTGACGTACCCGCGTTGCTGCTGGCGGCGGTGGTGCTGGCCGTGCTCGTGCGGGCGGCGGACCTCGGGCCCGACCGCCCGGGCGAGGCGACTCGCCGCTGACCCGTCAAGGGTGCAGCGGCGGCATCTGGCTCCCGGCCCGCTCGGGCATACCGAGCAGCACGGCCTCGACCGCGCTGGCGGCATCGTGACGCGGCGTCCAACCCAGCTCGGTGCGAGCGCGGGTGGAGTCCATCAGCGGCAGCATCTGCAGCGCCGCGAACAGGCTGCCCGGGACCGGCAGGACCCGCGCGTGCCACGCGGCGTCGAGGGCGTGCCGGGTCAGGGTCGGTGACACCTCGAAGGTCCGCGCCCCCATCAGCTCACCCAGCTCGTGCCGGCCGAGGACCCCTTCGGCGGCGAGGTTGAAGGCACCGCGGGCACCACTGCGCAGCATCGCGGCCACGGCTCGCGCGACGTCTCCGCTGTGCACCGCCTGGAACCTGAGACCGGCCGGCACGGGCAGCACCGGGATGCGGCGTCGGTCCAGCAGCGACGGCCTGGCGAGCGCGCCGCCGAAGATGCGTCGCTGCTCGCTGGCGGCCGACCGCTGGAAGACGAACGCCGGTCGCATCCGTACGACGTCGATGTCGGGGTTCTCGGCCTCGAAGGTGTCGAGCACCCGCTCGACGTAGGCCTTCTCACGACAGTACGCCGCCTCCGAGGCGCCGTCGGTGTGCCAGTCCTCGCGCACGGGCTCGTCGTGCACGACGGGCGAGTAGGCGGCGATCGAGGAGGACACGATGACCTTCCCGATGCCTGCCCGCGCCGCGGCGCCGAGCACCCGCCGGCTCCCCACGGCGTTGGTCGTCCACGTCACCTGAGGTTCGTGCGTCGGCTGGAACTTCCATGCCAGGTGCACCAGCGCGTCGCACTTCGCGAGCAGGTCGGTGAGGTCGTCGAGCCCGACGTCGGCGCTGACCCAGCGGACCGAGGGGTCCGGGTCGGGCGGCTGGCCGGGATTGCGGCGCGCGACCGCGACCACCTCGTGCTCGCCCCCGCTCGTGAGCTCGCGCAGCACCGCGCTGCCGATGTTGCCGGACGCTCCCGTGACGGCGACTCTCATGCGAGGGGTGTACCCCCGTCCCCGGAGTGGATGCGACCCCCTCGAGGGGTCTTTCGACTCTGGTGGCACAGGTCCCGCAGCGGGAGGCTGGAAGCACCCGAGACGTAGGAGGGGTGATGAGGCGCAGCCTGGCACTGGGTGCAGCCGCCGCGACCGCCGTGGTCGCGAGCCTGGCCACCGTGGCGGCGATGAGTGTTGCCGACGACGACCCGCGGCCCGACCGCGACGGCGTCATGATGTCGTACGGAGGTCATGGCGCGACCGGCCACGGCGGCATGCACGGAGGCATGTCATCCGGAGACATGTCGGAGCACGGCATGCACGGTGACATGCAGGTGACCGACGAGGTCGGCTACCTGTCCGAGATGGTCCTCCACCACGAGGAGGCGGTCGCCGCGGCAGAGGAGCTCCAGCGCTCGGAGCGACCTGAGATGCGACAGCTCGGAAAGGACATCGTCGCGTCCCAGACGGCCCAGATCGCCCTGATGGAGGGGTGGCTCGACGACTGGTACCCCGACCGGGGCGAGGCGCCGACCTACGACCCCATGATGCGCGACCTGGCCGACCTGTCGGGCGACCAGCTCGACCGGGTCTTCCTCGAGGACATGGTCGGGCACCACATGGCGGCGGTCATGATGTCGCAGCAGCTGCTGATGCAGGAGCTCGTCGAGCACGACGAGGTCGCCGAGCTGGCTGAGTCCATCCGCGACGAGCAGCACGTCGAGATCTTCATGATGCAGGGATGGCTGCGCGAGTGGTGGTGAGACGCGATGTGGTTCCCCTAGGGTGACGAGCGGCAAGTCACCCGGGGGAAGGAACACGTCGTGCGCGGTCGTCCAGCTCAGGTCCTGATCAGTGCGTTGATCGCGCTCGTGGCAGCGTTGTCGCCGGGCGCTCCGGCAACCGCCGCTCCTGACCGGGGTCCCGCGCAGGCCCAGGCCCAGGCCACGGCCGGGCGCATCGTCTACGTCTGCGGGATGGACCTCTGCGCGGTCGACCCCGACAGCGGTGCCAGCGCCAGGATCACCAGCGACTCGGCCGGCTACCAGCACCCCAGCGTCTCCCTCGACGGCAACCGCATCGCCGCCGCGCGGGGCTGGGACGTCATCGCCGGCCCCTACGGCAGCAACCTCCCCGAGCAGTGGGCGACCGGCGTCGAGGGGCTCAACGAGGTGGCGATCTCGCCCGACGGGTCAGCCGTGGCCGCGACGTTCTGGTACACCAAGCTCGAGCTTCGCTACACCTACGTGTGCGGCGGCATGTGCCTCCAGGTGGTCCACTACCGCGCTGCGAGGTACTGGCCGAGCGCCGGGGCGACCCCGGTCAACCACTCCGGCACGACCGGGGTCGGCTTCCTGGGCAGCGGTTTGGTGAGCCGTGACCTCGGCGAGGGCGACTTCGGCCCCGAGGAGCAGCTGTGCGTCGTCGCGAACCCCACCGACGACGCCGACACGTGCGTCACCCGGGTCCGCGAGCCCTCGCCGCAGGCGCCCGGCGGTCGCGACGTGGTCTTCTCCCACCCGACCGGGTCTCCAGACGGCACCCTCGTCGCGGCCGCGCTCGGCCTGCAACCCGAGGCCGCCGGTGCCCTGGCCGACAATCCGGTGGGGGAGGAGCAGGTCGTCAACGTCTACGACGCGGCGAGCGGCGCGAAGATCACCCAGGTCGGCGAAGGGCTGAACCCCTCCTTCTCTCCCGACGGCACGCGCATCGTCTTCCAGGGGCGTGACGGCTGGCTCTACGTCGTGGGGGCGCAGGGTGGCACGCCCCGTCAGCTCGTGCAGGGGACTCAACCCACGTGGGGCGGCGGCTCGATCACTGCCCCGGTGACCGCCCCGCCGCCGCTCGAGGCCGCCCCGGTGGAGGCCGGCACGGTGAAGGTCGGCCGCAAGCCGCTGAAGGCGAAGGGGAAGAAGCTGACCGTCAAGGTCGCCTGCCCTGCGTCCGCCGAGGCCGGCTGCGCAGGTCTGGCCCAGCTGCGGACCCAGAAGAAGGACAGGGCGCTGAGCAAGGCGCGCAGCTACCGGATGGCCGCAGGCAGGACCACGAAGGTCAAGCTCACCCTGACCCGCAAGGGACTCAACGCACTACCCAAGGGCAAGGTGCGCAAGGCGCGCATCACCCTCACGACCGAGGGGGCCGACAAGCCGACGGTCCGCAAGAAGGTCAAGGTCCGGCGACGCTGACGGACCTTCCGTCCCGCCGGCGAGGACCGGTCAGACCTGGTCGTCGCGCAGCCCCCACGGGCTGCCGTACTCCCTGAGCAGGTCGAGGAACGGCACCGCGTCGAAGGCCTCCGGGCCCAGCACGCCGGAGCCCTTCCAGTCACCACGAGCTAGCAGCTCCAGGGCGACGACGGGGTTCACCGCGGTCTGCCAGACCACGCACTGGTGGCCGTACTCGCGCATGGACCACTCGTTGTCGACCACGTGATAGAGGTACGACGACCTCGGCCCCGTCGGGTTGCCCTGCTCGTCCTTGCCGGTGCCCGTCACCCAGAGCCCGGCACACGTCTTGCCGGTCATCCGCGGGCCGACCGAGGCCGGGTCGGGCAGCACTGCCGCCACCACGTCGCGCGGCGAGACCTCGACGGCACCCTTGGCCGACGGCACCCGGACGGGGTGCGTGCTGTCGAGCCCGAGCGCGTGGAGGGTGCGGAGCACGCCGATGAACTCCTCGCCGAGGCCGTACTTGAACGTCACCCGCTGGGCGTCGATCCAGCGCGGCATCAGGAGCACCTCCTCATGCTCGACGTTGACGCACTCGACCGGCCCGATCCCCTCGGGGAAGTCGAAGACCTCCGGCTCGCTGAACGGCTCGGTCGTGAACCACCCGCCGTCGGCGTCCTTGCGCGACCGCTCCCAGATCACCGGCGGGTTGAGGCACTCCTCGATCGTGGTCCAGATCGAGAACGACGGCGCGAAGATCTCGTTGCCGTCCTCGTCATGGACCGCGAGGTTGGCGCCGTCGCGGGTGCCGAGCTCCTCGATCTCGGAGAACAGGTGGTCGGCGGCGTAGCGCGCGAACACGTCGGACAGCCCCGGCTCGACGCCCATCCCGCAGAGCGCGAGCCGCCCGGCCGCCTCCCACTCGCCGGACTTGGCGAACTGCAGGTCACCGAGCTTCACCCCGACCTTCTCGTAGGGCACCTCCGGATGCCGCCGCGAGAGCGACATCGCCATGTCGAGGTAGTCGGCCCCTGCCGCGAACGCACCCTCGAAGATGGGCATCACGAATCGCGGGTCGACGGCGTTCATCACGTGGGTGATGTCGTGCTCGCGGCACAGGGCGGCCACCGAGTCGGCGGAGGACGCGTCGACGCGCGCACCCCTGAAGCGCGGATCAGCCTCCGCCGCCCGGTTGGCCCGTCCCTCGTCGTAGTCGGCGACCACGACGCTCTCGAAGAAGTCCCGACGGGCGGCGATGGCACAGAAGGCCGACCCCACGCCGCCGGCGCCCACCAGCAGGATGCGCATCGCGTCAGTCCTGACCGATGTAGCTCATCACGTGCTTGATCCTCGTATAGTCCTCGAGGCCGTACATGGAGAGGTCCTTGCCGTAGCCCGAGTGCTTGAACCCGCCGTGGGGCATCTCGGAGATGAAGGGGATGTGGGTGTTGATCCACACGCAGCCGAAGTCGAGGCGCTTGGACATCCGCAGGGCTCGGGCGTGGTCCTTGGTCCAGACGCTGGAGGCCAGGCCGTACTGCACGCCGTTGGCCCAGCGCAGCGCCTCGGCCTCGTCGCTGAACTTCTGCACGGTCATCACCGGCCCGAAGATCTCGGTCTGGATCTGCTCGTCGTCCTGCTGCAGCCCCGACAGCACGGTCGGCTCGTAGAAGTAGCCGACGCTGCCCTGGCGGGTGCCGCCGGTCTCGACCTTCGCGTGGTCGGGGAGCCGGTCGACCATGCCCGAGACGCGGGAGAGCTGGTCGGCGTTGTTGAGCGGGCCGTAGTAGGTGTCCTCGTTCGCCGGGTCGCCGGTCGGCATCCCCCGGGCCTGCTCGGCGAGCGCCGCGACGAACTCGTCGTGCACCCCCGGACCGGCGAGGATGCGGGTGGCGGCGGTGCAGTCCTGGCCGGCGTTGAAGAGGCCGGCGCCGGCGATGCCCTCGGCGGCCTTCTCGATGTCGGCGTCGTCGAAGACGATCACCGGGGCCTTGCCGCCGAGCTCGAGGTGGACCTTCTTCAGGTCGGCGGCCGCCGAGCCGGCCACCTCCATGCCGGCGCGCACCGACCCGGTGATGGCGACCATCTGCGGGATCTTGTGGGCGACGAGCTCGCGCCCTGTGTCGCGGTCGCCGGTGACGACGTTGAGCACGCCGGGCGGCAGGAACTCCTGGGCGATCTCCGCCAGCAGCGTGGAGCTGGCCGGCGTGGTGTCGCTGGGCTTGAGCACGATGGTGTTGCCGGCGGCGAGCGCCGGGGCGATCTTCCAGATCATCATGAGCAGCGGGTAGTTCCACGGCGTCACCTGGCCGACGACGCCGATGGGCTCGCGTCGCACCCACGAAGTGTGGTCTGCCATGTACTCCCCAGCGGACTTCCCCTCGAGCACCCGCGCGGCACCGGCGAAGAAGCGGAAGTGGTCGGAGGCGTACGGCATCTCCTCGGCCATCGTGAGCCCGAGCGGCTTGCCGGTGTCGCGGCACTCGACCTGGTTGATCTCCTCCACCCGCGACTCGATCGCGTCGGCGAGCTTGAGCAGCGCGTTGCTGCGGTCCTGGGGCGTCGTCTCGCCCCACGTCTCGAACGCTGTGGCCGCCGCCCGGTAGGCCCGGTCGACGTCCTCGGCGCCGGACTTCGGCGCCTGGGCGTAGACCTCGCCGGTGGTGGGGTCGATGACGTCGTAGGTCTCCCCCGACACCGAGTCGACCAGCTCGCCGTTGACCACGTTGCGGAACGTCTTGTCTGCCATGCAGGGAGACTAGCCAGTCTGCTGCGGAATCTGTAGGTCTCGCCCGGAAATGCTGATGAATCCGCCACTCACGACAACCCGGGCCGACTGAATCCCCACCAGGTCGCTCACGGCAGCGGCTCGGCCACCACGCGCCCGGCGACCCACGTCGACCGCACCCGCGTCGCGCCGATCTCCTCGACGGGCCCGGCGAAGGGGTCTCGGTCGAGGACCACCAGGTCGGCGACCGCACCGGGGTGCAGCTCCCCTGCCGCCCGATCGCCGTCCTGGTGGTTGATCCGTGCAGAGCCCGACGTGTAGGCCGCGAAGGCGCGCTCGAGGGTGAGGGCCTGCTCGGGCAGGAACGGGTCCTCCCCCTCGCGGCCGGGGGTGTCGTACGCCGTGCGGTTGACGCCGACGTGGATGGCGGCCAGCGGGTCGGGGGACGACACCGGCCAGTCGCTGCCGCACGCCAAGGGGGCGCCGGCGCGGTCGAGGTCGGCGAAGGGGTACTGCCAGCGTGACCGCTCGGGCCCGAGGACGGGCAGCGTCAGGTCGACCATCTGATCGTCGTGGCAGGCCCAGAGCATCTGCAGGTTGGCGGCGACGCCGAGCTCGGCGAAGCGCGGCACGTCGTCGGGGTGGACCAGCTGGACGTGCGCCAGCTGGTGGCGCGGCTCGCGATGTCCCGCCCGGGGTACGACACCCGCGGTGCCGGCGAACGCGTCGAGCGCCTCGCGCACACCGCGGTCGCCGATCGTGTGTACGTGGACCTGGAAGCCCTCCGTGTGCAGCGCCAGCACGGCCTGCCGGAGAACAGCGGCCGGCACGAAGCTGTGACCACGGTTGGCCGTGGCGTGGCCACAGCGATCGAGGTAGGGATCCAGCATCGCGGCCGTGCCGTTCTCGGCGACGCCGTCCTGCATGATCTTCACCGAGGTCGCCCGCAGTCGCCCGTGCGTGTAGGCCTCTCGGCGTGCGACGAGGTCGGCCACCTGCGCCGCGACACCGTCCACCCCGGCCGAGCGGTCCCACCACAGGGCCCCGACGACGGTCGCCGTGAGGTCTCCCGACTGCGCGGCCCTCAGGTAGGTCTCGGACGGGTCGTCCATCCCTGCGTAGGTGCCGAGGATGGCGTCCTGCCAGGCCGTCACTCCGGACTCGTGCAGATGGGCCTGGCCCGCGAGCAGGCCTTGTCGGAGCTCCTCGTCCGTGGTGGGCGGCAGGAGCCGCGACACCATTGCCATCGCGCCCTCGTGCAGGGTGCCGGTCGGCGCTCCCGAGTTGTCTCGCTCGATGCGACCGTCTGGCGGGTCAGGGGTGCCCGCGTGGATGCCGGCCAGCGTCAACGCACGGCTGTTCACCCACGCGCCGTGGTGGTCGCGGTTGGGCAGGAAGGCCGGCCGGTCGGGCACGACGGCGTCGAGGTCGGCGGCCGTCGGGTTGCCGCCCGGGAAGGCTGCCATCTCCCAGCCGCCGCCGAGGATCCAGTCCGCCTCCGGGTGCGCGGCCCCATAGGCGGCGACCGCCTCGACGTACGCCTCGCGCGACGAGACCCCGGACAGGTCGCAGCGGATGCGCTCCAGCCCGCCCTGCACGACGTGCACGTGGGCGTCGATGAAGCCCGGCGCGACCAGGCCACCGTCGAGGTCCACCACCCGGTCGGCGCCGGCGGCGGCGTCGGATGCGTCGCCCTCGGGCAGCACCGCCGCGACTCGGTCGTCCTCGACCAGGAGCGCGTGATCGGACAGGTGCCGGTGGCCGTCGAAGAGCCCACCACCGCGGAAGAGTGTGCGCACCTGTCGCTCAGCCCGCCGCGACGCGCGAACGCCGGCGGCTGTTGAGCTCACCGAGGACCACCAGCGCCAGGGCGGCGAAGAACATCACCGTGCCGATGACGTTGATCTGCGGCGGCACGCCACGCTGGGCGGCTCCCCACACGTACATCGGGAAGGTGACCCGCTGCCCGGCGTTGAGGTTGGTGATGATGAAGTCGTCGAAGGACAACGAGAAGCTCAGCAGGGCGGCCGCCAGGATGCCTGGGAACACCAGCGGGAACGTCACCTTCCGGAAGGTCTGGACCTCATTGGCGTAGAGGTCCATCGCCGCCTGCTCCAGCCGTGGGTCGAGGCCGGCCAGCCGCGCCTTGATCGTCACCACCGCGAAGCTGAGGCAGAACAGGATGTGCGCGATCAGGATCGTCCAGAAGCCCAAGGAGCCGGCGAAGCCGGTCGTCACGAAGAGCGCCAGCAGCGAGGAGCCCATCACGATCTCGGGCGAGGCCATCGGCAGGAAGGTCAGCACGTTGACGCCGGACCGGCCGCGGAAGCGATGGCGCGCGAGCGCGAATGCCATCAGCGTCGCCAGCGCCGTCGCGACCAGCGTGGCCAGCAGGGCGATGCGGATCGACAGCGAGACAGAGTCGCACAGCCCGTTGGGCTCGCACGGGGCTCGCCAGTTGTCGAGGGTGAACCCGTCGAACTGGTAGCTGATGCGCGAGGCCTGGTCGTTGAACGACATCAGGATCACGACGAAGACCGGCGTGAGGAGGTAGAGCAGCACCAGCACCCCGACGCCGAGCACCAGGTGGTCGCCGAGCCACCGTCCGAGCCTGGTCATACGAGCTCCTCGGTGCCCGCGCGACGGATGTAGAACAACACCATCGCGGTGATCAGGAGCATCAGGGTCACCGAGAGAGCCGCTGCCTCCGGGTAGGAGCCGCCCTCGAAGAGGTTCTGGATGACGTTGCCGATCATCTGCGTCTGGGGATTGCCCAGCAGCTCGGCGTTGATGTAGTCGCCGGCTGCTGGGATGAAGGTGAGCAGCGTGCCCGCCACCAGGCCCGGGAGCGACAGCGGCAGCGTGACCTTGCGGAATGTCGTGAAGGGCGAGGCATAGAGGTCGGCGCCGGCCTCCATCAGCCGTGGGTCGACCTTCTCGAGGGAGGCGTAGAGCGGCAGCACCATGAACGGCAGGAAGTTGTACGTCAGCCCGGTCACCACCGCGAAGGGGGTGGACAGCAGCCGTCCGTCCGGGTCGAGCACCTGGAGCCAGCGCAGGCCGTCCGCGATCCAGGCCTGGTCACCGAGGATCAGCTGCCACGACAGGGTGCGGATCAGGAACGAGGTGAAGAACGGCGCGATCACCGCGACCAGCATCAGGTTCTTCCACCTCCCGGCCTTGAACGCGATCGCGTAGGCGAGGGGATAGGCCAGCGCGATGCAGGCGAGCGTCGCGATGCCGGCGTAGACCAGCGACCTGACCAGCTGCTCGCGGTAGTCGCCGAGGACGTTGAAGTAGTTGGCCACCTCGCCGGTCATGGCGTAGCCGGTCTCCAGCGACCCGGCAGGGTCGTAGAGCGAGGTGCCGACCAGGGAGAAGAGCGGCACGATGAAGAAGACCAGGAGCCATGCCAGGGGCAGGGTCAGGAGCAGGACGGCCGTGCGCGTGCTGCGCCGGCCACGCTCCGGCGGGTCGGCCACCGCCCCCGGGGCACCGCCCGGCGCGATCCCGTGGGCAAGGCTCACGCGCCCTCCTCGTGCTCGACTCCCGCGTTGGCGTCCTGGGAGGCGTCGAGCAGGAACGAGTGGTCGGGCATCCAGTGCAGGTCGACCTTGTCGTCTGAACGGAACCGCTCGCGTGCCCCGGTGTTCTGCTCGAAGACCGTGAGCTGCTGGCCCCACGGCATGCGTACGACGTACTGGGTGCTGACGCCGATGAAGCTCACGTCGGACACGACACCGTCACGCAGCGTGTTGGAGTCGTCGCCGGGGTCGCTGCCGGCGGTGGCGAGGTAGATCTTCTCGGGGCGGACCCCGACCCAGACTGCACCCTCGGCGGCACCTGCGTCGGAGCCCTCCGCCCGCCGGGCGTGCAGCCGGGCGCCCTCGACCTCGACGCCGACGCTGTGCGGGTCGGACCCGAAGACGCTGCCGCGCAACAGGTTGGACTGGCCGAGGAAGTTGGCGACGAACGTGGTGGAGGGCCGCTCGTAGAGCTCCACCGGCGAGCCGAGCTGCTCGATGTGGCCGCCGTTCATGACCGCGACGGTGTCGGCCATCGTCATGGCCTCCTCCTGGTCGTGGGTCACGTGCACGAAGGTCAGCCCGACCTCGGTCTGGATGCGCTTGAGCTCCAGCTGCATCTGGCGGCGCAGCTTGAGGTCGAGGGCACCGAGCGGCTCGTCGAGCAGCAGCACCTTCGGCCGGTTGATCAGCGCACGGGCCAGTGCGACCCGTTGCTGCTGCCCGCCCGAGAGCTGCGCGGGCTTGCGGTCGGCGTACTCCCCGAGCTCGACGAGCTCGAGCATGTCGCGCACGGGACCCTTCACGTCCTTGCGCTTCTGCCGGCGCAGCCCGAACGCGACGTTCTCGAAGATGGTCAGGTGGGGGAACAGCGCATAGCTCTGGAAGACGGTGTTGACCGGGCGGCGGTAGGGCTTGTGGTGGGTGATCTCGTCCTCCCCGAGCCGGATGGTCCCGGCGGTGGGGTCCTCCAGGCCCGCGACCATCCGCAGCGTGGTCGTCTTGCCGCAGCCCGAGGGCCCGAGCAGGGCGAAGAACTGGCCCTCGGGGACGGTCAGGTCGAGGTCGTCGACGGCCGTGAACGAGCCGAACCGCTTCGTCAGTCCCGACAGGACCAGGTCGCCGCCGGAGCCCGGCTCGGTGATCTCAGCGTCCATCGCGGTCAGGCGCCGATCACCTGGTTGAACTCCTTGTCGTACTCCTCGCGCACCTTGGTGTCGAGGTTCATGAAGGAGAAGGTGCCGGCGAGGTCGTCCTCGGTCGGGAAGATGAGCGGGTTGCCGACCAGCGACTTGTCGATCTTCGCCATCTCCTCCTCCGCCCCCTGCACGGGACAGATGTAGTTGACCCACGCCGCGACACGGGCCGCCACCTCGGGCTCGTAGTAGTAGTCCATCAGCTTCATCGCGTTGGCGCGGTGGTCGGCCTTGTTGGGCACCATCATGTTGTCGCTCCAGAGACCGAGGCCTTCCTCGGGGGCGATGAACTTGATGTCGGGGTTGTCGTACTGCATGACGATGACGTCGCCCGACCAGGCCTCCGCCGCGACGAGGTCGCCCTTGTTGAGCGGCCCGGTGTAGTCGTTGCCGGTGAAGCGGCGCACCTGGCCGGAGTCGACGACCTCCCTCAGCCGCTCGATCGCGGCGGCCCAGTCCTCGTCGTCGAAGTCCTCGGGGTCGGCCCCGGTGGTCTTGAGGAAGAAGGCCATCGTGTCGCCCATCTCGGAGAGCATGCTGATCTTGCCCTTGAGGTCGGGACGGGTGCAGAACTCCTCCCAGCTGGCGATCTCGCCGGTGTACTTGGAGTTGTAGGCGATGCCGGTCAGGCCGCTCTGCCACGGCACGGAGTGCTTGCGGTCCTCGTCCCAGGCGGGACTGCGCAGCGACTCCACCATGTTGGCCTCGACGTTCGGCATGGCCGACATGTCGAGCTCCTGCATCCAGCCGAGGCCGATCATGCGAGCAGCCATCCAGTCGGTCATCACGATGATGTCGCGGTCGACCGGCTCGCAGGCGCCGAGCTGGTTGCGGACCTTGGCGAAGAACTGGTTGTTGTCGTTGATGTCGGTGTTGTAGGTGACGTCGATCCCGGACTGCTTCTCGAAGTCCTCCAGGGTCGGGAGCCGCTTGCCCTTCTCGTCGATGTAGAGCGGCCAGTTGGAGAACACCAGCTTCGCCTCGGTGTCGCTGAGGTCCTCGCTCTTGCACTCCTCGGCGCTCTGCTGCGTGCCCGAGGTGCCGCAGGCTGCGAGGAGGTTGGCCGAGGAGAGACCCAGGGCACCGAGCCCGACGCCGCGCAGCACGTTGCGGCGGGACATCATCTCGCGGGCCAGCTGCCGTGCCAGCCGGTCCGCCGCGCTGTCGTCGCCTCGGTAGGGCCCGTTCGTGCTCGTCCACCTGCTCATGCGGATCCTCCTCGGGGGGTTCACACTCGGTGGACGGATCGTGCCACGCATCAGATTCTCGGACAAGGGAATCCGTCGAACCACGACGCACCTGCAACGAATTCCAGAGGTCTGGGCACGGTAGTTGTGCGGATCGCCAGCGAGTGCCACGATTCGCCGGTGACGACTCGGCCTCATCGCGACTCCGCCCCCGTCCAGCTCGACGACGTCTCCAAGGCGATCATCGAGCAGCTCCAGCAGGACGGGCGCCGGTCCTATGCCGCTATCGGCAAGGTGGTCGGGCTCTCCGAGGCCGCCGTACGACAGCGCGTGCAGCGCCTGACCGACAGCGGGGTGATGCAGGTCGTCGCGGTCACCGACCCCCTCCAGCTCGGCTTCGCCCGCCAGGCGATGATCGGCATCCGCGTGACCGGACCGCTGGAGCCGGTGGCCGACAGGCTCACCGAGCTGGACGAGGTCGACTACGTCGTGATCACCGCTGGCTCCTACGACCTCCTCGCAGAGGCGGTGTGCTCCAGCGACGAGGAGCTGCTCGAGCTGGTCTCGCAGAAGATCCGTCGCATCGAGGGTGTGACCGGCACCGAGACGTTCATGTACCTCCAGCTGCGCAAGCAGACCTACTCGTGGGGTGTGCGCTGACCGGCTCCCGCTGGTCCGGGCTCTCCTTCTGGCACGAGACGGCCGGGACCGACTGGACCCCTCGCCCGTCGCTGCCTGCGTCGACCCGGGCCGACGTCGCCATCGTGGGTGCGGGCTACACCGGGCTGTGGACCGCCCACTACCTCGCCGAGGCCGCCCCGGGCCTGCGCATCGTGGTGCTGGAGGCGGAGGTCGCGGGGTACGGCGCCTCGGGGCGCAACGGCGGCTGGTGCTCGGCGCTCTTCCCCTCGCCCTTCGACGCCGCCCAGCACCGGGCGATGCGCGAGACGGTCGACGAGGTGGCGCGCGCCGCGACCGCCGAGGGCATCGACGCCCACCTCGCCAAGGGCGGCACCATCACCCTCGCGCGCACCCGTGCCCAGCTCTCGCGGGCGCGCGCCGAGGTGGACGAGGCTCGGAGCCGGGGTCGCGGCGAGGACGACCTGGCCCTGCTCGACAAGGCTGCCGCGGACGCCGTCCTGCGGGCGACCGGGACACTCGGCGCCACCTACACACCCGACTGCGCGGCCATCCATCCCGCTCGCCTGGTGCGCGGGCTCGCCGACGCGGTCGAGCGACGAGGTGTCGCGGTCCACGAACGCACCAGGGTCCGCACGATCTCTCCCCACCGGGTCGAGACCGACCACGGCACCGTCACCGCCGACTTCGTGGTGCGGGCGACGGAGGGCTACACCCCGCGGCTGACCGGGCAGGAGCGCGCCGTCGCCCCGGTCCACTCGCTGGTGCTCGCCACCGCTCCTCTCAGCACGAGCCAGTGGGACGAGGTCGGGCTGGCGCGCCGCGAGACCTTCGCCGACCACCGCCACCTGATCATCTACGGCCAGCGCACCGCCGACGACCGGCTCGTCTTCGGCGGCCGCGGGGCGCCCTACCGCTTCGGCTCCCGGATCACGACCGACTTCTCCCGCGACCACCGGGTCTTCGAGAGGCTGCGAGAGACCCTGGTCGACCTCTTCCCCGTGCTGCGCGACGTCGAGGTCACCCACCGGTGGGGCGGAGTGCTCGGCATCCCGCGCGACTGGTGCGCCTCCGTCGGCCTCGACCGCGACACCGGGCTGGCCTGGGCCGGCGGCTACGTCGGCGACGGCGTGAGCACGACCAACCTCGCCGGCCGCACCCTGCGAGATCTGGTCCTGGGTCGTACGACGCCGCTCACCGAGCTTCCCTGGGTCGACCACCGGTCCCCCGACTGGGAGCGCGAGCCGCTGCGGTGGGCCGGCATCAACGCGGGCCTGCGCGCCGCCTCGCTCGCCGACCTCGAGGAGCGGATCACGCGACGGCCCAGCGTCGTTGCCTCAGCCCTGGACCGGTTGACGCACTGATCTGGGAATCACCGGCCGGCCGGGGATTCAGATGCGGGTCAGAGCTGTACGACGCCGCTACTGTCGTCGTCCTCGTCCTCGGCCTTGTCGTCGCTCACGAGCCCCTTGACGAGCTTGACCACCATCGCGGCCTTGCCCGGGTTCTCCCAGTACTCCGCGGTGTCCGCGGTCACCTTGATCAGGCCGTTGTTGGGGTCCTGGGCATCGCCCTTCATGAAGGCCGACACCGACGGGTCCCACAGCTCCTCGAGCTTGGCGCGGTCCTCGCTCACCTCGGCGTTGCCGGCCAGCGAGACCCAGCCCTTGTCGCTGGCGTAGGCGACGTTGACGGCCGGGCGCTGCCTGATCGCGGCAACCTTGTCGGTGTCGAGCTCGGTGATGAACCACACCGTGCCCGGGTCGTCGAAGTCCTGGGTCCCGAGCGGCACGGACACGAGCCGGCCGACGTCGTCGACATAGGTGAGGACTGCGATCCGCGTCTTCTCCATGATCTCGGCAACGAGCTCTCGAGGGTCCTGGTCAGGCATGCTGTGCTCCTTCTCCGAGTGAGGGCAGGTCGACGTGGATGTGCCCACTTCACCCGGCACCTAGCCGGACGGCTGGCTGGCGCTCGCTGCGATCAGTCCATGTTCAGCAGGAGGGTCAGCAGCACCGACGCCGCGACCGACACCGCGATCATCACCAGACACCCCATCGCGCCGCCCAGCGGCCTCACACGTACCGGACTCATGGACCCACCACCTCTCGAGGACCCCCGTACCCCGGTGCGGCCGTGATGAGCCCTGCAGTCGCGGGACGATCGCGTCAGGCGTATCGGCGCCCACTCTGCGCGGTGAAGCTGACGCTGACCGAGTCGTTCTCGCGGTGATGCCGGCAGATGCCCGCCTCCTGCAGCTCTTCGAGGACTTCGAGCGGCGGCTCCTCATCCGGGGTGTATGACCTGGGTCGCTGATCACTCGTACCTGGTACGAGCAACGCGCGACCTAGGTGCAGTGGTCACCCCTAGAAGTCGAAGCCCACGCCCAGCCGGTCGAGCGTGCGCAGCCACAGGTTCCTTCGGCCAGTCCGGTCCTCGCGGGCGAAGGCCCAGCGGGTGAGGGTGATCCCCACCCAGGCGAACGGCTCGGGAGGGAACGGCAGCGGCGTCTCGCGCACCATGCGCAGCCGTGTCCGCTCGGTCTCCTCACCGGTCACCAGGTCGAGCAGCACGTCGGCCGCGAACCGCGACGCCCCGACGCCGAGCCCGGTGAAGCCGAGCGCGTAGGCGGTCCGCCCCTTGTGGGCGGTCCCCCAGAACGCGCAGAACCGCGTGCACGTGTCGATCACCCCGGACCAGCGGTGGGTGAAGCGGATGCCGTCGAGCTGGGGGAACGTCTCGGCGAAGTTGCGGGCCAGCAGGTCGAAGGTCTGGGGGCGGTCGTAGTTGCCCGGGGCGACCGAGCGCCCGTAGTGGTAGACCGCCTCGTAGCCGCCCCACAGGATCCGCCGGTCGGGCGTGATCCGGTAGTAGTGGAACTGGTTGCCGGAGTCTGCGACGCCGATCGCCGGGTCCCAGCGCAGCGACGCCAGCTGCTCGGCGGTCAACGGCTCGGTCGCCAGCACGTAGTCGTAGACCGGCACCACCGACCAGCGCAGTCGTGGCACGAGGCCCTGGAAGGCGTTCGTCGCCAGCACCACCGACTGCGCGTGCACCACCGACCTCGTCCCCCCGCCGCGCACGCGCGCCTCGACGCCGTACGACGTCTCGCGCAGCGCCTCGACGCGGGTGCCCTCCGCGATCCGGGCACCGAGTCCCTCCGCCGCCCGAGCCAGCCCCCAGGCCAGTCGTGCAGGGTCGACGAGCGCGCACCCCTCTGCGTCGAAGCGCCCCGCCAGGTAGGTCGGGGAGTCGACCATCTCGCGCACGGCCTCGGTCGTGAGGAAGCCGGGCTGGTCCGGCTCGTGGGCCGCCACCTCGTGCGGGGTCCGAGCCACCGACAGCTGGCCGCCGCGGACGAAGCCGCACTCGATGCCGTAGCGGTCGACTGTCTCCTCGATCTCGTCGAGGTTGCGCAGGCCGAGGGCGTGGATGGTGTCGTACTCCTCGGGCCAGCGGGCGCGACCGTTGGCCTCACCGTGGGTGAGGCTGGCCTCGCAGAAGCCGCCGTTGCGACCGGTGGCGTGCTCGGCGATGCGGTCGCCCTCGACGAGGAGCACGCTGAGGGTCGGGTCGCGCTCGAGGGCGCGCAGGGCGGTCCACAGCCCGGTGAATCCGCCGCCCACGACCAGGAGGTCGACCTCGCAGCCCTCGGTGACCGGCGGCCTGGGGTCCGGACGATCGGCGCTGTCGAGCCACAGGGGAACGAGGGCCGAGCCGGCCCAGCTCGCGTCGACCGTGGCGTCCGAGCTCATGTCGGCACCCTAGACCATCTTCTTCGCATCCCGTTGTCCAGACGGGCTTGCACCTTCGGAATCGTTGGTGTTCGGCTTGCCAGAAGGGGGATACCAGCCCATGATGGGGCCCATGGCTCTCGATTCGGATGCTCAGCAGCGCGCCGCCAAGGACAACCTCTGGATGCACTTCACCCGGCAGGGCGGCTACGCGGACCACGACGTGCCGGTCATCGTGCGCGGCGAGGGCGCCTACATCTACGACGACAAGGGTCGGCGCTACCTCGACGGGCTGGCCGGACTCTTCGTCTCGCAGCTGGGCCACGGTCGCACCGAGCTTGCCGAGGCCGCGGCCAAGCAGGCCAAGGAGCTGGCGTTCATGCCGCTGTGGTCCTACGCGCACCCACCGGCGATCGAGCTGGCCGAGCGGGTGGCTGCCTACGCCCCCGGTGACCTCAACCGGGTCTTCTTCACCAGCGGCGGCGGCGAGGCCGTCGAGACCGCGTGGAAGCTGGCCAAGAACTACTACAAGCTCACCGGCCGGCCGATGAAGCACAAGGTGATCAGCAGGGCCATCGCCTACCACGGCACCACCCAGGGTGCGCTCTCGATCACGGGGCTGCCCTTCCTCAAGCAGCAGTTCGAGCCGTTGGTGCCCTCGACGTTCCGGGTGCCCAACACCAACTACTACCGCGCGACCGAGCACGGCTCCCCCGAGGGGCTGACTCCCGAGCAGTTCGGGCGCTGGGCCGCCGACCAGATCGCCATCGCCATCGAGAACGAGGGCCCTGACACGGTCGCGGCGGTCTTCCTCGAGCCCGTCCAGAACGCCGGCGGGTGCTTCCCTCCCCCGCCCGGCTACTTCGACCGGGTGCGCGAGATCTGCGACCAGTACGACGTCCTGCTCGTCTCCGACGAGGTCATCTGCGCCTTCGGCCGGCTCGGCCACATGTTCGGCGCCGACCGCTTCGGCTACCAGCCCGACATCATCACCTGCGCCAAGGGCATCACCTCGGGCTACGCACCCCTGGGCGCGATGATCGCCTCGGACCGGCTGATGGAGCCCTTCCTCGAGGACGGCGCGATGTTCGCCCACGGCTACACCTTCGGCGGCCACCCGGTGTCGACCGCGGTCGCCCTGGCCAACCTCGACATCTTCGAGAGCGAGAACGTCCTGGAGCACGTCCGCGACAACGAGGGTGCCTTCCGCGCCACGCTCGAGCGGCTCAAGGACCTGCCGATCGTCGGCGACGTGCGCGGCGAGGGCTACTTCTACGGGATCGAGCTCGTCAAGGACAAGGACACCAAGGAGACCTTCAGCGACGAGGAGTGCGAGCGGATCCTGTTCGGCGCGGTGTCCAAGGGACTCTTCGAGGAGGGTCTCTACTGCCGCGCCGACGACCGCGGCGACCCGGTCGTGCAGCTCGCCCCGCCGCTGATCTGCGACCAGTCGCACTTCGACGAGATCGAGCAGATCCTGCGCGTGGTCCTCGACAAGGCACACGCGCTGCTCTGACGCTGGCCGCCTCGCGGGGGACTACGTGGTCCGACGATCCGCCGGGGGCTTGGCGACGAACGTGAGCGCCACCGCGGCCAGGGCGATGACGCCGATCGTGGTGTAGGCCAGCGTGTACGCCTTCTCCTCGCCGATCAGGGCCGAGGCGATGATCGGGCCGATGATGCCGCCCAGGCTCCAGCCGATCAGCATCAGGCCGTAGATCGCGCCCGCGAACTTCACGCCGAAGAAGTCGCCTGCC
Organism: Nocardioides seonyuensis; assembly: GCF_004683965.1. Classification (NCBI taxonomy): domain Bacteria; kingdom Bacillati; phylum Actinomycetota; class Actinomycetes; order Propionibacteriales; family Nocardioidaceae; genus Nocardioides; species Nocardioides seonyuensis. The sequence goes on from NZ_CP038436.1 coordinate 1,176,897, forward strand.
GTCGCGGGCATGGTGCCGAAGGTGCCGCCGTAGCAGAGGTAGATCACCGCGGCCAGCACGGCGAACAGCACCTCGTTGCTCGCCTGGGGCAACAGGATCAGGCAGATCCCCTGGAGCCCCAGGATGGCGGCGAACGTCTTCATCCGGCCGATCCTGTCCGAGATCGCGGCCCACACGATGCGGCCGCCGCCGTTGAAGATCGCCAGCACGCCCACCAGCGTCGCGGCCCCGCCCACGGAGTACCCGGCGATGTCGGTCGCGCTCAGCTTGGCCTGCGAGATCAGCGAGATACCGGCCGAGACGCTGAGCGTGAGGATCGCGGTCAGGAGGTACCACTGGGGGGTGCGCAACGCCTCACCCTGGGTGTAGTCCTTGCGCTGGTCGACGGCGCCGCCCCCCGAGGCGGACTCGTGCCCGGGCACCGCGTAGTCCGCCGGCGGGTTGCGGAAGATCGAGGCTCCCACCAGGGACATCACGAGGTAGGCGATGCCCAGCGGCAGGAAGGCGCCGGTGGGGTCGTCGGGGTCGCGGTCGATGAGCCACTGCGCCACCGGCGAGGTGAGCACCGCACCGAAGCCGAACCCGCCCACCGCGAGGCCGGTGATCAGGCCCTTCTTGTCGGGGAACCACTTCTGCAGCATCGCGATCGGCACGATGTAGGCGAAGCCGAGGCCGAAGCCGCTGATGACGCCGTAGCCCAGGATCAGCAGCCAGTAGTCGTCGGCGCCGTTCGTCATCGAGGCGAGCAGGATCCCGGCGGCGTAGATGACGCCGCCGAGGAGCGCCACCAGTCTCGGGCCCTTGGCGTCCTGCAGTCGGCCGCCGACGTAGCTGCCGACGAAGATCATGCCGATGGTGACGGTGAACGGCATGGACGCGCGTACCTTGCTCAGCTCCCACGACGGGGCGTTCTCCAGAGCGCCGCCGAAGACGCTCCAGGCGTAGACCGCGCCGATCGAGAACTGCAGCAGCAGGCCGCCGGCGACCAGCAGCCAGCGGAAGCCGCCTGAGGGCACCGCGTCGTCGGTCCGACCGTGGGTGGTGTCCTGGTTGCTGGTCATCACTGGCCTCTCCGGTCGGGGGGCGCGTAGCGCACCGGCTCACCTCGGTCGAGCCGCTCCCGCTGCGGCACGACGGTGTACTTCGGGTCCTTCGCTGACGCGATGCCGGCCTCGAAGACGCCGAACCGGGTGCACAGGGATCCCGCCATGAGCGCAGCACCGGACACCACCGACACCGCCCGGCTGCGTCCGCCGACGAGCGCCCCGACCGCTCCCGCCGCGGTCAGCACCTTGCTGGCGCGCATGAGCCGTCCGGCGATGCCCTGGTGCAACGGCTCGGCCATCAGCCCCATGGACTGCTCCATCTTCCGCTCCGCGAGCAGCTCGACGACGGCGCCGCCGACGGCGTAGGTGCGCGCCGGCCCGGCTTGGGACGTCGGGGTGCCGACCATCGCCAGGCCCGCGGACGCCGCGGCAGCCGAGCCGCAGAACACGAAGGGCAGCTCCTCGTGGGCGGAGTGCCACGACGGCGTGGCCGTGTCGGAGAGCAGCACGGCCGTGTAGGCCGCGACCGGCGGCGCCGTCAGCCCGGAGACCAGCCCCGCGGGGGTGCCCAGCCTCGAGAGCAGCCCGACCAACGGGGCCCACCGCCCCCTCCGCACGGGCTCGGGCAGCATGTCGGCGACCTCCGCGGCGAAGGCGAGCCCCGCGAAGGGCCCGTGCAACGTGAGGATCCACGTGCCGACCGACATCGGCGAGGTGAGCTTGACGACGCGCATCATGTTGAGGAAGCGACTGGGCCTCCCGAGGTCGTGGACGAGGAAGCCGACGCTGAGCCCGAGGCCGCCGATCGAGCCGAACCTCGCCACCCGCCGAAGGGCGGGACGACCGGTCAGGTCCGCCCCGGCCGCGAGCATCGCCGACCCGGCCGCCACCCCGCCGGTGAAGAGGTAGGCGGCGATGTCGTGCTCCCACGGCGCGGGCTTCACGACCTGGCGGCCGTAGTAGGAGGTGAACTCAGCGTCCGGGACCATCACGTCGCCGACGCCCTCACGGCGCCGCTGGCCGCGGGCGTCCCGGCCGCCGCGAGCACCACGCCCGGCCCGTCGCGACGGACTGCCGCCGTGGGTGGGCTCGGACCACTCGGCCGGCTGCTGCCGCGTGCTGGTGTCGACCACCCGGTTGTCAGGGGGCTTGCTCATGCACGCCTCCCGAGGAACGAGACCGCCGCGCCGGCCAGCATCGCCAGGGCGGCGACGCCCGCGCGGTTGAACATGCGCGGCAGGTCCTTCGTGGTCACCACGGGGTCGGGCGGCAGCCCGTAGACCTCCGGCTCGTCGAGCAGGAGGAAGAAGGCGCCGGTCCCGCCCACGCCGTCGTTGGGGTCGTTTCCGTAGAGGCGGGCGTCCATGATGCCCTGCTCGTGGAGCGCCGCCACCCGCTCGTCGGCGCGGCGACGCAGCTCGTCGACGTCGCCGTACTGGATGGACTCGGTGGGGCACGCGTTGGCGCAGGCCGGACGCTGGCCGTCGGTGAGCCGGTCGTAGCAGAGCGTGCACTTCTGCGCGATGCCGATGTTCTCGGCACCGTCGGGTCCGCGACGCCGGTCGATCACCCCGAACGGGCAGGCCGCGACGCAGTAGCCGCAGCCGTTGCAGATGTCGTCCTGCACCACGACCGTGCCGAACTCGGTGCGGAACAGCGAGCCTGTCGGGCAGACGTCCAGGCACGCTGCGTGGGTGCAGTGCTTGCACACGTCGGACTCCATCAGCCAGCGGAAGTCCGGCTTCGCCTCGTCGGGGACGACCGGGGCACCCATCTCCGGCATGCCCAGGTCGACGGCCGGCCGCGGCAGGTCGGCCTGCTGGCCCGGTTGGCCGGCGGTGCCGCCTGCCGGCCCGGGGCGCTCGATGAACGCCACGTGGCGCCACTGGTTGGCGTTGAGCGAGTGGCTGTTGTCGTAGGAGGTGCCGAGCATCTCGAAGAGGTTCTCCGGGACGTCGTTCCACTCCTTGCACGCCACCTCGCAGGCCTTGCACCCGATGCACACGGAGGTGTCGGTGAAGAAGCCCTTCCGTGCCGGGGGGTCGGCATATCCCGCGTCCGCGGCCGGGTCCACCGGCCCGAAGAGGCTGTTGCGCCCGATCATCCGTCCTCATCCTCCTCGGAGTCGTCCTGCAGGGCCGCCGAGGCGGCCTGGGCCGCTGCCGACGCCGTGACGGCTGACGGGTAGACGTCCTCGACCACGCCCGAGCGCTCGCGGTAGCCCCTGACGTAGTCGCGGAGCTCAGGTCCTCGCGGCCGGCGGCCGGGCTGGACGTCGCAGGTGCCGACCTTCGACTCCTGGATCAGCACGTTGGGGTCGAGGGTGATCCCGAACAGGTCGTTGGTCGAGTCGCCGCTCACGAGTCCGCCCTGTCCCCAGTGGTACGGCATCCACACCTGGTGGACCCTCCGGCCCTCCACGCGGAGGGGGCGCAGGCGGTCGGTGACCAGGACGCGGCCCTCGATCGCCGAGCGGGCGGTGATGACGTGGCACCAGCCCATGTGCTCCAGGCCGCGCTCCTCGGCAAGCTCCGGGGAGACCTCGACGAACATCTCCGGCTGCAGCTCGGCGAGGTGCTCGAGGAAGCGGCTCATCCCCCCGGCGGTGTGGTGCTCGGTGAGCCGGCTCGTGGTGAAGATGAAGGGGAAGACGCCGTCGTCGCCCTCCGGCGGCGAGGGATTCATCCGGTTGGCGGAGCGGTTGTACTCCTTGCGGGTGGGGTTGGACTGCTGTCCGTAGAGCGGGTTGCGGAACGGCGACTCGACCGGCTCGTAGTGGGTGGGCAGCGGTCCGTCGATGAGCCCCTGCGGCGCGAACAGCGCGCCCTTCCCGTCGCCCTGCATGATGAAGGGGTCGATCCCCTCGATGGCCGCGACGCCGTCGGACCCCTCGGGCGCGCGGTACGACGGCGGCTTGGTCTTCTCGAAGTCGGGGACGTCGGCACCGGTCCACTCGCGCTTCTCGTCGTCCCACCAGACGTAGGCCTTGCGCTCGCTCCAGGGCCTCCCCTCGGGGTCGGCCGACGCGCGGTTGTAGAGGATCCGCCGGTTCATGGGCCAGACCCAGCCCCACTCGGGGGCGACGTAGGACTGGTCGTGGCGCGACTTGCGGCGCGCCGCCTGGTTGACGCCGTCGGCGTAGACGCCGGTGTAGATCCAGCAACCGCCGAGCGTCGACCCGTCGTCCTTCATCTCGGTGAACGACGAGAGCGGACGGCCGGTGGCGACCTCGTAGCCGTTGATCTCCTGCAGCACCGCCTCGGCGGAAGGCTCGTCGTGCTGGCCGTGCACCGGGTAGTCCCAGGCGAGGTCGAGCAGTGGACGGTCCCGCTCGTCGGTGGAGTCCGCCAGCCGTTCCCGCATCATCCGGCCCAGGTGGTAGAAGAACCACAGGTCGGACCTGGCGTCACCCGGCGGCTCGACCGCCCTCTCGCGCCACTGGAGCATCCGCTGGGTCTGGGTGAAGGTGCCCTCCTTCTCGGCGTACGACGCGGCGGGGAACAGGAAGACCTCGGTCGCGCACTCCTCGGGGACGATCTCCCCGGTCTCCACCTCGGGGGAGTCCTTCCAGAAGGTCGCCGACTCGATCTCGAACAGGTCGCGCACGACCAGCCAGTCGAGGTTGGCCATGCCCAGGCGCTGCGCACGTCCGTGTGCGGAGCCGACGGCAGGGTTCTGGCCGAGGAGGAAGTAGCCCTTCACCTTCCCGTCGATCATGTCGAGGGTGGTGCGGTAGGTCCCGTGGTCACCCGTGATCTTCGGCAGGTGGTCGAAGCAGAAGTCGTTCTCGGGCGTCGCCTTGTCGCCCCAGTAGGCCTTGAGCAGGTTGACCGCATAGGCCCGCGAGAGCGACCAGAAGCCCTTGCTGCCGGGGTTGCGGACGCTGTCGATCCACTCGTCCAGGCTCTGGTGGGACTCGGCGTTCGGCATGGGGAGGTAGCCGGGCAGCAGGTTGAACAGCGTCGGGATGTCGGTCGAGCCCTGGATGCTGGCGTGTCCGCGCAGCGCCATGATGCCGCCGCCGGGCCGTCCCATGTTGCCCAGCAGCAGCTGCAGGATGGAGCCGGTGCGGATGTACTGCACACCGACGCTGTGCTGGGTCCAGCCGACGCTGTAGACGAGGGCCGTGGTGCGCTCGCGGCCGGAGTTCTCCGTCCAGGCGCGGCACACCTCGAGGAAGTCTGCCTCGGAGATGCCGCAGGTCTGCTCGACCATCTCGGGCGTGTAGCGCGAGAAGTGGCGCTTGAGGATCTGGTAGACGCAGCGAGGGTGCTGGAGGCTGGGGTCACGCGGTGGGTTCGCGGTCACCTGCATGCCGTGCGACTCGTTCTGCATGCCCGCGGCGGTCTCCCGCTGCTCCTCGGTGTCCTCGGAGTCGTCGGCCTGCGCCTCGCCCAGCTCGGCGTCGGTGTCCTCGGACGCGTACTGCCAGCTGGTCGGGTCGTAGGTGCGCGTCTCGGCGTCGAAGCCGGAGAAGAGCCCGTCGAGGTCGTCGGTGTCGGCGTAGTTCTCGCTGACGATGTTCGCCGCGTTGGTGTAGTTGACGACGTACTCGCGGAAGTCGAGCTCGTGGGTCAGCACGTAGTTGACGATCCCCCCGAGGAAGGCGATGTCGCTGCCGACGCGGATCGGCACGAACGTGTCGGCCAGCGCGCTCGTGCGGGTGAACCGTGGGTCGACGTGGATCACCCGGGCGCCGCGCTTCTTCGCCTCCACGACCCACTGGAAGCCCACCGGGTGGGCCTCGGCCATGTTCGAGCCCTGGATGACGATGCAGTCAGCGTTGGCGAGGTCCTGCTGGAACCCGGTGGCGCCGCCGCGACCGAAGCTGGTCCCCAGACCGGGGACGGTGGCGGAGTGTCAAATACGAGCCTGGTTCTCGATCTGGATGGCGCCCATCGCGGTGAAGAGCTTCTTGATGAGGTAGTTCTCCTCGTTGTCCAGCGTGGCGCCGCCGAGGCTCGCGATGCCCATCGTGCGCCGCAGCCACCGGCCCTCCTCGTCCTTGTCCTGCCAGAACTGGCGCCGGGTCCTGAGGACCCGGTCGGTGAGCATCTCCATGGCGGTGTCGGCGTCGAGGTCCTCCCACTCGGTGCCGTAGGGCCGCCGGTACTTCACCGTGGTGACGCGCTGGTCGCTGGTCACCAGGTTCTTGCTGGCGGATCCCTTGGGGCAGAGCCGGCCGCGGTTGACCGGGGACTCCGGGTCACCCTCGATCTGGACGATCTGCTCGTCCTTGACGTAGATGTTCTGGGCACAGCCCACTGCGCAGTAGGGGCAGACACTGCGCGCCACGCGGTCGGCGGTGCTGGTGCGAGGCTGCACCTCGTCGGTACGCCGCGAGCGCACCGCGGCGCCGCGTCCGAGGAAGTCGCCGCCGGTCAGCTGGCGCAGGACGGGCCACGGGAGCAGGGACCGGCGAGCTCCACCGCTCCCCTGAGAGGCCATGGCGTCCACCTCCTGGCTCGCGCAGCACCCCGGCTCTTCCCGGCACGTCGACCGTAGGCGTACCCACTGTGACGGTCAACACACCTGCGAGGTCAGGTCATCTCACGACGATCGCGTGCTCCTGGGCTGGGACCAGCTCTCCGACCACGGGGTGCCCGGGGACCTCGCCCGCCACCAGCAGCCCACCTGAGGTCTGCGCGTCGGCCAGCAGGAGGAGCTCGTCCTCGTCGATGCCCGATCCCGCCCCGACATGGGGGCGCACCCAGTCGAGGTTGCGCCTGCTCCCGCCTGGCACGAACCCCTCGGCCAGCGAGCGGCGCGCCCCGTCGACGTACGGCACCGCAGCGGCGTCGACGACCGCGGTCACGCCGCTGGCACGGCACATCTTGAACAGGTGGCCAAGCAGCCCGAAGCCGGTCACGTCGGTGGCGGCGCGCAGGCCGGCACCGACGGCGAAGACGCTCGCCTCGCGGTTGAGCGTCGTCATCACCGCGACCGCCTCGGCGAACCACTCCCCCGTGGCCTTGTGCCGGTTGTTGAGGACGCCGAGCCCCAGCGGCTTGGTCAGCGTCAGCGGGATCCCGGGGCGGGCGGCGTCGTTGCGCAGCAGCCGGTCGGGGTCGCCGAGGCCGGTGACTGCCAGCCCGTACTTCGGCTCGGGGTCGTCGATGCTGTGACCGCCCGCGAGGTAGGCGCCCGCCTCGCTGCACACCTCGCCGCCGCCGCGCAGGACCTCGGCAGCCAGCTCGAAGGGGATCCGGTCGCGGGGCCAGCCGAGCAGGTTGACCGCCACCACCGGCGTGCCGCCCATGGCGTAGACGTCGGAGAGCGCGTTGGCGGCGGCGATCCGGCCCCACTCGTAGGGGTCGTCCACCACCGGGGTGAAGAAGTCGGCGGTCGCGATGACCGCCCGGCCGGTGCCGTCGGGGGCCGGGTCGATCCGCACCGCCGCCGCGTCGTCGCCGTCGTCGAGGCCCACCAGCAGGTCGCCACCGGCACGACTGCCGGGGAGGTCGCGCACGATCGCCTCCAGCTCGCCGGGCGGCACCTTGCACGCACAGCCACCACCGGCAGCGAACTGGGTGAGCCGGATCGCGGCACCCGTCGGCCGGGACGTCTGGTCGGGCGCCTCGGTGCTCATGCTCCCAACCTAGGCCTCCAGGTGGCTAGGGTGAACCTGCGCGTGGAGGCGTTCCTCGTCTGGTGACGGGCGCGGTCCTCAACACCGTTGTGGCCGAGCATCTCGGTCAGGCGGGTTCGATTCCCGTCCGCCTCCGCCACGCGCGCTGACATCGTGGACGGGTACGACGGGAGGCGGCCGGTGGAGGAGCCCCAGGACCCCCGCCGCCGGGTGCCCCGCACCGACCTCGTGCTCGCCGACCCGCGGCTCCTGACCGCGGCCGAGCGGCTCGGCCAGGGCCTGGTGAAGAGGGTCGTCGTCGCCACGCTCGCACGCTGCCGTGCCGGGTTCCTCGCCCCCGACCCCGACGTCGTCACCGAGGCCGCCCTCGCCGCCCTGCCCGCCACCGCGACGACCCTGCGACCGGTCGTGAACGCGACCGGCGTGGTGGTCCACACCAACCTCGGCCGCGCACCGCTGTCGGCCGCCGCCGTCGAGGCGATGGTCCTGGCGGCCGGAGCCACCGACGTCGAGCTCTCCCTCGCCAGCGGCCGGCGGGACCGGCGCGGCCGCGGCACCCTCGCGGCCCTGGCCGACGCGGTGCCGGCTGCCGGCGGGGTGCACGTGGTGAACAACGGCGCCGCCGCCCTGGCGCTGGCCTCCCTGGCGCTCGCGGCGGGACGCGAGGTCGTGGTGGCCCGCGGCGAGATGGTGGAGATCGGTGACGGCTTCCGCATCCCCGAGCTCGTGGAGTCCGTCGGCGCGCGGCTGCGCGAGGTCGGCACCACCAACCGCGTGCGGCTCGCCGACTACGAGGCGGCGATCGGTCCCCGGACGGCGTTCGTGCTGAAGGTCCACCCCTCGAACTTCGAGGTGCGCGGCTTCACCTCGACGGTCTCCGTCAAGGAGCTCGCCGGTCTGCTCGCCGGCCTGCCCGGCGAGAACGTCGTACCGCTCGTGGTGGACATCGGCTCCGGGCTGCTGAGATCACACCCCCGACTGCCCGACGAGCCGGACGCGACCACGGTGCTGCGCGACGGCGCCGACCTGGTCACCGCGTCCGGCGACAAGCTGCTCGGCGGACCACAGGCGGGGCTGCTCCTCGGTGACGCAGGGCTCGTCGAGCAGCTGCGTCGCCACCCGTTCGCCCGTGCGCTGCGCGTCGACAAGCTGACGCTGGCCGCGCTCGAGGCCACGCTGACCGGGCCGGAGACACCGGTCGCCGCGGCGCTGCGCGCCGATGCGGGGGCGCTCCTGGCGCGGGCCAGGGCGGTGGCCGAGTCACTGGCGCACGAGCTCGACGACGACACCGGTTGGGCGATCGCCGTCCCGTCCACCGCCGCCGTCGGGGGCGGCGGGGCACCCGGCGTCGAGCTGGCGAGCGCCGCCGTCTCGCTGCCCGCCTCGCTGGCCACACTGCTGAGGCAGGGCGACCCACCGGTGGTCGGACGGGTGCGTGACGGCCGGCTGCTGCTCGACCTCCTGACGGTCGCGCCCGAGGACGACGCCACGCTGGTCACCGCCGTCGTCAGCGCCGTGGTCGCCGCTGCCGGCCGCGCGGACCAGGGTTGACCGGTGCACGTCGTCGCGACCGCGGGCCACGTCGACCACGGGAAGTCGACGCTGGTCAAGGCGCTCACCGGCACCGAGCCCGACCGGCTCGAGGAGGAGCGCAGGCGGGGCCTGACCATCGAGCTGGGCTATGCGTGGACGACCCTGCCCGGCCCGGACGGCGCGACGGAGCAGGAGGTCGCGTTCGTCGACGTACCCGGCCACGAGCGGTTCCTGCGCACCATGCTCTCCGGGGTCGGACCGGTGCCCGCCGCCCTGCTCGTGGTGGCGGCCGATGACCCGTGGATGCCCCAGGCCGCCGAGCACCTCGCTGCGCTCGCCGCCCTGGGGGTCGAGCACGCCGTCGTCGCGGTCTCCCGCACCGACCTGACAGACCCGAGTGCGACCGCCGCGCGCGCCCGCACCGAGATCGACCGCACGCCGATGCGCGGGGCCGCCGTCGTCCCGGTCAGCGCTGTCACCGGGGCGGGTCTCGACGACCTGCGCCGGGCGATCGCCTCGATGGTCGCGTCGCTGCCGGCTCCCGACAGCGCTGCGGACGTGCGGCTGTGGGTGGACCGTTCCTTCCACGTGCGCGGCGCCGGCACGGTCGTCACCGGGACGCTGGCATCCGGCATGGTGCGGGTCGGTGACCGGCTCTCGGCCGGTGACCACGCCGGACCGGTCCGGGTCCGTGGGCTCCAGGCGCTCGGGACCGATCGCGAGACGGTGAGTGGGGTGGCCCGCGTGGCACTCAACATCGTGGCCGACGACCGCGCCGACGTGTCGCGGCACGCCGTCCTGGTCACCCCGGGCGCCTGGCTCTTCACAGGGGCCGTCGACGTGCGCCTGAGCCCCGCTGGGCACGATGCGCTCGAAGCCCCGCCGCCCGAGCGGTCCGTCCTGCACGTGGGGACGCTGGACGTCCCGGTCCGCGTCCGTCCCTTCGACGACCGGCACGTCAGGCTCACCCTCGACCATCCCGTGCCCCTGCGCATCGGCGACCGGGCCGTGCTCCGCGACCCGGGCAGCCGCCGCATGTGGGGAGTGGGGGTGCTGGACCCGGCCCCACCACGGCTACGGCGACGCGGGTCCGGACGCAGGCGGGCGGAGCTGCTCGGCGCCCACCCAGGCGTGCCGGAGCTGTCCGGTGAGGTACGCCGGCGCGGCGTCGTGCACGCCGACCGGTTGCGGATGCTCGGGGTGGCCGTAGGACCCGGCGCCGGGTGGCTGGTCGACGAGGCGGCCGGCGACGCCCTTCGCCGGCGGATGCGCGAGGTGGTGGACCGTCACGACGCCGAGCACCCGCTCGATCCCGGCATGCCGGTCCCGGCCCTGACCCGGGTGCTGGCGCTGCCCGACCTCCAGGTGACGCTCGACCTGGTCGCGCCGCCCCTGCGGGTGACCGGTGGACGAGTGACCGCCTCCACCCCCGACCGAGGCCTGCCCGCCGACCTGGAGCGGTCGCTGTCGGCTCTCGCCTCCGATCTCTCGGACGCTCCGTTCGGAGCGCCCACGGCAGACCGGATGCGCGAGCTCGGCCTGGACCGCAGGTCAGTCGGCGCGGCTGCGCGGGCCGGCCGGCTGATCGACCTCGGCGACGGGATCGTGCTCCTGCCGGACGCCCCGGCCCGAGCGGTCGAGGAGCTGGCGGAGCTGGCCCAGCCCTTCACCACCAGCGAGGCGCGACAGCGCCTGGGGAGCACGCGCCGGGTCGTGCTGCCCCTGCTGGCCCACCTCGACCGGACCGGGTTGACCCGGCGGCACGACGACGACCGGCGCGAGGTCGTCTGACGGCGTCCGTGGGGCCGGCCCGACGCAGGCTCACTCCACGTGCTCGTAGCGCGACTCGCAGAAGGCGTTCAGCCGGCGCGCCAGGTCCTGGAGCACTCCGGCGGCGTGGTGGTCGCGCCGCCAGGCGGCGTGCAGGCTGATCGTCAGCGTCGCGCCGCGTTCACCGCCCTGGGTGATCCGCAGGGGGACCAGCCCGAAGCGGGGGTCGTCGGAGACGATCGCGACCCCCCGTCCGGCCGCCGCGAGGGCCTGGGCGACCTCGGCCGTGGTCAGCTCGGTGACGGCGTCCAGCCCGACACCGGCACCGAGGAGCGCTGCGTCGAGCGCCTGCCGGGAGTGCTGCTCGGGGCTGAGCAGCAACAGTGGCTCACCGGTCATCTCGGCCAGGTCGACCGACCCCGGCGAGCCTCGCTCCGCCCACGGGTGGTCGGCGCGGACGTAGGCCCAGACCGGGAGCGAGGCCAGCGGCAGGGAGGCGAGGGATCCGGGTGGCGCCGTGGTGCCCACCGCCAGGTCGGCGCCTGCGTCCAGCGACGGGTAGATGTCGGCCGGCAGCTTCGCCCACACGGTGGGCATCGGGTCGTCCGGCCCCCACGTGCTCAGGAACGGTGCGATCACGTCGGTCAACGTGGTGGCCGGACAGCTGATGGTGAGATCGCGCAGGGCACCTTCACGCAACGCGTCCGCCGCCCGGCCCGCGAGCTCGGCCCGGACGAGCAGCTCCTTGGCGACCGGCAGGAAGTGACGGCCGGCGGAGGAGAGCGAGAGCCGACGGCCCTCACCACGGTCGAAGAGCGTCAACCCCAGCTGGCGCTCCAACCCACTGAGCTGGCGGGACAACGAGGGTTGGGCGACCCGCACGGCGCGCGCCGCGGCGCTCACCGAGCCGGTCTCGGCCACGGCGACGAAGTACCGCAGCAGGCGCAGGTCCACGGGTCATCCTTCCCATGCCTGACAGGCATGGTTCTTCACACGAACAGGTATTGGACAGCATGCCACCGAGCGCCGACGCTTGGCACGTGAACGACTCCCCGGCCCCGATCGAACAGGACGGCGTCGAGCAGCACGGCGTCGAGCAGGTGCGGCGCCTCGTCACCGAGGTCCCCGGTCCGCGCTCCCGCGAGCTCGACTCGCGCCGCTCGGCCGCGGTGTCGGCCGGCGTCGGCGTCGGGCTCCCGGCCTACGTCGCCCGCGCTGGTGGGGGCGTGCTGGTCGACGTGGACGGCAACCACCTGATCGACTTCGGCTCGGGCATCGCCGTGACCAGCGTCGGCAACGCGGCACCCGAGGTGGTGGCGCGGGTGCAGGCACAGGTCGCCGACTTCACCCACACCTGCTTCATGGTCACCCCCTACGAGGGCTACGTCGCGGTGTGCGAGGCACTGGCGGAGCTCACGCCGGGAGAGCACGTGAAGCGCAGCGCGCTCTTCAACTCAGGCGCCGAGGCGGTCGAGAACGCCGTCAAGATCGCGCGCACCCACACCGGGCGCCAGGCGGTCGTCGCCCTCGACCACGCCTACCACGGTCGCACCAACCTCACGATGGCGCTGACTGCCAAGAACATGCCCTACAAGCAGGGGTTCGGTCCGTTCGCCGGCGAGGTCCACCGGGCTCCGATGGCCTACCCGTTGCGGTGGCCCGGCGCCGCGGAGAAGACCGAGGAGCAGATCGCGGCCGAGGCGCTCGACGCCTTCGTCAGCACCATCCGCACCCAGGTCGGCGAGTCCAACACCGCTGCCGTGATCGTCGAGCCGATCCAGGGCGAGGGCGGCTTCGTCGTACCCCCTGCGGGATGGCTGCGCGGGGTCGCCGACTTCTGCGCCGAGCACGGCATCCTGCTCATCGCCGACGAGATCCAGACCGGCTTCTGCCGCACCGGCGACTGGTTCGCCTGCGACCACGAGGGGGTCGTGCCCGACCTGATCACCACGGCGAAGGGAATGGCCGGCGGTCTGCCGCTGGCCGCGGTGACGGGACGAGCCGAGGTGATGGACTCGGTTCACGCCGGCGGGCTGGGCGGGACGTACGGCGGCAACCCGGTCGCGTGCGCCGCCGCCCTCGGCGCGATCGAGACCATGCGCAGCCACGACCTGGTCGGCCGCGCCCGCCGGATCGAGGCGATCCTCCGCCCTCGTCTCGAGGCTCTGCAGGAGAAGTACCCCGTCATCGCAGAGGTCCGCGGACGCGGAGCGATGCTCGCCGTCGAGCTGACCGCGGGGCCAGGCGACCTGACGCCCCACGCCACGGCCACCGCGGTGATCAACAAGCACTGCCACTCCCAGGGCCTCGTCACGCTGACAGCGGGTACGTTCGGGAACGTCCTGCGCTTCCTCCCGCCGCTGGTCAGCCCCGACCACCTGCTCGAGGATGGGCTGGACATCATCGAGGACGCCTTCGCCCGGGTCCTCGGCTGAGGACGACTCGAGAGGAACCGCCCCCCATGAACGAGAAGGCTGTGCTCGGCAAGGTCCCGACGGGGCTGTTCATCGCCGGCGAGTGGCGGGACGCCACGGGCGGAGGCACCACCGACGTCGAGGACCCCGCGACCGGCAAGACCCTCGCGACCGTCGCCTCCGCCGCCGCCGACGACGGCCGTGCGGCGCTCGACGCTGCGGTCGCAGTCCAGGGTGAATGGGCGGCGACTCCGCCTCGCGAGCGGGCCGAGCTGCTTCGATCGGCCTTCGACCTGCTCACCGAGCGTGCCGACGAGTTCGCGATGCTGATGACGCTGGAGATGGGCAAGCCGCTGGCGCAGTCCAAGGGCGAGGTGACCTACGGCGCGGAGTTCTTCCGATGGTTCTCCGAGGAGGTCGTGCGCATCGCCGGTCGCTGGTCGGCCAGCCCCGACGGCAACACCCGGCTCCTCACGATGAAGCAGCCGGTGGGCCCGGTGCTGATGATCACTCCGTGGAACTTCCCGCTCGCGATGGGCACCCGCAAGATCGGGCCTGCGATCGCCGCCGGCTGCACGATGGTGGTCAAGCCGGCGCAGCAGACGCCGCTGACGATGCTGGCCCTGGCCGACCTGCTGCGCGAGGTGGGTGTGCCGCCCGGCGTCGTGAACGTGGTGTCCACTCACGACACGTCCGACGTGATGGAGCCGCTCATCGGCGACCCGCGCCTGCGCAAGCTCACCTTCACCGGCTCGACCCCGGTGGGTCAGATGCTGGTGAAGCAGTCCGCGGACCAGCTGCTGCGGGTCTCGATGGAGCTCGGCGGCAACGCGCCGTTCCTGGTCTTCCCCGACGCCGACCTCGACCGGGCGGTCGACGGCGCGATGCTGGCCAAGATGCGCAACATGGGCGAGGCGTGCACCGCCGCGAACCGGTTCCTCGTCCACGCCGACGTGGCGGAGGAGTTCGGCCGCCGGTTCGGCGAGCGGATGGCCGCCGAGCGTGTCGGCCGTGGCACCGAGGATGGCGTCACGGTCGGCCCACTGATCGACCGGAAGGCACAGGGCAAGGTGGCCGAGCTCGTCGACGACGCTGTGAGCAAGGGCGCCACGGTCGTGACGGGCGGTTCGACCACCGGCGAGGCGGGCTACTTCTTCGAGCCGACGGTGCTCACCGACGTGCCTGCGGAGGCCGAGCTCAACCAGGAGGAGATCTTCGGGCCGGTCGCCCCGATCACCACCTTCACCTCCGACGACGAGGCGCTCCGGCTCGCCAACTCCACGCCCTTCGGCCTGGTCGCCTACGCCTTCACCCAGGACCTCTCGCGCACGATCCGCGTCAGCGAGGCCCTGGAGTTCGGCATGGTCGGCATCAACCAGGGCATCGTCTCCAACCCTGCCGCCCCCTTCGGCGGGGTCAAGCACTCCGGCTTCGGCCGCGAGGGCGGACCCGAGGGGATCGAGGAGTACCTCTCCGTGAAGTACGTCGGCATCGCCCCCTGACCTACCAGGCCGCATGCCCGCCGACGCCCCGGCGTCTTCGCATCTGACGGAGATGGACGGCGTACAGAAGCACCGCGCCCCAGACCACTCCCATCACCACCCACGGCACCACCCCCACTCCGAGGGTGAACGTGGTCAGCGCGCCCACGGATCCCACGAACGAGGCGGCACTGGCGAACCCCCATCCCTGGGTCAGCGGGGCGATCTCGTCCGACCACCGTGCCCCTGCGCTGCGACTCCGCCGCACGGCGAGGAAGAACACGCTGGAGAACCCGAGCAGCGCGATCAGCGCGAAGATGTCGAGGGTCACCGCGTGGGAGCCCGACAGGGCGGTCGGCACGAGGTCGTCGCCGCTGGAAGCCGCAACGACCCTGCCGTCCAGGCGATACACCGTCCCCCGGCCGGCCGACAGCGGCACGGCCTCACCCCAGGTGGGCGTCATGCCGAACGTGTCGGTCCGTCCGACGCCGTCGGTCGCCCACCACTCGTCTGGTCCCCGTCGACTGTCGTGAGGCCCGCTGAGAGCGACCTCCTCGGAGACAAGGCACGTCGGTCGCAGCTCGGAGCACAACGCGCCCGACTGCAGCGCCCTGTGCTCAGCGATGCTGCGCGGCAGGTCAGCCGCAAAGAACGGCACCGGGACGAGCAGGACGAACGCGGCGATTATGCAGCGCCTCGGCGTGGTGTGTCCCGACCACCGCGACCGGTTCACTGGATTCGGCGCCACCCGCAGAGCCTATGCCGATCAGATCTGCGCGGGTGTGCCGCGAGCACGTCTCGGACCAGAGGAGCCCGGTGTTCATTCACGTGAATGAATACCACGACGGCGCTAGCGTGCAGGGATGACCACGTCGCGCGTCCTCCTCGCCGTCGCAGCAGCGGCCCTGACGATCGCGCCGCTCGCCGCCTCGGGCGGGACTGCCGAGACCCCGGCGCCGGCCGCGGTCCGCGCGGGCGCCGCCGCCTGCCCGGTGTTCCCCGACGACAACTGGTGGCACGCCGACATCAGCTCCCTGCCGGTGCACGCAGAGTCCAGCGAGTGGCTCTCGCACATGGACACCGACGTCGACCTGCACCCCGACTTCGGACCGTCCTACGGCGACGGGCCCGACTACGGCATCCCCGTCACAGTGGTCGGCAAGCACCGCTTGGTCCGGGTCCGCTTCGACTACGCCTCTGAGAGCGACCGGGTGCGCTACCCGCTGGGCCGGGACACCCGCATCGAGGGCGGTCGGCGCAGCGACGGTGACAGGCACGCGATCGTCGTGGATCGTCGTACCTGCCGCCTCTACGAGACCTTCGCCACCCGCAAGGAGCGCGGGACGTGGCGCGCGGGATCAGGTGCGACGTGGTCGCTGCGCTCCAACGCCCTGCGCCCCGACGGCTGGACCTCCGCCGACGCGGCCGGGCTGCCGATCCTGCCGGGGCTGCTGCGCTGGCGGGAGGTCCGTGACGCTGCCAACGATCTGGGGGCCATCGACCACGCGATCCGGTTCACCGTCCCCGCGACGAGCCGCCACCACCTCTGGCCCGCCCGGCACGACGCCGGGTCGACGGACTCCCGGGACTACCCGCCGATGGGCGCGCGCTTCCGGCTCTCCGACGACTTCCCCACGCAGGGGTACGGCGCCCATGCCAGGTCGGTGATCGAGGCGATGCAGACCTACGGGCTGGTGCTCGCCGACAACGGATCGTCGTGGTTCTTCCAGGGCGAGCAGCACCGGCGCTGGCCGAGCAGGCTCATCGAGGAGCTGAAGACGATCCCCGCCTCGGAGTTCGAGGCGGTGGACACCTCGTCGCTGATGGTCGACCCCGACTCGGCCCAGGTCATCAGCAGATGAAGTCGAGCTTCATCCGCTCCTCGGAGTCGAGCTTCGCGACGGGCTGTGAGCAGACCAGCGCGTTCACGTCGGCTGCTCCCTCGATCTCCACAAGCGCCTCGGCGAACACGTCCTCCACCTGCGGGCACAGCTGCTGCAGGCCAACACGGGTGACGGCGGAGGTGGCGGTGTCGCCGGAGGTCCCGAGCGTCACGACCCAGTTGGCGACGTCGGTGCGCTGACAGTCGACGGCGGCCTGGCGCTTGAGGGTCTCGAGGTCGACCTCGGCACCCAGTGCCTCCTCGGCGTCCGCCTGCCACTTCGTGTCCACGTCCTGCGTGGAGAGCTTCGCACTCTCGGCGGCGGTGTCCTCGCCACCGGAGCAGGCAGCGAGGGCGGGGAGGGCGAGGACGAGGGCGAGGACGTAGGCGCGCATAGCGGCGATGGTAGGTAGTTCGACATCAACATACTCACGGTTTGTGAAGACTGGGGGCGTGACTGTCCTCACCCCGGTCGACGGCGACCCTCAAGCGGGGACGCGAAGAGCCAGCAGCGCGACGTCGTCACTGGGGAGCTGGCCCTGGAACTCCAGCACTCGTTCCAGCACACGCTGCACCAGCTCGTCGACCGACGCGGGCTCGGCCAGCGCCGAGAGCAGGCGGGCCTCGCCGAAGAACTCGGCTCCCTGCCGCGCCTCCGTCACGCCGTCGGTGTGGACGAAGAGCGACTGCCCCGCGGTCAGCAGCATCGACGCCTCGTCGAAGTAGGCGTCGTCGAACGCGCCGACGAAGGTCCCCGGCTGGCCGAGGGGCTCGGGTTTCCGACCCGGGGACAAGAGGAGCGGCATGGGGTGACCGCCGGCGCTGCTGGTCACCCGCCACCCGCCGGGCTCCCGCCGCAGGCGCATGACGACCAGCGTGCAGAAGCGTTCGCTCTCGCTCGCGAG
This sequence comes from Nocardioides seonyuensis, assembly GCF_004683965.1. Taxonomy (NCBI): domain Bacteria; kingdom Bacillati; phylum Actinomycetota; class Actinomycetes; order Propionibacteriales; family Nocardioidaceae; genus Nocardioides; species Nocardioides seonyuensis. The sequence goes on from NZ_CP038436.1 coordinate 1,194,517, forward strand.
CAGGAGCGCGTTGAGCTCGTGCAGCAGCGCCTTGGGAGACGTCTCCAGCACTGCGAGTGCGCGGACCGAGTGTCGTACGAGCGAGGTCACCACCGCGGCCTCGACTCCCTTGCCGCACACGTCGCCCAGCGCCACCACCCAGTCGTCGTCGGCGACCTGGAAGACGTCGTAGAAGTCGCCGCCCACCTCGTCGCCGCGGCCTGCAGGTCGGTAGGCCGTGGCCAGCTCCAGACCGGGAACATCGGGATCTGCCGGCGGGATGAGCGTCTGCTGCAGTGTCTGGGCCAGCCGGACAGCACGCCGCTCGGACTCCTCCGCGCGTTGCTTGGCCAGCAGCAGCTCCTGCTCGTAGCGACGGCGATCGCTCGCGTCGAAGACGGCGTAGCGGGTGATCCGCGGCTCGCCCCCGCTGCCGCGCTCGAGGACCGCGTTGAGCAGGACCGGCATCCGACCACCGCCGGCGACGACCAGGTCGAGCGCGATCTCCTTGACCTCGCCGTGACCGTGCAGCATCGGGCTGACATGGGTCTCGTGGTAGATCCTGCCCCCGGCGTGAGCAGGTCCACCAGCCGCCGCTTTCCCACGAGGTCGGCCACGTCGTAGCCGGTCCAGATCAAGAACGTCGCGTTGACCTTGGCGACCGTGCCGTCCGGACCTGTCGAGAGGTAGCCGCAGGGCGCCCTGTCGTAGAGAGCTGCCGGGTCGTCGTCGAGCAGCGCCGCCTGGAAGGCCTCGATGGCCGCGAAGGTCGCCACTCAGCCACCCAGCCCGGCCAGGAAGGGCTCGAGTGCTCCGATGACCTCGTCCGGTGCGCTGAGGTTGGGACAGTGCCCGGTGGCGTCGAGCACGACGAGCACGCTGTCGGGAATCGCGTCCGCGACGTGCTGACCCACCTCCATCGGGGCGATCAGGTCGTCGCGACACTGCATCACCAGGGTCGGGGCGGTGACGCGGGGGAGGTCGGCGCGGTTGTCGGAGAGGAAGGTGGCGCGCGCGAAGCGCTCGGCGATGTCCGGGTCGGCCCGGCAGAAGCTCTGGGTGAGCTCGTCGCCGAGCTCGGGGCGCTCGGCGTTGCCGACGATCACCGGAGCCATGGCGCTGGACCATCCGAGGTAGTTGCTCGACAGCGCGGTCAGCATCTCGTCGATGTCCTCGCGCTCGAACCCCCCGGTGTATCCCTCGTCGTTGACGTAGCGCGGCGACGGGCTGACGAGCGCGAGGGCGGTGATCCGGTCCGGGGCGCGCAGGTGTGCCAGCACGCCGATCATCGACGAGACCGAGTGACCCACGAAGACGACGTCTCGGAGGTCGAGCTCCTCGCAGATGCGTACGACGTCGTCGGCATAGCCGTCGAGGGTGGCGTAGCGGTCCGGGTCGTAGAGGGCCTCGGCGTGGCCCGCACCCACGTGGTCGAACAGGACGACGCGGTGGTCGGCCTCGAAGTGGGGCGCCACGAAGCGCCACATGTTCTGGTCGCACCCGAACCCGTGGGAGAGCATGAGCACCCGCCCGCCATCGGGTCCGCTCACTCGCACGTTGTGCGCCCGCTCGACATCCACCCGCGCCACGTTACGTCACCCCGGCACCAGGAGGGCTTCCGCGCGCGCTCAGGCCGAGGCGTCGTCCTCCGCGGGCGACTCGGTGCGCATCAGCTCGGCACCGGGGAGAGCAGGCTGCTCGGAGACCGACGCGGTGATGGTGAACACGCGGTCCAGGGCGGTGACCTTGAAGAGCCTCAGGACCCGTTCGGCCGAGCAGACGATCCCGAGAGAACCGTTGAACGCCCGGGCCTTGCGCCGGGCGGCGACCAGCACGCCGAATCCCAGGGAGTCGATGAAGTCGATGTCGTCCATGTCGACGAGGACATGCGCGTGTCCCCGGATGATCAGCTCCCGGAGCACCTCGCGGAACTGCTCGACCGTGCTCAGGTCGATCTCGCCACTGGGTCTCACGACGGCATAGCCGTTCTCGAAACGTGTCTCCACGTTCAGGTCCATCGCGTGCGTCCTCCCGAAGGATCGCGGTCTGCGTCGAGGACGCGTTCGGGACAGGTCGGTCCGGGACAGGATAGGCGTTCTCGGGCCAGGACGTGCCCGTTCTGCTCAGAGGGAGTCGGGTACGACGAGCCCGTCGGGGTCCTGCCTCGGTGGCAGCGCTGCGAGCGCCAGCCTCACCAGGGCGGTCCGGGCGGCGACCTCGACCCGGCGGCGGATGCCCTTGCCGTCGCCGACCGCCTGCTCGACGGCCTGTTTCACCTGCTCGTCGGTGAAGGTTGCGGGAGTGCCCGGGGCGACCTCGACGTCGGGCAGGGCGAGGAGCACGGGGAGGACCTGGCTGCCGACACCGTCGATCAGGTGGTAGCGGTCGATCTTGCTCGTCGACTCCCAGACCTCTTCGGCATCCTTGCGTCGCCGCGCCTTGGCGGTGGCGACCGACTTGGCGGCCGTCGTCACCGCGACCGTCAGCTCGTGCTCGGTGAAGCGCATGGGACAAGGATGCCGCAAGGGGGTGCGGCGTCAGTCGAGGCGAGCCCGGTCGAAGCCGCTGTGCACCGCGTGGTCGACCCGCTCGGCGTCGAGCGCGACCATCCGGAGGCTGTCGGCGGCGTGGTCGACGGCCTTGTCGTGGGCACGCAGTCCGTCGGTGATGCTGGTGATGACGCGGCGCAGGGTCTTGGCGAGGTCGGACGCCTGCGGCACCCGGCCGAACGCGGTGCCCGGCAGCTGGACCGCCGCGGTGTCCTCTGACGCCTTGCGCATGCGGTTGCCCGTCGTCTCGAGCTCGGCCGCGGTGAGCTGCAGCGACTCGGGGCCGATCACCAGCTCGCCGGTGAGACCCAGCCCGGCCAGGGGGGTGCTGGTCATCGTCTGGTTGGGCCACAGGTCGTCGTCGCCGTCGCTGAACTCCGTGGCCCCGGACTCGTAGGTGGCGAGCACGTTGCCGTCGACCTCGACGATGCCCTGGGACATGTTGGGGAAGGTGTAGGTCTCGCGCGAACCATCGTGGTCCTGCACCACGAGCGAGCTCTCGTTGCCGCGTCCCCACGAGGTGCTGAAGACGTACTCGCCGTCGCGCACGATCACCCCCTGGCACTGCGGCGGTGTGGACACCGCACGCTCGGGCATCTCGATCCACCCGCCCTTGCCGTCAGGTCGGTAGACGTGCAGCGTCCCTTCCTTCGTGTCGTCGAAGACTCCGAGGTAGAGCAGCCCGTTGCGGACGGCCGAGTAGGAGCCGCCGTGGGGCAGGGTCTGCACCGTCTGGGGCTGCACGGTCGCGCCGCGGCCGGCGGAGCGCATCTCCGACAGGGAGTAGGTGTAGACCTTGGCCTGCCCGTCCAGGTAGTCGGTGACGTAGACGTTGTCACCGTCGACGCTGACGCCGCCGGCATGACTGGGTGTCCCGTGGCCGTCGGGGTTCTTGACGTCGTTCTGGTCGCGTGGCAGACCACCGAGGTTCACCTCCCCGACCTTCTCGCCGGTGATCTGGTCGATGAGTGCCAGCACCGACGGGTCGCCCTGGTCGTGGTCGTAGTAGCCCTGCAGCAGAAGCCCCGTCGCCGGGTCGTAGCCGAGGCCCTGGGGGATGAGGCCGCGGCCGTCACCCCAGGCGCCGATGCTCGGGATGGGTGGGCCGAGCTCGCTGCCGTAGTCGTCGAGCCACTCCTGGTTCCTGGCCAGGCCCTCCTCGACCCACTCACGGGCCTCGTCGCTGAGCTCGTCCAGGCTTGTCTCGTCGCCCGTGAGCATCGCGGACACCACCGCAAGACGCTCGTTGTACGTCGTCCCGGTGGCGAGCAGCAGCCCGTTGACGAGGCGGGCGAAGAGCTCCTCCACCACGTCCGGCAGGCCGGTGGGGCGCCTGCGCCAGAAGCCGATGAAGTAGTCGGCGGTGTCCACGCACCACGTGTAGGCCTCCTCGCAGGTCGCCAGCGCGGCGTGCGCCCTGGCGAGTGCGACGTGGGTGCGGGCCACGCCGACCCGCAGCCTGGTGAGGCGCGCTGCATAGGCGTCGGCGGCGAGGCCGCTCCAGTCGCGAACCGTGCAGCCGGCGAGGTCTTCCTGCGCCCGGTCCGTGCGGCGGAGCGCCTCGTCCACCGACCCTGCCGCGGTGGCGATCACGGCTGCGTCCCCGGAGGTGAGCCTCGCGTGCTCGATCTCGGGGTCAGTCATCGTGAGCGTCCAGGAGGCTCGCCACGAGTGGATAGGTGGACCCGTTCGGGTAGCGGATCGTCTCCCCTCGGGTGGCCTCGTAGACCTCGCAACGACCGTCGGGGACGACGCAGGTGACCAACGCCGACGAGCCGTCCTCCGCACCCGCGATCCCGACCACCGTCGTCGCGTCGGCCCACCACTCCAGCAGCCAGCGCACGGCGTCGATCTCGAGGGGCACGGCGACACCCTCGCTGTCGACCACCTGGGACACCTTGCCCGTCGTCGTGATCCGCCACCTGCCGTCGGGGCTCTCGATCACCCCCGACCTCCACGGCTCCCCAGTCTCCTCTGTCTCCTCGGGGTCGCTGATCGCGCCGGTGGCGAGGTCCACCAAGAAGGGCCCGTCGGTACCCAGGACCTCGGCGGTCGTCGGGGTGACGTCGAGCACCGAGACCTGGATCTCCCCGTAGAGGTCCGCCAGGTCGCCGTCGAGGTCGCCGAAGTTCTCGGAGGTGCGAAGCACCTCCCGACCCTCGGTGAGGTCGAGCACGACCAGCTCGGCCAGGGGTGTGCCGTAGTCGTCCTCGGGACCCGACTCCACGTCGACCCCGAGGAGGTATCGCCCGTCGGGCGATGCCCGCACCGAGTCTGCTCTCAGCCGGAGACCCGTCTCGACCGGGTCTCCCTCGGGCTCGACGAAGTGCACTGCCGCACTGGCATCGGACCCTGTCTCGGCCTGCTGGGGATTGTCGGCCGGCACGAAGAACACGCCGTCCCCCGCCACGACGTACGACGCTGGCTGGGCGCCCAGGTCGATCTCGGTCCCGTCAGCCAGGTGGACGACTCCATCGGCTGCCCAGACCACGGGACTGGTGTCCACGGGGTCGGAGCTGGTGAGCCAGGCGGCGTCTTCATCGATGGGCCCCGGGCTGTCCGAGCCGCAGCCGCCGAGCGCAGCCATGACCACCATCGCTGCCGCTGCCGCGGCCCCCCGCCTCGAGCTCATGGAAGCATTCTCCCGCAGCCGCGGCCGGGCCAAACCTCGTCTCGTCAGGTGCGGGGGAAGCGCTCGGCCACGCCGCGCAGCCGGTCGACGTACGACGACCACTCGACGCCGTCGGGCACGTTGCTGTTTCCCTCACGCATCCCGGCGGCGCCGTCCACCTCCTCGCGGAGGATGTCGGCATGGCCCGCGTGGCGGGCCAGGTCGGTAAGGACGTGCACCAGCACCTGGTGCAGCGTGACCTCGGCCCGCTCCTCAGGCCACCACGGCACGCGCCCGCGGGCGTCGAGCGGGAGGGAGGAGATCGTCTCGTCGGCGAAGTCGGCCACGCGGCGGTGGAAGGCGAGGACGTCATCGGCCGGGGTGTCCGCGTCGACCCACCAGTCGGCCTGGGGATCGGTGTCGTAGGCGTCGTCGGCGACGTAGCCGGGCGCCTCGGGGTCGGGCCACTCCCGGCCGAAGGTCGGTCCGAAGTAGCCGAGCTCGACGTTGGCGCAGTGCCGCACGATGCCCAGCAGGTTGGTCCCGGTGGCGGTGCGCGGCCACCGCAGCTCCCGCTCGCCCAGGCCGTCGACCTTCCACCACAGCGCCTCGCGCGTCGAACGGAGGTAGTGGTGGAGGCCAGCCTTCACGTCATCCGCCATGGGTCCACCCTGCCGCAGTCGCCCGACGTTGCGATCCTCGCGCCACGGAGAGGAGCCGGGCAGCCAGCAGGCCACCCAGCGCGCCGAACAGGTGCCCCTGCCACGAGATGCCGGGCTGGCCCGGCAGCACCCCCAGCAAGGTGCTGCCGTAGAGCAGGAACACGGCGACTCCCACCAGGATCTCCATCGGGTGCCCGGTCAGGAAGCCGCGCACGACGAGGTAGGCGATCCAGCCGAAGATCAGCGACGAGGCCCCGAGGTGGATCGACCCGTCGCCAGCGAAGAGCCACACACCGAGCCCGGCGACGACCCAGATCACCGCCGTCGCGAGCAGGCCACGGGCAAGGCCGGACACCAGGGCGAGGAACCCCAGGACGAGGACCGGCACGGTGTTGCCGACGAGGTGGTCCCAGCCGAAGTGCAGCACCGGTGCCAGCACCACGCCGACCAGCCCCTCGTCGGTGCGCGGCCGGACGCCGTACTCGTCGAGCTGGTTGCCGGAGACGACATCCACGATCTCCAGGACCCACAGCAGCACGACGAACCCGCCCGCGAGCAGCCCGGCCTGCTGCCAGGAGCGGAGCTGGGTCGTCTGGTCCACGTGCACATTGTTGCCTGCCGGACCTGAGCCTCCACCTCACCGCCGCAGGACTTGGGTGATATCCGGGGACTCTCCCGCTTGGTCCCCGATGTATCGGGTGCAAGGCGGGAGACCTGGGTGCGAGAGGACGGACATACTGATGGCGTGCGCGCGGCGATGCGGAAGCAGTACGGCGGCCCGGAGGTCCTGACCTTCGACGAGATCCCTGACCCGGTGCCGGGCGAAGGCGAGATGCTCGTGCGCGTGCACGCCACGACGGTGAACCGCACCGACACGGCCTACCGCTCGGGCCGGCCCTGGATCAACCGGGCCGTCTGTGGTTGGCCCCGCCCGCGGAACCACGTCCTGGGCTCGGAGTACGCCGGCGTGGTGGTCGACGTCGGCGACGGGGTCGAGTCGTACGACGTGGGTGACCGCGTGTTCGGGTTCGTCGACGGCCGTCCTGGCGCCCACGCCGAGATGGTCGTCGTACCGGTGAAGGGTCTGGTCGCCCGCATCCCCGAGGGGTGGGAGTTCGCGGAGGCCGCAGCCGGCATGGAGGGGGCTCACTACGCGCACGCGACGCTGCGGGCGACAGGGGTCAGCGCCGATGATCGCGTGCTCGTCCACGGCGCCACGGGTGGCATCGGGTCGGCCGCCGTGCAGCTCCTCCACGCCGAGGGGGTGGAGGTGACCGCCGTGTGCGATCGGCTGCCGACGGATCGCCGCGACCTGTTGACCTCGCTCGGTGCTGCCCACGCGGTGGACCTGAGCGAAGGCACCCCGCTCGACTCGGTCGGTGTCGGTTTCGACGTGGTGTTCGCAGCGACCGGCCACCTCTCGTTCGCCGCCGCCCGACGGCTGCTGGAGCCCGGCGGCAGCTACGTCTCCTCCGAGCTCGGTCGCGGGGGTCACAACCTCCTGCTGGCTGCTGTCGGGCCGGTGGCCCGCGGACTCGGTCGCCGCCGGGTCAAGTTCCCGTTCCCCCACGCAGGTGCCGACCTCGCCGCACACATCGCCGGGCTCATGGACCGGGGCGCCTACCGCCCCCTGATCGACCGGACCTATGCGTTCGAGGACCTGCGAGCCGCCCATGCCTACGTCGACTCCGGGCGCAAGGTGGGCAACGTCGTAGTGACCCTGCCCGACCCGTGACCGGGCCCAACGGCCCTGTTCACCCCGCGCCGACCCCGGCTAGCGTCGAGGGCATGGCGAAGAAGAAGTGGAGCGAGCTCTCCCCCACCCAGCGCCGGCTCACCGTGGTGGGCGGCACCCTCGAGGTCGCCCTGACGGCCTACTGCCTCAGGGATCTCGTACGACGCCCCGCCGACGAGCTGCGCGGGCCCAAGCCGGTCTGGCTCGCCGCCCTGACGGTCCAGCCCGTCGGTCCGCTGGCCTACCTGGGCTGGGGTCGCAAGCGCTGACGCACGGGCGAGCAGGCACTCTCCTCTGCCGTAGCGTGCGGGCATGACGTCCGACGTGCTCCTGGTGGGCTGCGGCGACCTGGGAGCGGCGATCGGCCTGCGCCTGGCCGGCCTGGGGCACGACGTCCTCGCCCTGCGGCGCAACGCGGGCGCCGTACCCCCGCCGCTGCGTGGTCGGGCGGTCGACCTCACCCGCGAGACACCCGACCTGCACGACGTCCGAGCCCGCTTCGTGGTCGTGGCGTTGACCGCGCGACCTCGGACGGAGGACGCCTACCGCGCGACGTACGTCGACGGCATGGGCCGGGCGCTCGAGGCTGTGGCCGCCACGGAGCACGTGCCCGAGCGGGCCGTCCTCGTCTCGTCGACAGCCGTGCACGGCGCCTCGCAGCACCCCCCGCTGCAGGACGAGTCGACGCCACCCGCTCCGAAGGACGGGCCCGCTCGGACACTTCTGGAGGCGGAGCGGCTGTTCCACGACCGGCTCCCCCACGGGACCGTGCTGCGCTTCTCCGGGCTGTACGGCGGCCGCAGCACGAGGCTGCTCGACAAGGTGCGCGAGGGCCGGATCGACGACCCCCACGCATGGACCAACCGGATCCATCGCGAGGACGCGGCGGCCGCCGTGGCGCACCTGCTGACCATGGAGGAGGAGCCCGAGCCGCTCTACGTCGGCACGGACGACGAGCCGGCCCAGCTCGGTGACGTGGCGTCCTACCTGGCCGACCTGCTGGGCGTCCCCACGCCGCCGCCCGCGGACCCCTCCGCCGGTCACGGCAAGCGACTCTCCAACGCGCGACTGCGTGCGACCGGGTGGGTGCCGACCATGCCGACCTATCGGGAGGGCTACGCGCGCCTGGCGCCGCCCGAGCGCTGACGCGCGAACGACCGGATGCCGATCCACCTCGGCACCGACGCGCAGTAGGCCTCGTAGTCGTTGCCGAACTTCTCCTGGAGCGCGTGCTCCTCGACGGCCACCTGGAACGCGTTCATCACAGCGACGAACCCAGCAACAGGCGCGAGGCCGACGAGAGACCCGCGCCGCAGTGAGTCGGCCACCAGCAACCCAGCCATGCCGACGTACATCGGGTTGCGTGTCAGCTGGTTGACCCCGCCCGTCACGAGGGCGGTGGACTTGGATGGCTCGAACGGCTCCACGGTCGTGCCGCTGCGGTGGAACTGCGCAGCCGATGCCCCCGCCAGGGCCAGCGAGGCTGCTGCAGTCAGCGCGGCCGCCGCGTTCCGTGACTTCGTCGGGGGACGCCCCCGCCGGTCCAGGGCGCGTTGCGCGAACCCTGCGGCCAGCGCGAGGAGGGGCGGTGGTGGGCGCATGGGTCCACGGTAGTCACGAACCCGACTCTTCGGTGGTTGAGGAAGGACGGACTCCTGTCTCGAAACCCCTGTGGAATGGGCGTTCTCGGGCCTTGGACTGTCGGTGGTGACTGGTTGAGTATGCCCATGACCAGCACCCAGCAGGACTCCGATCCGGAGGGCGTGGACCTCGCGGACGCGAGCGTGCGTGGCCTGCTGGAGCAGGCGGCCGAGTGCGAGAGCGTGCTGCGCGAGGCAGCGGTGCACCAGCTTCGCGTCGCCTACGAGTGGGCGATCTCCCACCCCGTGCTCGACGCAGCCGAGACCGCTCGCGGTCCGGTGCTGCCTTCGGTCCTGGAAGCCCCGGAGACGCTGGGCGGTGCAGGGACGCCGGCGGTGGCGGCGTTCACCGCCGAGCCGCTCGCCGTCGCCTGCGGCATCGCACCCACTGCTGCGACGGCGCTGCTCGCGGACGCGCTGGACCTCCACCACCGGCTCCCGGTGCTCTGGCAGCAGACCCAGGCCGAGCTGGTTGCGGTGTGGAAGGCGCGCCGGGTCGCCTTCCGGACCCGTGACTTGTCCCTGGACGCTGCCCTGTGGGTGGACCGGCACACCGCCGGCAGGGTCGGATCCCTCAGCCTCGGGGCACTGGACCGGCTGATCGCCGAGGCTGCCGCCCGCGTCGACGGCGAGGACCTGGCCGAGAAGGAGAAGCGCGGCCGCAGCGAGTGGGACGTGAAGCTCAAGCACCGCGACCCGAGTCAGGGCGGCGCCACCTCAGAGATCCACGCGATCGGCGACACCCTCGACCTGACCCGCTTCCACGACATCGTCTGCGCCGAAGCAGAAGCACTCGGGTCCCTGGGTGACGGCGACACGTTCGAGGTCCGCAAGGCCAAGGCGCTCGGTGTGATCGCCGACGCCCAAGCCCGCCTCGACCTCACCAGCCTCCTCGGCGCTGACACCAGCGGCGACGACCGAGCCGCAGTCCGCCGTCGCCTCATCGAGCGCCGCGACGCCAAGGTCCGGCTCTACCTCCACGCCTCCCTCGCTGACGTCGCCGCAGGCTGGTCGGGCGGGCCTGGCGGGGTCGGCACCGTCGAAGGCCTCGGCCCGGTCACCCTCGACCAGATCAAGGAGTGGGCCGGCCGCTCACGCCTCAGCATCCAGCCCGTGCTCCACGTCGCGAGCGAGGACACCTGGTCCGTCGACCGCCACGACCCGCCACCACGAATGGCCGAACAAGCCGTTCTCCGAGACCCGACCTGCGTGTTCCCGTGGTGCTCCCACCCGTCACGGCACGCAGACCTCGACCACATCGAGCCCTACGAGGACCCCGACGAAGGTGGACCACCGGGCCAGACCAACTCAGCCGCCCTCGCGCCGCTGTGTCGAAGACACCACCGCGCCAAGACAGCAGGCGGCTGGAGCTACCAGCGCACCGCACCCGGCACCTATCTCTGGACCGGCCCCGCCGGACTCACCGCGATCGTCACCCCTACCGGCACCATCACCCTGCCCTCAGGCTGAGCGCACTCAGTCCCGCGGGCCTTCCCACGGGAAGCCGTGCCTGAGGAAAGCGCTCCGGATCGCGTCCTTCTCGCCTTCGATCTCGTCCTCGAACAGCTTGCGGCCATGTGCGGTCTCGATCACGATCTTGGATCCGCGGCGGTAGACGGAGTCCACCTTGGAGCGCTGAATGACTCGCTCGACCGCTCCACGACGCCGGACGTGGATCTCTTCGTCGTGGAAGTCCAGAACGGGGGAGTCGAGGATGATCCACACCGCGAAGGCGAGTCCGGCCGCGAGCCCGATGAGGGGACGGCCCACCGTCAGCCACGGTTGATCGAAGGATCCCAGGAGTTCGAGCGGGCCTTGGAACGGGACCCAGGGCAGCCGGCTAACCCAGTTGGCGACGAGTGGAAGCAGGGCTCCCAGCGCCGCTCCGCCGAGGCCGAACAGAACCAGGACCCACAATCTGCCTGAGCGATCGAAGCCGCCCACGCTCAGGCGTGGCGGCACTGGAGGCTCAGGTGGGGTCATGCCCACCGTCCTTAGCGAGGCACGTGCGCGCGCCGGTCTCCCTCGACCTACCCCCAGGCTGGGGTTCTGGGGCCCAGGTCCTCGGCATGGAGGGCCGGCGAGCGCTAGGGTTTGGGCCGCCGACCACCGGGCAGGAGGTCGCGTCGTGGGCATTCGTCGCACGGCTGAACAAGTGGGGGGAAATCGGAAATGGGACTCTTCCAGGCTGTGACCGGCGCCATCGGCGGCACGCTCACCGACCAGTGGCTCGACTTCTTCGGCGTGCCGGACGGGCTGCCGTCCACCGCCGCGCTGTTCCCGGCAGTGCGCAAGGGCGAGAACGCCGGCCGAGGGAGCAACGACGGCGCCTCCGACAACGTCATCAGCAACGGCTCGAAGATCATCGTGCCTGAGGGCTACGGCCTGGTGCTGCTCCAGGACGGCGCCTTCACCGGCTTCGCTGCCGAGCCCGGGGGCTACGTCTGGAACTCCGAGGAGCCCGCCTCGCAGTCGATCTTCGCCGGCGACGGGGTCTACGAGTCGGTCATCCGGCAGAGCTGGGAGCGGTTCAAGTTCGGTGGGCGTCCTGGCTCGCAGCAGACCGCGGTGTTCGTCTCCCTCAAGGAGCTCCCGAACAACCGGTTCGGCACGCAGTCGGAGATCTACTGGGACGACGCGTTCCTCAACACCCAGGTCGGCGCGATCACCCGCGGCACCTACACGTTGCGAATCACCGACCCCCTGACCTTCATCCGCAACTTCGTCCCCGCCGCTGTCATCGAGGGCAAGGCGATCTTCGACTTCACCGACATCGACAACCCCGCCGGTGAGCAGCTGTTCAACGAGGTCGTCGGCTCTTTGGCCCCCGCCTTCTCGATGTACACCAACGACCCCGCCAAGGGGAACCGCATCAGCCGCCTCCAGCAGGACTCCGTCGGCTTCGCGCAGTCGCTGTCGGCCGCCGTGGAGGACAACTACAAGTGGCGCACTGACCGTGGTCTCGAGATCGTGAAGACGGCGATCATCTCCATCGAGTACGACGAGAACACCCGCGAGCTGCTCAAGAACGTCCAGCGTGCCGACGCCCTCTCCGGCTCCCGCGGCAACTCCAACCTCCAGGCCTCCGTCGCTGCCGGCATCGAGTCCGCCGGCGAGAACGCCGGGCCCGGTGGACTGATCGGCATGGGCATGGCAGCCGGTGGCATGGGCCTGGGCGGTCTCCAGCAGCCGACCCAGCAGGCCCCCGCCGCCCCCGCCCCTGCCGCGGCGCCCGCGGCGCCCGCGGCGGAGCCTGCTGCCGAGGACCCCGTGGCGGTGCTCAGGCGCGCCAAGGAGATGCTCGACGCCGGCTTGATCACCCAGGAGGACTACGACGCCGCGAAGGCCAAGGCCCTCGGTCTCTGAGGGGCCCTGCCATGACCCAGGACGCCACCCCGCCCCGTGAGCCGAGCTCGTCGCGAGAGCCGGGCAGCTCTCCCTTCGACGGCCCGCCGCTCTCGCTGGACGAGGAGCTCGCGGCTGCGCGCGCCGAGCCGGAGCCCGGCCCTGACATCGACACGATCAACGAGTCCCTCGCCGACGGCCTCAACCGCTGCCCCAAGTGCGGGTCCACGGACGTCCGGCTGCGCGGCTCCACGGGCAACCTGGTCTGCCTGTTCTGCCGCCACGAGTGGCACGAGGCGCGGGTCGAGGAGGAGTTCGGTCTCGGCGTCGGCATCGACGACCTCCAGGGCACGGTCGTGGCGGGCGGCGCCGACGAGATCGCGGCCGATGCCGAGGACGTCGTCACGCTCACCTGCGGCGGCTGCGGCGCCGACGTCGTGGTCGACACCGCCCACGCCCTCAACGCCCGGTGCCACTGGTGCCGCCACACGCTCAACATCAACGAGCGCACCCCCAACGGCGCCGTCCCCGACGCCGTGCTGCCGTTCAAGCTGACCCACGGCGAGGCCGTGGAGAGGATCCGCGAGTTCGCCTCGAAGCGCAGGCTCTTCGCCCACCCGAGGTTCAAGAAGGAGTTCGTCCCCGAGAACGTCCTCGGGGTCTACCTGCCCTACCTCGTCATCGACGCCCGCGCCGAGGCGTCGTACGCCGGCAGGGGAGAGGTGCAGACACGTCGCTGGACCGAGAAGCACGGCGACACCTCGACCACCTACTACGCCGCGGACGTCTACCGCGTCGACCGCGAGGTGGCGTTCACCGTCGACGACCTGACGATCGAGGGCGCGGCAGACCGTGCCCGGTTCGACTCCAGCACCACCAACAACATCGTCAACACGGTCCTGCCGTTCGACACCAAGAACGCCGTGAAGTGGAACTCCAGCTACCTCGTCGGGTTCACCAGCGAGAAGCGCGACCTCGACGTCGACGACCTGCACCCGGTGCTGGAGGACCAGCTGCTCTCGATCGGCCGCGCCCAGGTGCACGACTCGCTCGAGATGTTCGACCGCGGGGTGCGCTGGGAGCAGGAGCGGATCGACGTGGGCGGCTCGCGGTGGGTCTCGATGTACCTGCCGGTGTGGCTCTACTCCTACTACCAGGAGAACACCAAGATGCTGCACTACATCGCGGTCAACGCCCGCACCGGGGAGACGATGGGCAGCGTCCCGGTCTCCCAGCCGCGGCTCATCGCTGCCGCCCTGACGGTGGGCACGTTCCTCGAGGGCATCGCCGGCGCGATCCTGGTGGGCACAGCATGATCTCCGAGGTCGTGATGGCCACCTCGGGCGACAACGCGCCCCTGTGGATCCTTGCCGCCGGACCCGCCGGCGCCGTCGCCACCTACTGGGCGCTCTACCGCTACTACCGCAACACCGACAAGTCGCACGCCTACGAGCGCGACACCCTCATCCAGGCGCAGCCGGTGCAGGGCAGCGAGGAGAAGGTCGACCACATCTCCAAGACCCGCGACAGCGACATCGACGGCGACAACAGCTCCAAGCACCGGGTCCGCGTGGAGCGGCTGGGCTGATCGGGGCGGTGCGCTTGTCGTATCCGCGCCCTACCGTTCGTGGAGTGGGTGAGGGAAGGAGCCGGCCGGGCTCTCTCCACGACCGAGAGGATCCACGAATGGGCCAGTACATCATCGCCTTCAACGACGAGTGGGTGCAGCCGCACACCGACGAGGAGCTCCTCGCCAAGGACGAGGCGGTCTCGGCGGTGGTGCAGGAGATGCACGACGCGGGGATCTGGGTCTTCGGCAACGGCGGCATCGACGCCTCGACGCTCGTGTGCAGCGTCGTGGCCGAGGACGGCGCGCCGGTCTTCAGCGACGGCCCCTACGTCGAGACCAAGGAGCACCTCGGCGGCTTCTGCGTGATCGACGTGCCCGACGACGAGGCGGCACGCGACTGGGCCGGCCGCGTCGCGGTCGCCCTCGACTGGCCGCAGGAGGTCCACCGCTTCCCGCCCAGCCCCAGTGAGCAGGCCAGGCAGAGGCTCGAGGCCGCCCACTCCGGCACCACCACCCACGTTCAGGAGAAGTGATCACCATGCCCAGATACATGTTGTCGGTCTACGGTCCCGCCGAGCGCCCCGAGTTCGGCGGCTACCCCGACAAGGAGGCCATGCTGCAGGCCTTCGCCGACACCGGCGCCTTCAACGAGAAGCTCGAGCGCGAGGGCTACTTCGTGTTCGCCGACGGCCTCGAGGCCGCCACGACCGCCACCACCGTCGACGGGCAGGGTGAGACGCCTGTCCTCACCGACGGCCCCTACGTCGAGACCAAGGAGTACCTCGGCGGCTTCTGGGTCATCGACGCCCCCGACCTCGACGTTGCCCTGACACTGGCGGCCGAGGGCTCCAAGGCGTGCCGCGGCAAGGTCGAGGTGCGCCCGTTCCAGACCGAGGAGTCGTTCAAGGACATGCTGGGTCCGTGACCGAGGCGCCGTACGACGAGGCGCTCGCCCGCGCCCACCACGACGAGTGGGGGCGGGTGGTCGCCGGCCTGGCCCGGCGCTTCGGTGACCTCGACGTCGCCGAGGAGGCCGCGGCGGAAGCCTTCGCGACCGCCGCCGAGCGGTGGCCCGTCGACGGCGTGCCCCCCAACCCGGGCGGCTGGCTCACCACCACCGCGACCCGCAGGGCGATCGACCGGCTGCGGCGGGAGTCCAAGCGAGACGTCAAGCACCAGGCGGCCCACATGCTCCTCGACGACAGTCCTCCCGAGCCGACCGGGCCGGTCGAGGACGACCGGCTGCGGCTGATGTTCACCTGCTGTCACCCTGCGCTTGCCATGGAGGCACGCACGGCCCTCACCCTGCGCCTCCTCGGCGGTCTCACCGTCGCCGAGATCGCCCATGCCTTCCTCGTGCCGGAGACGACGCTGGCCCAGCGCATCACCCGTGCGAAGGCCAAGATCAAGGCCGCCCACATCCCCTACGCCGTGCCGTCCGCGGGCGACGTGCGAGAGCGGCTGGCCGGTGTGCTGGCCGTCCTCTACCTCGTCTTCAACGAGGGCTACCTCGCCAGCGGCGGCACCCACGCCGTGCGGATCGACCTCAGCGACGAGGCGATCCGGCTCTGCCGCCTGCTGCGCACGCTCGTGCCCGACGACGGCGAGGTCACCGGGCTGCTAGCGCTGATGCTGCTCACCGACGCCAGACGAGCTGCTCGCGTCTCACGCTCGGGCGAGCTGGTGACGCTCGAGGAGCAGGACCGCGGCGTGTGGGACCGGCGGCTCATCGAGGAGGGGCATGCCCTGGTCCGTGAGCGCCTGTCCGCGGTCGCGGCCGGTGGGCCGGCGCCGGGCCGCTACCAGCTGCTGGCCGCGATCAACGCCGTCCACACCGCCGCCCCGGCGGCCCGCGACACCGACTGGTCCCAGGTCGTCGCCCTCTACGACCGGCTCGTCGCGCTCGACCCCTCCCCGATCGTGCGGCTCAACCGCGCCGTCGCCCTCGCCGAGCTCGACGGTCCCCACGTGGCGCTGGCCGAGGTCGACCGGCTCGCCGAGGCCCTCGACGGCTACCACGCGCTCCACGTCACCCGGGCAGACCTGCTGCGCCGCCTCGGACGCAGCGCGGCTGCGCGGGCGTCGTACGACAGGGCCATCGAGCTGGCGGCCAACCCGGCGGAGCGCACCTACCTCGAGCGGCGCCGCGACCAGCTGACCGGCGAGTAGACCTCCGCGAGCGACTCAACCCGCCAGGTCGGCCACTACGGCTTGCGCGACCCGACGCCCGGAGACGATCGCACCCTGGATCGAGGCGGTGTCGCGGTGGTCGCCGCAGACGTAGGCACCAGAACCGAGGCGCGGTGGGGAGGTCAGCCGCAGGGGTGCAGGCTGGGCGGGCAGCGCGTGCGGGACGTCGTGGCGTGTGAGCAGCTCCCACCCGCTCGTCGACGCCCCCCAGATCCGCCCCGCGTGCTCGCGCGCCTCGTCGTCGCCCACGTGGCTGCCGGGGTGGATCAGGGCCGTCGCCTCGACGAGGTGACGACCCGGTGGCGCGTACGACGGCGCGGCGTTGCTCACCACGGTCGTGTTGACGAGCGGGCCGGAGCGGGTGCCGTCGACCGCGAGCATGTCGGACGAGGAGGGCGCCTCGGCCGTCGCGAACCACCAGGTCGTGAGCCCGTGCATGGTGACGCGCTCGGCGTCGACGAGGTCACTGACCACCTCCGGGCTCACAGCCACCACGACCGCGCGCGCGGCCACGAACGTCCCGTCCTGGAGCGTCACCCCGCTGCCGCCGGGTCGTACGGCCGCGACCGGAGTCCCGGTGCGGACCGTCCCGCCCGCGGCCTCCACGCGACCACGCAGCTGGGCTGGCAGTGCCTGCATCCCGTCGCGCGGGAGGCCGGGGACACCCAGCGCGAACATGCGGACGAGCAGGCGCGCGAAGCTGTCGGAGGTCTCGAGCCCGTCCTCGACGACGACCCCGGCGAGGAAGGGCTCCAGCACCTCGCGACGCAGCACGCCGTCGACACCCGAGCGCGCCCAGCCCGCCTCGACAGTCACGTCGGGACCCGCGAGCTCAGCACGCTTCGGGCTCGCGATCGTCGGCCCCACCCACCTGGCCAGGGCGGCCAGCTCGCGGGGCCGCAGCAGGCCGCTCCGCAGGCCCGCCGGGACGAGACGCGGATGTCGGAGCGGGTGGGCCAGCGTCGCCAGGCCGGTCTCGCGTCGTACGACGACCCCCGCACCGAAGCGCTGCAGCCCCAGCGCGGCGACGTCCACCCCGTGGGCCAGTGCGGGATAGGCGGGGTTCAGCACCTGGAACCCGCGGTCGAGGAGGAACCCGTCGACCGTGTCCGTGTGCTGGCGACCGCCGACGACCTGCTCCCGCTCGAGCACGGTCACGCTCAGCCCGTGGGTGAGCAGGGCCTGGGCGGCGCTGAGGCCCGACAGGCCTGCTCCGACGACCACCACGTCCGTGTCCATGGGTGCTCCCGTCTGTGTCCGGTCGAGTGTGCCACCACCCTGACCACCCGGTCGGACTAGGCGCCCTCACCCGACCGGTCGGTCCTTGCCGGAAGCCCGGCGCGCGCGCCGATCGAGCCAGAGACTGGCGCTGCCATGAAGACCTCACACCGCCTTGCCACGAGCCTCGCCGCTGCCGCCGCTGTGGCGGCCGCCGTGGTCGCGCCCGCGACGGGCGAGGCGTCGTACTCCTCGACCTCACAGGCCCAGGCAGCATCGGTCGAGTCCGCGATGAGCTCCGCCGCGGGCACGCGCACACTCACCAAGCGACGCCTGTCCATCAGGACCTCGGGGATGGTCACGGTCGGGGACGAGCTCCTCGTCACCGGCCGGACCTCGCTGCGGCGTGCCCTGGTCCGCTTGCAGGTGAACCAGTCCGGAAGGTGGCGGCGCATCGACCGGACGCGCACCAGCGCCCACGGCACCTTCCGGACCAGTGAGGTGGTGACGAGGGAGGGCGAGCACCGCTTCAGGGTCGTCGTGTCCCCGCGCCGCGGGCACGACGCCACCGCCTCCTTCCGCGTCAGCGCAGTGCCCCGCGCCACCGGCCCGACAGGGTGGCCCACGGAGGAGCCCACGGCACTGCCGACCGCCACGCCCGTGGCCACGTGGACGCCCGTGCCCACGACGACGCCCACGCCCACCGCACCGCCTGTCCCCGTGCCCACGTCGGGCGCCGGGAACGCCGCCGACTGGTCCTACATCACGGGCGGCACCGAGGCGATCGCCTGGAACTCGTGCTCGGTGATCACGTGGGGCTACTCCCCTGCGGGTGAGTACGCCGGGGCTCGGGACGACTGGGCGCGTGCCTTCGACCTCGTGGCCCAGCGCAGCGGCCTCTCGTTCGAGTACGCCGGCACCGACGGCGCGATCGACGTCTCGTGGTCGGATGCGGCGGCGCAACCCAGACTGGCAGGAAGCGTCGTCGGCTTCGGCGGGCCGTCGTACCGCTACATCGACCCGGACGCCAACGACGGCGTCAGCATGCTCATCACCGGTGGCCGCGTCGTGCTCGACCGCGAGTCACCGCTGTCCCCCGGTCACGCCACCACGGGTGGAGCTGCGTGGGGCCAGGTCATGGTCCACGAGCTCATGCATGCTGTCGGTCTCGGCCACGCGGCCGGCCGCGAGCAGATCATGTACCCCTCGACGGGAGCGCTGTTCCTGGGGGCCGGCGACCACACCGGTCTCTACAACGTCGGCTCGTCGCGGGGCTGCCTCTCGAGCAGCCAGTACGCCGACCCCGCACCCGGTGCAGAAGGCGGCGGCGAGGTGCTCGTCCACGACCGGTTGGGCGACCTGAGCTGACCTGACCTGATCGGCCCACCCTGGCGGCACACGACCCCAGAATCGACCGATCCGATGTCGGGCGCCGCCACCGTGGCCAGGGCCGATGTCGGGTGCCGCCACCTGGGAAACGTCGGCGAAACCTGCGACCGGCACGATGGCGACATGCGTCACCGCGTCACGATCGGTCGAGCCGACCTCGACGAACCTTCCCTCGCCGCCTTCCTGCGCGACCACCTCGCCGCGATGGAACCGACTGCCCCGTCCGAGAGCCGTCACGCCCTGGACCTCGGCGGGCTGAGGTCACCGGGCGTCCGGGTCTGGGTCGCGCGAAGCGGTGAGGACATCTTGGGCACCGCGGCCCTCGCCGAGCTCGAGCCGGGCCACGAGGAGCTGAAGAGCATGCGCACCGAACCGCGATCCCGCGGCCGGGGGATCGCTCGTCGGCTGCTCGACCACCTTGTCGCGGACGCCCGTGCGCGAGGCGTCGTACGGATCTCTCTGGAGACGGGCAGCATGGCGTTCTTCGCGCCGGCCCGCGCGCTCTACCGCACGTCCGGCTTCGAGGAGTGTCCCCCGTTCGGGAGCTACGCCGAGGACCCGAACAGCGTCTTCATGACGCGGTCGCTGTCGAGTGCGCCGCGGCCCTAGCATCGAGGGCATGGACAACGAGCCGAACGTCATCCTGCGCGGTGGGCCAGCCGACGGCGAGGTCCGCCGGCTCCCAGAGCTCGGCGAGCCGATGCCGTACGAGGACGAGGGCGGCGGCTCCATCACCTACTTCGACACAGGTGAGACGGCAGAGCAGGCCGGGGTGGCCCTGCGGGTCTACGAGCCGCACCGCCGCCCGGGGTGATCAGCGGGTTGAGGGCTGGGCTGTCCTGGGGCCGGTGGACGTGGGCCCGAAGGTCTCGTCCCACCATCCCGAGCACTGGTTGAGCAGCACGATCAGCGCGATCAGGGACAGCATCAGGACTACCCCGCGCAGTGGGTTTCGTCGCATCGGACCTCCTCTGCGGCGAGACTAGGGCCTGGCAGAGGCGCGCAGAGGTGAAACCGGGCTGACTCCCTCAGCACCGATCACGGGACGAACCGCGGTCCCCTGGCCACGCGGATCGCCCCGCGAGCACCCGCCTCGACCCGCTCGCCGCGCTGTCGTACCTCGAGCGAGCCCTCCTCGGCGAGCTCCCAGGCCACGGCGCGGGAGACGGGCGAGAGGCGGCGCCACTGCTCGCCGCCGACGATCCGGGCGGGCTCGCTGGGGCAGACCGTGCCCTCGGGTCGGTGTCGCAGGAGGGTGCGATAGGCCGCAACCAGGCGTGCGTGCTGGCCCTTCTCGGTGGGCTCCCACCACGGGTCACCGCGCTCGCCCAGGGCCACCTTCGCGTCCTGGACGCGGTGACGCACAGCGTCGCCGTCGGTCTTGACCGCGCGGCGGGCCGACATCAGCTCCGCGACGAGCTCGGTCTTGAGCCTGTCGGGGATGTGCGGATCAGTGGCCCGCCACCGACGGCCGTCGACGACGATCCACCGCTCGTCGTCCTTCTCTGGTCCCCGGGTCACCGGGCCATGCTCGGCGCCCGCGCTGCCGTGCGCAAGGCGAGGCCGACGGTGAGCAGTGCGGCCACGGCGGCCGCGACTGCGACCACGACCGACTCGGGCGCCGTGCTGAGCCGCCCGACACAGATCCACGCCAGGCCCCAGCTCATCGCAGCGCCCACGGCCAGCGGCTCGCTCACCCGTGGCAGCTTGAGGGCGGCCACACCGACCAGCAGGAGCACGACCACGACGGCGATCGGTACGGCGACGTCGCGAGGCGGGTCCACACCCGCGAGCACCAGCGCGAAGGTGATGTTGGCAGCGGTCGCCACGTTGACCCAGCCCAGGTAGAGCCCGAACCCGATGTCGACGACCCAGCGCTCCACCGTCGACTCGGGCGGCGTGGCCTTCAGGACCCGGTGCACCGCGATGAGGCTGCCGAGCAGCAGGAGCATCACGACCACGCTGCCCCATGCCGACTCGAGCTGCTCCACCACCAGGATCCAGGCGGCGTTGAGCACGAGGGAGGCGACGGCGGGCCACAAGATCCCCCGCGCCCGGGCGCTCCCCGCCCCGGCCGGCAAGGCCTGCCACACGACGTAGGCCACCAGGAACGCATAGATCAGCGACCAGATCGAGAAGGCCGGGCCGGCCGGGGCGATGAACGTGGCGGTGTCCGCGATCGAGTCGCCGTCGCCGACTCCGCCGCTCTCGAGGATCACGCCATTGCCGACGAGGATGCCGAACACCGTCACCACCATGGCGAGGGCTGGCAGGAAGGTCAGTGCACGTGAGGAGCCGGAGCTGGTGCTGCCGCGATCAACATCAGTCATGCATGCCACCCTGACACGTCGGTGTGCATGGCGCCCTGCACCCAGCCGCCTACTGGCTCAGAACGTTGTCGCGGTTCGCCGTCGCGTCGTTGATGACCTCGTCCGCGACCAACCGCAGCTTGGTGTTGCTTGTCGACGACATCCGCGCAAGGAACGCGAATGCGCGAGCGTCGTCCAGGCTGTACTTGTGCATGACGATTCCGACCGCGCGGCCGATGACGGTACGGGTCTCGACTGCTTGCTTGAGCTGTGAGATCTCGCGGGCGTACTCGATGGCGGTCGCGGCCTGGTGCGCGAAGAGCTCGTCAAGGCCGTCAAGGTCCGCGAAGGCACCCTGCCGGAGGGAGTAGAGGTTCAGGGCGCCGTTGGAGTCGGTTGCATCGAAGAGTCGAACGGCAGCTTGGGCGCGGATGCCGGCGCTCAATGCGACCGGCGCGTACCGAGGCCACCGGGACTCGGTGCTGAGATCCGGGCTGGTCTCGTGGACGGTGTGCGTGGCCGCCTCGTAGCACGGGCCTTCATGGAACTCGTACTGGGCAGCGTCGAGGTCCCAGATGAGGTCGTCGGTGGGTGCCACGGTCTGCAGGCGGTCGTCGTCGTGCTTGATGGTGATGCTGGCGTGATCGACGTCTGGGAGGGCTTCCACGGCCGCCGCGGTGATCTGGGCCAGCGTGCTGTCGAGGTCGGCTGGGGTGAGAGTCGCTCGCAGACGGCGGCTCAGCTCGAGGTACTCCTGCTTGTCCACCTGCCGAACCTACTCGTTTCTCCCCCGTCCATCAGCACGATGGTCTTCTGGGCCCGGCTCCCCTACCGACGTTGCTCGGCCTCGGTGAGGAGCGGGCAGGTCAGGGGCTTGAGGCGGAGCCGCCTGTCGGAATCGAACCGACGACCTAGTCTTCTCGGTTTGATTCCGCCGATTCGCGCTCAGCAGAGCGGGTTTCCGCAGGTCATCACAACTGCTCGCTGTCCCGGCGCATCCCGATGCCTCTCCGTGAATCCCGGCTTATCCCTGCGAAACACCGGGGCAAACACCGGGGATGCGCAACGCGGCCTTTGCCCTACCGGCTTCTCACGTGGGTGGTGGAACCGTGCCGGTTCACTTTCGGTGGATACCGGGACGCTCGACCGAACCGGGAGACGCGTCGCTGTGGTCGATCGGAACAATGACTACGACCATCGACTGTGCTGGCTGCTCTTGACCAGAGTCATCGGTGGGCCCAATCAGACCCGCTTGGAGCAGAGCGAGAAACACCAAGCCGATAGCAAGCGCGACGGACAGCCCGAGGGCGAGGACAGGCGGGGTGAGCGCCAGGCTGATTGTCCAGATTGCGATGTCTCGAAGCCGGAGCGCCCACTCCTCTACGAACCCAGAGAAGCCTCTCTCAACGGGGTGCAGGTAGTTCTCTTGCCAGAACCATCGGTCCGCCTTGAGTGCCGCTTCATTCCGCGTCGTGTCGTCGGTCACCGCGTGCTCCAAACACGACGAAGCGCCCCGGCCAAGTCACACATCGTGTAGAAGATGACGATCACGGCAGGCGGGACAGTCAGGGCGAGCCGAACGGCGACGAACAGGAAGTTCTCGACAGGGTCAGATAACTCCTGATCCATCAGGCCGTTGATTAACGACGCCCAATAGAAGGTGCCGAGCAGGAAGAGCCCGTCGATTACCACTGACAGAAGGAGCAAGACCAAGAATCGTCCGTGGCGAAGCACGCGGGCGACGTCCGGAGGGAGAGCCCACCGGGACTCACGGGCCGATTCCGGCCCTGCCTCGCCTGTCACGAACGGGATACTAGAGGGCCGGGCACTCCTGATGGCCTCGTCTCGCAGCAAACTAGAGCGCTGACCCGCCTTTCACTGCAAACCCATTCCGGTACTCGCGATTTCTGTATGTGCCAACTTCGCCTCTATCCAGGTGGCCCCACACTTGTAGGTGTAGGGCCGCTCACTGACAGACGGCGGCTTAGTCGGGCTGGCGGAGTGGCCAACCCTGCCTTTCGAGGAGTCCGACGAGCACGTCGGAGACGTCCTGCTCTTCCTCTGACGGCTCGCCGGTGGCGGGGTCGAGGACGCCGACGACGAGACAGGTTCCGGCGAAGACGTCCTGTCGGTTCATCGAGTCAGGCGTGGTGGTCCGCGCCAGTGTGGTCGCTGCCTCGTTGAAAGGCAGGCCGAGCAGTCTGCCTTCCTCATTGCAGTAGAGGATGCCGTCGGCGAGCCTCACGACCTCGATACAGCCACCCACAACGGACTGCAAGGTGTCGAGGTCAGGGGTGATGGCGGCGATGTAGGGCGGCGCGTCGGCGGGGATGACGAGTGCGGCGATGATGCAGTTGACGATTTTGGCTCTCCAAGGGTGCGTTGAATGGGCCAGGGTCGCGTCCGCCACTGACAGCGGTCGTCTGCGGGGGAGTGCCACGGTCTCGATACGGCCATCGACGGCTGCGTGCGGCGTCTCCACTGACGGTTCCGGTCTGGCGAGAGGGCGGCTCTTGTGCCGGGATGATGAGTGTGGTGATGAGGCGGTCCGACGTTCACCGAACCCCCCTGAGTGTTTTGACCGTGCGCCAGGGTCCCGTCCACCACCGACAGTCGCCCAGGGTGTCGGTGCCCTCTGTTGCACTATGGCACGTGGCTGAATCAGGACAGGGCGTGTTCCGTGCCGTTGTGACCCGTGATGGGCAGGCGGCGGCCCGGCACGACAGCAGGTTCGTGGCGGCGAACTGTCTAGAGACGCGGACACCGGACCCCGACGGGGCACTGTGGGAGGTCCAGTTCGAGGACGGCTTCTGGATTATGGCGAGCACGCCAGACCTCACCTTCGACCGCTAACCCGCCAGCGGCTGCTGTCCCTGTCGGGACAGTGTTCCCCAGTCGGTAGCGCTTCCCTGGTTGAATGACCCCCGCATACATGGTGTCCACCAGCGGGAGTCGGCGTGGCCGTAGACGACGAGCGTCGCATCACTGCTGGCCCACGCCGCGAGAACATCATCGCTGCGTTATCCAGGGAACTCGACCCGCGCGACACGTTGTCGGCGGCGTCCCGTCTGGATGAGTTGATCGTCACCCCGACACCGCGGCCAATGATTGTGTCTGGAGATATTGACGGGCTGGTCTCTGCCTCGATGCTCCGCCAGGCGGCTCCCACATGGGATGCGGTCGCGCTCATCGTGAAGTCCGGCATGGTCTACCTTCACCCCGACGTTGTGGGTGGCCTCAACCTTGCTGACTGCTTCGGTGTGGACGTGTACTCGACGTACATCCCAAACGTGTCGAACCACGTGGCGTTGTGGGGCGGGAAGAAGGCAGGCGGCTCGGCGGAGGCACTTGCTGCCGCTCAGGCTTACGACACCGAGGTGATTGCCCGGTCCAAAAGCACACTGCTCGCCACGCCGTCGTTATGGGCTGGCATCGAAGGGTCCTACGGGGAAGCCGGAAAGCGATACCGGGCGGCGGGCTACCGGTATCCCCTTGGCACAGCCCAGGTCCTGCTCGCGATGCTCGAAGTGACGGGTCGGTCTCCCAAACTCTTCGACCGTGAGTACCTTCCTTGGCTAATCGCGAACTGCGACGGCGGCCTGAAGACCATCCGCGACTACCCGCACAACGTGCCGATGTGGTGGGGATGCCTGGCCGCCGCAGTCGGCCCCGCCTCCATCAGCGAACAGATCTACCAAGTCGCTGCGACCCAGCGACCGACAGAGTTCGTCGACACCGTGAACCGGCTCCGCGCTGAAGGCCACTTGGTGGCGGGGTCCCCCGCGGGCCACCTCGACGACTCGTGGAACCTCCGCACGCAGTCACTCACCGACATTGCACCAGTCGTGCGCTGGATTAGCAGCCTTTCAGGTTGGCCGGACCCGTTCCGCGGCGGAGCCGAAAACCTCGCCAAGTGGACGCCGGTCCAACTGACCAAGGCAGGGAAACTTCTCACCTCGGGTCTACCAGCCGGTGCCAGCACTGACGAGCGGGTCGAGAAGTACAAGGCGCATCTGCGAGCCTCGCTCGACGCTGTGCACACGAACTTCGCGTTCTTTGACCAGTCCCAGCGCCTCGGCTGGGTGGCGCCCTGGGATACCGCTCAGCAGCCCACGGCGGGTGATCTGCCCGATGCACTCCAACCGACGCGTGGCCTCTTCGAGACCGAGGAGTCCATCGCCGACGCCGACCCCGGACAGGTCGTCATCTAGCCAGAAGCGAGCACCCTTCTGGCCGCAGCGGCTGCATCTCGCGTCACCTCGTGCTCCCAGACCCGGACCACTGTCCAGCCTGCCTCTTCGGCAAGTGCTGTGGCCCGGAGGTCCCGTTCGCGGTTTCGACGCATCTTATCCTCCCAAAGCCCTGCGTTGGGGCCGGTGAATGGGGTCCTTCGGCCGTGCTCGGGACAGGAGTGCCAATAGCAGCCGTCCACGAAGACCGCGACGTGACGCCCAGGCAACACGACGTCAGGCGTGCACCCTTTCGCGATTCTGCGGTGTAGACGGAAACGCGCCCCGGCCGCGTGCAGGGCGCGTCGCAGCAGCACCTCGGGATGCGTGTTGGTCTTGGTGCGGCCCGACAGGTGTGCGCTCTTCGGTGTCCTGGTCCACTGCTGGCTTGCCATGGTCTCGCGCGTCTTCCGTTACGAACTACGTGGTGTCCCCTAGCCTGCCTGGGTGGCCAAGGTCTACGGCAGGCATTTTCCTGAGCGCCCGTTGATGGGTGTCATCTCAGACCTGCTCGGCATTGAGCACTTCACCACGTCGCGCGGCTCCAAGGTACGCAAGGACTTCCTCCAGGCAGTGGGGAAAGGGCTTGGCCTCCCTGAGACGACAATCGCCGCACTGGAGACCAAGGACGACGTCCTTACTGCGGTAGTGGAGGCAGCCACCCAGGAACCGATGGACCCGGGCTTGCTTTCACGTGGGGGAACAGTCACCAACGAAGCACTCCAGATCATCATTGACGGCATCACCCGCAACGGTGTTGTCGGGCGACCTCAGATGCCTGACGTCGAGCCCGAACTGGTCGCGGAAGCCGCGGCCCTCGGCATCGACTTCGAAGACTTCAAGGACGCACGGGACCGTCGGCTCATCGAGATGGCAGTTCGTGAGGGTCAGAACCAGTTCCGGAACAGATTGCTCGACGCCTACGACGGCAAGTGTGCGGTGACCGGGTACGACGCCGTCGACACCCTGGAAGCGGCCCACATTTACCCGTACCGAGGACCGGCGACCAACCACGTGACGAATGGACTTCTCCTGAGAGCGGACATCCACAAGTTGTTCGACCGAGGGGGCATCGCCATCCATGAGACTAGCCATCATGTGCTGGTCCGGGCCAACTTGATGGTCACTGCTTACGCGCCGTTGTCTAAGGCTGCCCTGCGCCTACCGCGCCGCCGCAGTGAGCGTCCCTCGACTGCTGCCCTCCGGTCCCACCGTGAGTGGGCGGGCCTCGTGTAGCGGCTTCTCCAACTCCTCGTCGGGGTTGGGCGACGAGGCGAGGACCGCTTCGACCAAGTGCGGGGCGAAGTGAGCGATTTCGTCCTTGTGCGTAAGCACGTACTCACGGAAGACGTAGTACGCCGCGCCGACGTTGACGCCGTTGCCCATCTGCTTGTACGAGGCGGGGTCGGACTGCTCCACGATGGACCCGTCCGCCCTCTCCTGCTTGAACTCGAACCAGTCCGGCAGCCCTTGGAGTCGAGCCGCTTCACGTGGCGTGAGCCTGCGACGCTTCCCGATGATGCTGGTCTGCGTGATGGCGACGAGCGCGGGCACATAGGTGGGGCGCTTGGCGCGCACACCAGATGGCCGGAAGTGCATCACGGTGTCGTCGAGGGGCACGTGGTCCTGCGCCTGCCATTCGAACTTCTGTCGGGACGCGGTGAAACCTTTGATGCTCGGGAGCCACGGGTCAATTACAGACCGATGACGCTCATAGAAGACGGCGTTCTTTCGGTAGAAGTCGGCCTTCCACTTCGGAATCTCGTCGCCTTCGAGCCGGGCGGCCTCGATGAGGTCTTCTGCCTCTTCGACAGTGCGGAACTCGTTCGCCCAGATGGGGAACCCCGGGAGTCGCTCATTTGGCTCTAGCCTCTCCGCCACCTGGTGGAGCAGCGTGTCCCAGGCGTTGATGATGTCGACCTCGGCCTTGTCGAGGATGTACCGCTCGGGGTGCTCAATCTCGTCGTCGGGCAGGAGCAGGTGCTTGCGGAGGTCCCACGACTGCGGGTTCCACCCGTCCACGGGTCGCGGGAGCGCGATGGGGTCGTCTCCCCGCTTAGCGACACCCGGTCGCACCTTGTGGGCGAGGATGAATACCCGCTCTCGCACCTGCGGACGACCACCGAGGTGTGGCGGGAGCAGGTGCGGCGAGAACACGGCGGGCTTGTCAGCGACGCGGTATCCGAGGTCGCGGAGGTTGCGGAGGATGGTCTCCCAAGTGTCCTGATGGTTGGGACCAGCGAGGTTGCGGACGTTCTCCAGCAGCACGACCGAAGGGCTGCGCTCCTTGAGGACGTTGGCGATGTTCCAGAAGAGGGTGCCGCGGGTCTCGTCCATTCCGCGCTGGAAACCTGACTTGGAGAAGGGCTGGCACGGGAACCCTGCGGCGAGGACATCCACAGGCGGCACTTCCATTCGCCCCTGGTCAGTCAGGGGGACGATGTCGCCTTCGACCTTCTTCGCGCCATCGTCGGAGCCTCCGTCACGGAGGGGGCGAACCCAGTTGTGGTCGTAAACCGCCTTGGCGTTCTTGTCGATTTCTGACGCGAACCAGAGGTTGCCTCCCATTGCGCCGAGTGCCGCGTGGAAGCCACCCACGCCAGCGAAGAGGTCAGCGAAGGTGAAGGAGGCGGTCACAAGAGCGAGATTATAGGTCCAGAGTGCCGGATTACATGAGCCGCGCCGTCGAACGCGTGTTCGAGGTGATCAATCTTGTCACCCTTGGAATGGCACGCCTGAAGCGCGTGGCCGGTCGAGCACTTCACCGCCAAGGGGGGTCGTCGTGGATGACATCCACCCGGAGGCCGAGCACCTCTTCAAGGTTCGTCTACGAGAGCCATCATGTCGAAGAACGAGAACCCGGCGGGCAGGGTCTGCAAGGAAGTCCACATCACTGTCCGGGGTGGCGGCTCCTCGTGCGTACGAACCGTCCAGCCGA